>JAQXRI010000132.1 GCA_029218445.1 Prevotellaceae bacterium | reverse complement strand
ATTGCCTCAAGTCGCATTGTGGGGTAAGGGGAAGGTATGCACAAATCGGACAAAATTCACGCTCATACTATCATGATGCATAGTGTTCAAGCTCTTTACTGCAATTGAGATTGCCATTGAGATTGCTTGCGGATTTTAGGTTCATAAAGTTTTCCCGTGTTGTCGGTATAGTTGGGAATGGCAAGCGACATTATCACCATCTTCGACACGAGGTTCCAGCCGATGTCTATTCGTCGCTGGTCGTTAATCCTCATTGTTTCTCCACTGCCAACAAGACTGTTGCCCACCACCATTCCACCAATGACCACCGTCTGCGTGGAATACTTCCTGAGATAAGCCTTTGTCTTGGTGTCGAGCATCTTCAGTCCGTTGCTCGTCCCCACCCACAATATGCCGTCGCTGTCCAAACTCAGTGTCATGCCGTTGACCGTTCCGTCAACTCCCGTACTTGCGCCGTACCTCGCAATAGTCCTGTTGGCGTCGTTCCACAGAAACAGACCTTTCTCGGTGGTTATCCAGTATTGTCGGTTTCCCATAGGCAGTGCGTCGATACAGTTTTCCGACAAGATGCCAGAAGGCAATTGCAGTTCGCCGAAGTCTTTCATTGCCGTATCGGTATGGAAAATCCTCAGTCGGTCGAACGTCACGATTTCTTCCTGATTGCCATTGACTTTCAGGTCGGGAATGTTGTTGAAGAAGCCTTTTGGAAAGTCCCCTCCCTTTATAACGTCCTCGGCTGCAATATAAAGGCAAAGGCCATTGCTTGAGCCAATCCAGCCGTTGCCATTGGTGTCGAAGAATGTGTTTTTGATGCCCATCGGCAGTTGTGAGTTGCGCTCGTTGATATTCCTTATTTCTCCCTTTTTGTTTATAAGGAATGCTCCCTCGCTTGTAGATAGCCAAAGTATGTCGGCTTGCGATACAGTCATGCCTGAAATGGTGGCGTAGCTTAGTTTGTCGCAGTTTGGCACACGCTCAATGACATCGTTCTTCGGGTTATACCTTACGACACCGGCATCGTACGACCCAATGTAGAAGAAGCCATCATACCACATAGCCTGCCTCACAAGCTTCAATCCAAACGAGCCGAGCGAGTGGTATTCGGCCTTTCGGGTCTTCTCGTCGATGAAATAGAAGCCGTCGCATTGGCATATCAGCCGCATACCGTCGTGTGAGGCGTGGGCGGTGACATTAATGTCGTGGCTGTCGAAATCGCCGCAGGTGTATGTCTGAAACACTGGGAAGCTGAAATAAGTGTAGGCAATGCCCTCGCGGTACATGCCAAACCATCGGCATCCGTTTTCAAACCGTCTGAATGAATATACCGCATTGCTCGGCAGCCGGTGTCCCTGAGGCTCGTCGGTGCCGTAATGCGCCGTCACCTTGTGCGTATGGAGGTTCACCTCGTAAGCACCTCCGCCGTCGGAGCCAACCAAGAGCATCGAGTCACGGTAAAGGCTGACACTGGTGATAACCCTTGGCGTCTCGCTCAAAGGCACAGCCTTGCCTGTTGCCACTTCCATTCTGTAGAGTCAGTTGTTCTTGGTGCCAATATAGGCATACTTTCCGCCAACGACCATCTTTGAGAGTCCCGAAGGCGTGAACAGCGGCAGTCGGCGCAGCTTGCCGGTGGCGGTGGCGAGCGAGAACACGTCGTTGCGTGTGGTGAACCAAATGTTTCCCTTCGAGTCGCCAACGATGTTCCTCACGCTGTTGTTAGCCTTCATTCCTCCCGGCAGTTCCACTTTGCTCGTTCCCTTGGCGGTCACTACAAAGAGTCCCTGTCGTGTTCCGACATACACCGTCGTCCCCATACATTTCACACACTCCACCCTATCCAGTTCAGCAACTCTTTGCTGAAAAGAGTCGCTGTATCGGTCGAGAAAGAAGAGTCCCGCCTTTGTCGCCGCCCACACGTTGCCGTCGTCGTCGATGTCAATGTCGTAGCAGTAGTTGGGCTGCCGGTCGTGGGTCATTGGCAGTGGATAGTTGCGTATGCGGTCGCCATTGAACAGCGATATGCCGTTGCTTGTGGCAATCCACATCTGCCCCGAACGGTCCTCCTCAATGTCGGCTACCGACAGTCCCGCCAATCCGTCGGCGAGCGTCAGTTGGTGAATGTCGGCTGAAAAGGTTGTCGTGGCGTGCCAAACAATGGTCGTTATAAGCAGTAGAAGTCTATTTATTGTCATTGGATAAAATGGTTTTCGTTACTTTTTGTCGCCACAAAATTACACTATATTTTTGAAAAATGCAAAATAATGGGCAAAAAAAGTAAGTAATATTGCATTTTTGTTCGTATTTAATAGTGAAATTAGGTTTTATAAATGTTTTATTTTAGTTAGTTTAGTTTAGGATTTAGGTAGTTATAATTGATTTCAGCAAAAAGCATGGTAGAATAAAAAAGACAAACCGCTTGAAAACTACGGCTGCCCTGCCCCGTGAGGAGCAGGACAGTTTTTTTTATTCAGTAATATTGAAATGCCAAACGTATTATATAAAAAACTCAATTATTACGAAACTTAAACAAATATCTAAATAAACGATGGAAAAGGAACGAAACATATTCCCTATAGTGAACGAAGCTCTCACCATGAGGGAAGCCATTGACGAAGCCAAGCGATGCCTGCACTGCAAAGTGCCGCAGTGCAGAAAAGGCTGTCCTATAGGCAACAACATTCCCGAGTTTGTAAGGCAGCTGTCGAAAGGCAACATCGGAGCTGCCATGCACGTGATAAACGAGACGAGCAACCTGCCTGCCATCTGCGGACGCGTGTGCCCACACGAGAAGCAGTGCCAAGGCAGCTGCGTACTGGGGAAGAAAGGCAAGCCAATACAGATAGGACGATTGGAGAGCTTCATTGCCGACTTCGACACACAGATGAACCTCATTGGCGAAGACCTGCCGCAGAAGACACGCGGACGAGTGGCGGTCATTGGCTCAGGACCTGCGGGACTTACCGTGGCCGGCGACCTTGCACGCCAGGGATTCAGCGTAACGATATTTGAAGGACAAGAGGAACTGGGCGGTGTGCTGATGTACGGCATTCCCGAATATCGTCTGCCCAAAGCCATCGTAAGGGCTGAGATAAAAAAGATAGAGGCACTGGGCGTAGTGTTTAAGCCTCACTGCATGGTGGGACGCGACAACGTGACCATCGACAGCATCTTCGCCGACGGCTACGACGCCATATTCATCGGCACTGGCACGGCTCTGCCACAAGAGCTCAGCACTCCGGGCGTAAAGCTCGGCGGCATTGGCCAGTCCATCTATCTGCTCCATCAGTTCTCGGCCTACAAAGAGGGAGCCATCAGCCGTCGGCATGTGCCGGTGAACGAGGGCGACCGTGTGGGCATAATAGGCTGCGGCAACATGGCCATGGATGCTGCCCGCACGTCGATACGCCTTGGAGCCGACGTGACCGTCATCTACCGCAAGACGAAGGAAGAGATGCCAGCCATAGAGAGCGAATACAACGCCGCCGTCAGCGAGGGCGTGAAGTTTTTGTGGAAAACGCAGGCCACCGAATTCATCGACAACGGCAAAGGCTACTTGAAAGCGACCAAACTTGCAGGACCCGACGGCGAGACGACGCAAGAGTTCGACCGCATCTTCCTTGCCGTAGGCTCGCGTCCCGCCAACCGCATCGTATCGACCACCAACGGCATCGACGTTGACGAGAAGGGCTACGTGCTCACCAACGACTACCCTTACGGCATGACCACTCGCCGAGGCGTGTTTGCCGGCGGCGACGTCGTCCACCGTCCTCAAACTGTGGTGCTGGCCATGAAGGCCGCCAAGGAGGTGGCGCAAGGCATAGCGCAATATGTGGATGCCGTCAGGCTGTTGAGGCACATTGATTTGCAAAACTAAAATAGCACATTATATATATGAATAAAACACTGTTAGTTTTGGCGGCTTTGTGCCTGACGGCCACCGCCTATGCCGAAAGGCTTACGTCGCCCAACGGCAAATATGAGATAGACATCGACGGCATGAACTATTCCGTCAAGTTTGAGGGACGCACCATCATTGGCGACAGCCGAATGGGTGTTGACATCGACAACAGCCTCATAGAGTCGGCACTGGGCATACCAAACGACAACGTAGCCCACTGGTGCGACGACATGAAGCTACAGAACGTAAGCCGCTCAGAACGCGACACCACATGGACTCCACTTTATGGTGAGAACGCCACCATCCGCGACCACTACAACGCCATGACCCTCCACTACGCCAAAGGTACAGAGGGCGGTTCGGGGGGCAGCTACGACAAGCGCCGCTACTATGCCATCGACATCGAGGTGAGGGCATACAACGAGGGCATTGCCTTCCGCTATCACTTCCCCGAAACGGCCAACGGACTCTTCCTGCACATCAAGAACGAGGTGACCTCGTTCCGTATGCCCGAAGGCACAATGGCATGGTATGAGGCTTGGGCGCAAGGACCTTACCACTATCAGCCACTGAGCAAAGCCCAATGGAACGAATGCGAGCGTCCGCTGCTGATGCGCCTTCCCGACAACACCTACGTGGCACTGCTCGAAGCTGCCATGACCGACTTCGTGCGTGGCAAGTTCGCGCTCGAAGAGGATAATCTGTTGAAAGTGAAGATATACGAGAGTGCCGACGTCACCTCGCCTTTCGATATGCCTTGGCGAGTGATCATGGCAGCAAATAAGCCAGTGGAACTCATCAACAACAAGGAGATCGTGCTAAACCTCAATCCTGAGTGTGCCATCAGCGATGTATCGTTCATCCGCCCCGGCAAGGCGTTCCGCTCAGGCCGTCTCGACAAGGAGCACATCTTCAAGAGCATCGACTACTGCAAGAAGATGGGTATCTACTATGTGGAGCTCGACGCAGGATGGTATGGCCCAGAAATGAAGGTGGCTTCGGATGCACGCAAGGTAATCGAAACGCGCGACTTCACCATGCCCGAAGTATGCGAGTATGCCAAGAAGCAGGGCATCGGCGTGTGGGTGTATGTCAACCAGCGTGCGCTCTATCGCCAGCTCGACGAGCTTCTGCCGCTCTACAAGCAGTGGGGCATAAAGGGAATAAAGTTCGGTTTTGTGCATATAGGCAACCAGCAGTGGACGCTGTGGCTGCATGAGGCTGTAAGAAAATGCGCCGAGCATGGCATCATGGTCGATATCCACGACGAATACCGCCCCACAGGCTTCAGCCGCACCTATCCCAACCTCTTGACTCAGGAAGGCATACGCGGCAACGAGGAGATGCCCGACGCCACCCACAACGTCACGCTGCCCTTCACGCGCTTCCTCTGCGGCCCCGGCGACTACACGCTCTGCTATTTCAACGGCCGCGTGAAGAACACCAAGGCCCACCAGCTTGCCATGGCCGCCGTGTATTACAGTCCGCTGCAGTTCCTCTTCTGGTATGACATGCCTTTTGTAGATAAGGATGAAGCAGAACTGAAGTTCTGGCGCGATTGTCCCACTGTGTTCGACGAGAGCATTGCCCTCGACGGCCAGCCGGGCGAATACATCGTGCAGGCACGCCGCAGCGGCGACACATGGTTTATAGGAGCCATGACCAACACCGAGGCGCGCACCGTGACCATCGACACCGGCTTCCTTCCGCAGGGAAAATATGAAGTGGTGATATACAACGACAACCCCAAGCTGACCACACGAACGAAAGTGGAAATGCAGACAACTACCATAAAGGCAGGCAAGGCCATCGAGCTGAAGCTACAGCCAAGCGGCGGCGCGGCTATGGTGGTGAAAAAGAAACATTAAAAAACGTGAGTTCGACGAATTGTCCTAAACCGTTAAACCGCCCCTACAATCGGCGGTTGTTGGATTTCGTGTAACTATTCAGCTGGTATAGTTTTAAACACAAAGACACAAAGAAACAAAGCATTTTTGGGGCTTACGGAAGATACTATGAGCAGCAAAGCTGCTTACAAAGTCCACAAAGTTTTTCCACTGCAAGCCTTTGTGGCGACTTTTAGTCGCTTGTTGTCTTTGTATCTAAAAAATCTTCGTTTCTTTGTGTCTTTGTATTCAAATATATA
>JAQXRI010000131.1 GCA_029218445.1 Prevotellaceae bacterium | reverse complement strand
TAGGACATACATCAAGGGGCAATATTGCATCATACATAGGCATCTTCAATCATCTGCGACAGTTCTTTGCACAAGCTAACGATAAGGACACTTCTCTGTTCAGTTTTAATGCCGCAGGCGCTTGCCCGAAATGTGAAGGTCGTGGCTATCTGAGTTTTGAGATGAATTTCCTCGATGCCGTCAGGACCCGATGCCCGGAATGTGAAGGCAAGAGATACAACAAGAAGGCTCTTGGCTATCTGTATCGTGGAAAGAACATCGCCGAGGTGCTTGACATGACTGTTGAGGAAGCTCTTGATTTCTTTGCAGAAGAGAAGAAGATCACTCGTTATCTGTTGCTCCTACAAGAAGTTGGTCTTGACTATCTTAAACTTGGTCAGACACTGAGTTCGTTGTCGGGTGGAGAGAATCAACGACTGAAAATAGCAACGGAACTGCGCAAAAAGGGAAACATCTATGTCATGGATGAGCCTACCACAGGACTGCACATGAACGACATAGAGCGTTTCTACCAGATTGTCTGCAAACTTGTAGAAGCAGGAAATACAGTCGTTATTATTGAGCATAACCTCGACATCATCCGACGTGCCGACTGGATAATCGACCTTGGTCCTGAGGGCGGTAGGAATGGAGGAGAAGTGCTGTTTGAAGGCACTCCTGAAGACCTGAAGTCTTGTCCTCGGTCAATCACAGCAAAATATATATAATGACTATGATAAATGAGGCTTACGGTTGTCGCACTGTCCGACAAGGTAGATTGCGGTGAGATATTCACCAGGCATGAGATAGTCTTTACGATGCGACTCTAGTTCGTCGAGCAGTTGCTTGACACGGACGGGGTCGTTGTCGTGAAGCAAGGCGAGGGCGTATAACGCGACGGTTTTGATAGGCGAAAACTTGTAGGAAGAGTTGATATAAGCTTGTTGTGACTTGTCGTAGATTGTTTCCACAACGTCGTGCCTGCCGGTGGTTAGCAGTTCCATCAAAATGTGGTCGGCACCAATCTCGAGTTTTATCAATCCCGGCAAATCTTTTCTGAAAGAACTAATCTCTTCATACACACGGCGTGCCTCGTCTAATCTGCCTAAGTCTTCAAGCAATGCGGCATAGTTGATGCGGTTTGCCAATAGGAAATAGTCTTTTGGCGAATCTACCGGTATGTCCTCAAACCACTCCCGGGGCATGTCTTTCAGCCGTTTTCCCCTCGACAGTTTGCTGGCAGCCTGCATCATACGCAGGAAGAAACGGCGTGAGCGCTTGTTTCTCATGAGCAGCAGTATGTTTCTGCCGTCGTTACAGAGTCCGTTGAAACTAAGTGGAACTCCATTTATTAAGGCAATAAAGGCACCGGTGAAGGCGAGCATTATGAAAAACGATTCGGCAACCATGCCAAGATTGCAGAAGGAAAGCACTATTATGGATATGGCAAAGAGCAGTATGTTGACTATCACGCCTCCAGCGTTGTACCAGAAGAATGGTACTCTCGTCGGGTTGGTGTCTTCGGGGAGTGTCATGATACACTGTCCGCCCGTTCCCTGTATGTTGAACTTCTTGACATGGAATCCGCTATCGTCCTTTACCAGAGCATATTTGTAGATTCTGATTGACGAAAACTTATACCCTGTAGCCAAGCCAAACAGAAGGTGGCCGACTTCGTGAAGGGCGAACTGGAGTATGGCGGTGATGATGAGCGAGGCAAAGGTGCACGCTATTGAAATGGCTAACTTCGACGCATTGATGTCTTTATTCATGGCATTGCTTAGTCCTTCGCTGCCATCGATGAACAGTATCAGCAAGAATGCCAGTATCAGTCCAATTATTGCACCAATTGCGAGGCCGCCAATCAATTTGAGTACCTTTTTCATATTGTGTAACCTTCTATCTTACAAGTATGCTGCTTCGACTCTTTGTCGTAGTTTATGCCCACGAGGAGGATGTCGCCGGTGTATTCGGCTATCTTCGAGGGATATTCCTTGCGCTTGATTTGGTCGATGGCAGTGTCGGCGGAATGATTGAACTTCAGTTCTATTACCAATGCAGGCTTGCTGACGTTGCGACGGGGAATCATCACAAGGTCGGCATAGCCTTTGCCAGTGGCATACTCCCTGTGAATGATATACTCGTTCCTTGCCCAAATATATGCTACTGAAAGCACACATGCCAAGGAATTTTCGTCATTGTAGGAGAGGATGCTGGTGTGCTCGTCATGAGCCTGGTCGATGCCTTTTGCCACGGCTTGCTCGTTGCCAGATAGGGTGGCTTCAAGCAATGATTTGGAATTCTGTATAGTCTTTACCAAAGGTTCCCATGTGGTAGCGCTAATAGCGTTGTTCATTTCGTCAGCCACCTCCTTGTTTGGAATGTAGCATTCTTGT
>JAQXRI010000130.1 GCA_029218445.1 Prevotellaceae bacterium | reverse complement strand
TTTGACAGGCAACTGTCATAACTATGGCAGACGACTGTCATAACCGTGACAGAATTGCAATGGACACTTGTCTTTGTTGCCATACTAAGTTGCATTACTTTCGTATATAAGCCTGCTCCGCAAACACCCTACACTCTACATCATTTCGCAATTAGGCGTTGATAATCAATGAGTTGGTGAATGTAGGGTGCCTGTCAACTCTACATTTACCCTACATTCACTCTACATTTTTCAGCCGATTGGCCATTTCATGGCCGAATGTAGGGATGATGTAGGGTGAGTGTAGGGTTGGTAGGTACCCTACATTCCGTAAGCAATTGATAGTTAACGGTTTAGTGTAAAATAATGTAGGGTGAAGGGTTGTTGCGAAAATCCGTCATGGAAATGCCTTGTCTTAGTCGAAGGTCCATTTAAGGGCGAGGGTGGGGTTCCATCGCCAGCCGTCCATAACGGCGAAATTTGACGATATTTCCCACTCGGTGCCTACACTTAGCTTAAAGTCCTTGTCGATGCCCTTGAAGGCGTTGAGATTGAGCCAGAACTGTGGCTCGGCAAGGAAGGTGAGGTCGTGCTCGGTTCCTTTTGCGTCGGTGTGCTTCTCGCGCCAGAAGTCGGCGAAGCCAAGGAACGAATATTTGCCTTTGCCGAAGTTGACGCGCCACGTGCCCGTGAGCTGGAAGCTGTTGGGCTTGTCGTTGCCGCGAAGGTATTTGTACATGGGCGAGATGGTGAAGCCGTTGCGGAAGTCGCGGCTGTTCCACGTATAGGTGAGTCCGGCGAGATAGGCATCCTTGATGTAGTTGAGTCCACCGTCGTATTCTACGTGGATTGACACAGGAGCCTTCCAGAACTGCAGCTCGCGCGATATTTCCCAATAGGCCGACTTTACTTCGCCGTCGGCATAGTCCATATCGACGAAGAAGAACGTGCTTCCCCATTTGTCTGCCCTGAACATTTCGACTGTAGATGTGAGCTTTGGACGAGTGTCTTTTAGTTCGTCGTAGATGGAATGTCCAAAGTCGTAATGCAACTGTACGTTTTGTGCTTGTGATGCCATGGCGAAGAATGTCGCCAAGAGAATGAGTATTTTTTTCATGAGGGGTAAAAAATTAGAGGTGAGAGAATAATTTAGAGGTGAGAGGTGAGAACCTCTCACCTCTTACCTCTTACCTCTCACCTCTTAATATTTATTCTTTGTCTTCCTTAATCTTGCGTCCCATGGTGAGGAATGCTATTGGAGCTGCAACGAAGATTGATGAGCAGGTACCGAAGATGACACCGAGAATCATCGCAAACGAGAAGCTGCGGATGCTGTCGCCACCAAGGATGAAGATGCAGAGAAGCACTATGAGCGTGGTGACGGAGGTGTTGATGGTACGCGCAAGGGTCTGGTTCAATGAGTCGTTGAACAGCTGCTGACGGTCGCGCTTGGGGAAGAGGTTGAAGTTCTCACGAACGCGGTCGAACACTACCACCTTGTCGTTGATGGAGTAGCCAATAACGGTAAGGATGGCTCCGATGAATGTCTGGTCGATTTCGAGCGACATTGGCAGAACGCCCCAAAGTGCGGAGTATATACCTATTACTATCAAGGTGTCGAGAGCAAGGGCTACGGTTGAACCTACCGAGTAGGCCACGTTGCGGAAGCGAACGAGGATATACATGAAGATGGCTATCAGGGCGAAGAAGACGCTCACGATGGCTCCATAGGTGATGTCCTTGGCTACCGATGGGCCTACCTTGGTGCTGCTGATGATTGAGCCGCCTGCACGCACGTCGGGGTTCTTGAAGGCTTCGACGCTCTTCTGTGTGACGAGGCCTGCGCTTGACATGGCCTTGAACAGGATGTTCTCGCACTCGTCGTCAACGTCAGGATTGTTTGACTCAATCTTGTAGTTGGTCGATACGCGGATGGTCTTGCCGTCGGTGCCGAGGGCGATGGCGCTCACGTTGGCGTCGCCGAAGGCTCCTGCAAGGGCTGTTCGCACCTGCTCAGGCTCTACTGCCTTTTCGAGCTTCACTACATAGTTGCGGCCACCGGTGAAGTCGATGCTCTTGCTCAAGCCGCGGACGGCGAGGCAGATGATGAACAGCACGGCTGCTACGCCCCAAATGGTGAAGGTCTTCTTGTACATGCCCATGAAGTGGAACTTGGTGTTCTGCATCAGGTTCTTCGAGAAGCTTGTAGAGAACGAGAGGTTGAGCCACTTGTCGCGGTTCATCTGACGCTCATATACAAGGCGTGTGAGATAAACGGCGGTGAAGAATGAGCAGAAGATACCGATGATGAGGGTGGTGGCGAAGCCACGGATAGGTCCTGTACCGAAGGCGTAGAGGATGAAACCGGTGATGACCGAGGTCAAGTTGGAGTCGAAGATGGCCGAGAAGGCGTTGGCGTAACCCTTCTTCATGGCCTCGCGGACATTGGAGCCTGCGCGGAGCTCTTCCTTCGTACGCTCGTAGATGAGCACGTTGGCATCGACCGCCATACCCAACGACAGCACGATACCGGCGATGCCAGGCATTGTAAGTGCGGCCTGGAACGAGGTGAGGATGCCAAGGGTGAAGAAGAGGTTGAAGATGAGGGCGATGTTGGCCATCATGCCCGGAATGACGCCGTAGAGGCAGAGCATGTAGATCATCAGAAGCACGAAGGCCACGATGAACGAGACGATGCCCTGCTGGATGGACTGGGCACCGAGCGATGGACCTACCACTTCTTCCTGTACGATGCGGGTTGGAGCGGGCATCTTACCTGAGTTGAGCGTGTTGGCAAGGTCCTTGGTGTCTTCGATGGTGAAGTTGCCTGATATTTCAGAGTTGCCGCCCGAGATTTCGCCATTGACGCGTGGTGCGCTATACACGGTGTTGTCGAGCACGATGGCGATGGCGCGGCCAATGTTCATCTTTGTGAGCTGTGCCCAGCGGCGTGCGCCGTCGCTGTTCATCTGCATCGAAACGTTTGGCTGGCCGTACTGAGAGAAACCGTCCTTGGCCGAGGTGATTACGTCGCCCTCAAGTGGAGCGCGGCCTGAAGGCTCGGTCACCTTGATGGCGTGCAGCTCATACACCTGTCCCTTGGTGTCGAAGTCGGCCGGCTTGGCACTCCAAAGGAGCTTGAGGTCGGAAGGCAGTACCTGCTTTGCAATGTCGGAATAGATGATTTTGTTGACGTCGGCAGTGTCGCGTGCCATGGCATAACCAACGGTGCTGAGGCCTTGGCCCTGAACAGGCTGGAACACGGCGAACAGAGGGTTCTGCTTCTTCATGGCCTCGGCTGTCTGGTCGGCCTTGGCGTCGGCCTTCTTCAGCTTGTCGAGCGCCGACTTCTCGGCTGGTGCCTCTGCCTTTGCGCTGTCGGCGGCGGCTTCGGCTGCTGGGGCTTCGGCCTTGGTGGTGTCGGCAGGAGCAGCCTCGGCTTCGGCGCCGGCTGCGTAACGCTGGTTGAGCTGTGCCAGCAGAGGAACTATTTCTTGGCTGTTGTAAGTCTCCCAGAACTCGAGGTTGGCGCTGCCCTGGAGGAGCTTGCGCACGCGCTCAGGCTCTTTGATGCCTGGCATTTCAACCATGATGCGGCCTGACTGTCCTTCGAGCTTCTGAATGTTGGGCTGAACAACGCCGAACTTGTCGATGCGGTTGCGCACAACGAGGAAAGAGTTGTCAACGGCCGACTGTACTTCTGCGCGTACTGCGGCTTCTACTTCAGAGTCGCTGCTCTGTGTACTTACCTTGCCCTTCATCTGCTGGGTGGCGAACACCTCGGCCAGACGATGGCCAGGAGCGTTCTGCTTGTAGTACTTGATGAAGAGCGACACGAAGTCGGCCTGGCTGGTCTCTTCTTCCTTCTTGGCCTGCTCCATCGACTTTGTGAAGGCGGCGTCGGTCTTGTGGTCGGCCAAAACGGCAACAACGTCGGGCACCGACACTTCGAGGATAACATTCATACCGCCCTTCAGGTCGAGGCCAAGGCCGATTTCCATTTCACGGCACTGCTTAAGTGAATAAGCGCCGAGATACACTTTCTCATTCATGATTGAGTCGAGGTATTCCTGTCCTGCCTCTTCGCCCATTGCAGCCGCCTTGTTTTCGTAGTGGCGTGTTACGAACGAGAAGGAAAGATAGAATACGCACACCAGAATCAAGATAAGTGCGATAAACTTTACAATTCCTTTGTTTTGCATTTTGTTATTATTATATTTTTAATTTATTATTTTCGCGTTGTTGCCAAAAAAAGCATGCAAATATAATGATTTTTTTACAAAATGAGAAATTTATTTTCGTTTTTCTCTCTTTTTTTATGGTTTATAGCTGAATTTTAGCCAACAATATATGGGATAATGGTCGGAAGCGTGTATTTTATTGTCAACGCGACAGTTGAACGGTGTGAAGTGGCTGGAGCAAAGAATATTGTCGATGCGCACGTTGAAGCCTTTCTGATTATATGACAAACCAGGGCCGTTGGCAGTGGCCGTGAAACAGTCGGTAAGGCCTTTTGACACAACACGATGGGTGTAGGAAATGGGGCTGTCGTTGAAGTCGCCGCACACGATGACGGGATGGTGGCCATGGCTCTTGATGTAGCGAGCCACGGCATCGGCCTGCGGGGCGCGGAGGCGTGAGGCATCGCCAAGTTTTGTGGCGAAATAGCGTGTCTCCTTCTTTACCGTGTCGGTTTCAAGGCCGCCTTTAAGCAGTTGCTTGTAGCGAGCCTTGTCGTCGTAGGTGAGGTGGTTGCTCTCGAAGTGGTTGTTGATGACTATCACCGTCTTGCCGTTGACGTCGAGCCAGCAGGCCATGCTGCCGTTGCGCTGCGACTCGTAGGCAATGGGTTCGCAGCGCAGTATGGGGAAGCGTGAATATACGCCGACGGCGTTCATCTGCATTGCGCCTACTACAATCTTTTGGTGGTGGGGATAGATGCTGTCGAGATGGGCTTCGGGGCTGAGCCAGTCGCCAAGGTCTTCCTGCAGGCATACGATGTCGGCCTTGTTGCGCTTGATGTAGTCGATGATGCGCTGAAAGGCGTTGTCGTCGCCAAGGGTATAGACGTAGCCGTGGACGTTGTATGACAGCACCTTGATGCAGCCAATGGGTGTGTCGTGGGGCACGTTGAACGGTATGTATTTCCTTGCAGGGACGTAGCCTATGAGGAAGCCCGCTATGGGGATGAGCGCCATGCGCTTGCTCACTACGAGCCAAAAGAACAGGAAGCAGAGATTGAGCGCAAGGGGAATGGGGAAGGCCAAGCCGATGGTGGCTATGACGGGATGGCTGACGGGGTTGATGTAGTCGGAGAATCCGGTGGCGAGCATTGCCGCAATGACGGCAATGTTTACCCCTATCAGGATGTTGCGCATGAATGTCTTCATTCGTCCAATCATACCTTACTTTTTTTGCTTGGCGTTGCTGCTGTTATTCCTGGCTGCTGTCGAAGAGCCGCTGCTTTTCCTCTTTTGTCAGGCTGTCGTAGCCGTTGCGGCGTATCTTGTCCAAAATGCGGTCGATTTCCTCCTGATTCTGATTCTTCTGGCGGTTGTAGCTCCAGTCGTCCTGGCGTGTAGCGCCTCCTTCATGGACGTGCATCTTTGCGCCCTTCCTGCGCTCGAAGTTTTCCTTTAGCGTGTCGAAAAACTTATAGCCGCGGTTGCGGCCGTAGCCGGCAGTAGGATGGTTGTTCCAATAGCGTATCATGAGGAAGCCGAACAGCATGCCGCCCAAATGGGCCATGTGGGCTACGTTGTCGCCCGACGAGCCAAGTGCCGAGAACAGTTCGATGGCAACGTAAAACATTACAAACCACTTGGCCTTGATGGGTACAGGCAGCGGAAAGATGAAGATGCGCTCGTTGGGGAATATCATTCCGAAAGCCAAAAGGATGGCATAGACGGCACCCGAGGCTCCGATGGTGGTCCACCCGTTGAGCTGCATCGACAGCTGCTGGCCAATGATGAACAGTTCGGAGAACGAAATGCTTGGGTCTTGCGAGCTTATGGTGAGGTAGAACGAGCAGAACTGTGCCAACTCTTGCATAAGGCCTGCTCCCACGCCGCATGAAATGTAATAAAAAAGGAATTTCTTAGGACCCCACACGTTCTCTATCACAACTCCAAACATCCACAGTGCAAACATGTTGAAGAGAATGTGCATGAAACCCGAGTGGAGAAACATGTAGGTGACGAGCTGCCACACCTGAAAGTCGGAGGCCATGAAAAAGTGGAGGCCGCAAATGTCGTTGAGGTCGATGCCTCTCAACTGTAGCATCCATGTTGCCACAAATGCTATGATATTGACCAAGAGCAGGTTTTTGGTAACTATTGGGATATTTCTCATATTTTTATTGCCTTTTTTATTTGTTATTGTACTTATCAGTGCGCAAAATTACAAAAAATATCCGTCATACTGCACAAAAAGTGTCGATAACAATAGAAAATTAGCTAAAAACTAAACTTTTTTTCCTTTTTTGTTTGAATTATGAATTCTTTAGCCTATATTTGCCACAGAAATCGCTGATAACAAACATTAAAAATATAATTTAAAGCTATTAGAATTATGAACAAGACTGAATTAATTGAAAAAATCGCCGCTGGCTCAGGCTTAACCAAAATTGATGCCAAGAAGGCTTTCGACGCTACCGTTGAGGCCATTAAGAATGCCCTTGTTGCAGGCGACAAAGTTGCTCTTGTGGGTTTTGGAACATTCAGCGTCAGCGAGCGTCCTGCTCGTGAGGGTGTCAATCCTTTAACAAAAGAGAAGATACAGATAGCTGAAAAGAAGATTGCAAAGTTCAAGCCGGGTGCTGAATTGGCCGATGCCTTGAACGAATAATGTAAAAAAACATATTTAATGGAAATGCCGCATAGTGGAAGGACTATGCGGCATTTTCAGTTTCTATTTATGGTTGTTTGCCTATGTAGGCCAGTATTCCGCCGTCAACATAGAGGATGTGACCGTTGACGAAGTCGGACGCGTCGGAGGCGAGGAATACGGCTGGACCCATGAGGTCGTCGGGTGTGCCCCAGCGGGCGGCCGGTGTCTTCGAAATGATGAAGCGGTCGAACGGATGGCGGCTGCCGTCGGGCTGCAGCTCGCGCAGTGGGGCTGTCTGTGGTGTGGCGATGTAGCCGGGGCCAATGCCGTTGCACTGGATGTTGTGCTCGCCAAACTCTGAGCAGATGTTGCGGGTGAGCATCTTCAAGCCGCCTTTGGCTGCGGCGTAGGCCGATACGGTTTCGCGGCCCAGTTCGCTCATCATCGAGCAGATGTTGATGATTTTGCCGTGGCCTTTCTCTATCATGCCGGGAATTACTGCCTTCGACACTATGAAAGGTGCGTTGAGGTCGATGTCGATGACTTTGCGGAAGTCGTCAACCGACATTTCGGTCATTGGGATGCGCTTGATGATGCCGGCGTTGTTGACAAGGATGTCGATGGTGCCGAGTTCGCTTTCGATGTCGGCCACCATTTTCCTTACTTGTTCTTCGTCGGTGACGTCGCAGATGTAGCCGCGTGCGTCGATGCCCTTGGCCTTGTAGTCGGCCAAAGCCTTGTCGAGATGTTCTTGTCCGCGACAGTTGAATGCAATCTTTGCGCCTGCCATTGCGTAAGCCTCGGCGATGGCGAAGCCGATGCCGTAGGCTGCTCCTGTCACGAGGGCTACCTTGCCTTCGAGTGAGAATCGTTTGCTGAATGTATCCATGTTTTTTCTTTTTTTACTTCAAATCCGTAATCAGCGAGAAGTCTTGGTCGCCGTAGTCGAGGTTCTCACCTCCCATACCCCAAATGAAGGTGTAGTTGTGGGTGGCGGCGGCTGAGTGGATGCTCCATTCGGGCGAGAGGACGGCTTGGTCGCCCTTCATCCAGATGTGGCGCGTCTCGGCTACTTCGCCCATGAAGTGGCAGACAGCTTGGTCGGCGGGTACCTCGAAATAGAAGTAGGCCTCCATACGACGGCTGTGGACGTGGGCGGGCATGGTGTTCCAAACGCTGCCGGGAGCAAGCTCGGTCATACCCATCTGCAGCTGGCATGTGGGCAGAACCTGCGAGACGAGCATCTTGTTGATGTTGCGCTCGTTGCTTGTTTCGAGGGCACCCATGTGGGCAACGATGGCGTCGGCCTTTGTCACCTTGCGGCATGGGTATTCCTTGTGGGCCGTGGTGCTGTTGAAATAGAACTTTGCTGGATTTTGTGGGTCGTTGCTTGCAAACACCACGTCGCGGTCGCCGCGGCCAATGTAGAGTGCCTCTTTAAAGCCGAGGGTGAATGTCTCGTCGCCTACCTTCACTGTGCCTTCGCCTTGACCTACGTTGAATATGCCAATTTCGCGGCGTGTGGTGAAATATTCGGCTTTCAGAGGGTCGATGGCCTCCAGCTTCAAGGCCTCGTTGACTGGCATTGCACCACCAACTACCATACGGTCGTACATTGAATAAACCATGTTGACTTCATCGGCTGCAAAAACCTTCTCGATCAGAAAATCTCGACGGATGCGTGATGTATCGTAGCTTTTCGCATCTTCAGGGTGTGCGGCATAGCGCACTTCATAATTTGTTTTCATAACTATGTTTGTTTTATTGTTTGCTTTGAGATGCAAAGATAGTTTTTTTTGTATAACTTACAAAATATAATACGTTTTTTCTTGTCTTTTTACTTAATTTTAAAACAAAAAAGGCTGCACGCGTGTGTCGTGCAGCCTTTTTTTGAGTTGGACCAACGGGACTCGAACCCATAATGACAGAACCAAAACCTGTAGTGTTACCATTACACCATGGTCCAATCCTTTGTAATTTCGGTGCAAAGGTAGTGGTTTTTTGCTCCACCACCAAATTTTTTGCGGTTTTTTTTCTATTTTATTGTAATTAGATAGTAATTCTTCTTGCCACGCTGCACCAAAAGGTATTTTCCGTCGATAAGATCGTCGGTTGTGATGACGCGGTCGAAGGCCGAGAGCTTCTCTTTGTTGAGCGATACGCCGCCGCCTTGGACGAGCTTGCGCATCTCGCCTTTGCTGGCAAAGACGGGTGCTGCTTGGGTGAGTATCTCGACGGCCGGCTGATTGAGCTGCTCGGCCGAGCAGCTGAAGTGTGGAACACCGTCGAAGATGTCGAGAAGGGTTTGCTCGTCGAGCTTCAGCAGCGAGTCTTTGGTTGACTTGCCAAACAGGATGTTGCTGGCCTCTACTGCCATGTCGAGAGCCTCCTGCGAGTGAACGAGCACTGTGGTCTCTTCGGCCAGACGCTTCTGCAGTATGCGGCGGCCAGGGTCTTGACGGTGCTCTTCGACGAGGGAGTCGATGGTGGCCTTGTCGAGGCTTGTGAATATCTTTATGTAGCGTTCGGCATCTTCGTCGCTCACGTTCAGCCAGAACTGGTAGAACTTGTAAGGTGTGGTGCGCTGTGGGTCGAGCCAGATGTTGCCCGTTTCGGTCTTTCCAAACTTCTTGCCGTCGGATTTTGTGATGAGAGGGCAGGTGAGTGCAAACGTCTCAACCTCGTTGCCGAGTGTGCGGCGGATAAGCTCGGTGCCCGTGGTCATGTTGCCCCACTGGTCGTTGCCTCCAAGCTGGAGCTTGCAGCCTTTGTGCTGATATAAGTACAGGAAGTCGTAGCCCTGAAGCAGCTGATAGGTGAACTCGGTGAACGAGAGGCCGTCGCGGGCTGTGCCGTTGAGTCGCTGCTGTACGCTGTCCTTGGCCATCATGTAGTTGACGGTGATGTGCTTGCCCACCTCGCGTGCGAAGTCGAGGAAGGTGAAGTCCTTCATCCAGTCGTAGTTGTTCACCATCTCAGCCTTGTTGGGCGCGTCGGTGTCGAAGTCGAGGAACTTGGCCACCTGCTTCTTTATGCACTCTTGGTTGTGGCGCAGTGTCTCGTCGTTGAGAAGGTTGCGCTCTTGGCTTTTGCCCGAAGGGTCGCCAATCATACCTGTTGCTCCACCAACGAGAATGATGGGCTTGTGTCCGCAGTGCTGAAGATGACGAAGCATCATGATGCCGCAGAGGTGACCGATGTGGAGTGAATCGGCGGTGGGGTCGGTGCCGAGGTAGGCTGTCACCATTTCTTTCTGCAACAGCTCCTCTGTTCCTGGCATGATTTGCGCAAGCATGCCACGCCATTTGAGTTCTTCTATAAAGTTTTTCATTGAACTTTAATTCTTTAATTTTTTAATTCTTTAATTTTTTAATTTCCTACGGAACCGGGTCATATCCGCTTCCACCCCAAGGATTGCATCGCAAAATGCGCCATACGGCAAGGGCGAGGCCTTTTATAGGTCCGTGTTTCACGATGGCTTGTCGTGCGTATTCCGAACATGTAGGCGTGAAGCGGCAGGAAGGGGGAGTGAAAGGGGTGATGAAGCGTTGATAGAACACGATGGGCAGAAGCAGAAGCCAGCCGATGGCTTTCGAGGCTATTCCCAATGCTTTACTGACGACTGTTTTCATCGTTGTCCTTCGTCTTTTCGGCTTCTTGCCTGCGTGTCGTCTTCTCGCTCAATCTTGTCAGCAGCCTTCCTACGCTCTCGTGGATGGCAGATGAAGGGTGCAGCTCGTCGGACATGTAGATGAAAGCTATGTTGTACGACAGGTTGGCTTCAGCGGCCGCTGTGGCCAACTCGGCCTTTTGCCGTCTGTAGGCCTCTCTTATCTGTCGTTTCACCCTGTTGCGTTTCACCGCCCTCTTGAAATGTCGTTTCGACACGCTGACCAATACTTTCACCGGCGTTTCTTCGGGAGCGACACTCATATAGACCATTCTGATGGGGTAAGCTACCATCGAACGGTTGCTGCCGTTGAAGAGCCTTTCGAGCGTCTTCTTGCTGACAACGTGCTCCTTTTTGCCGAATGTCATTCTCGGCGTCGCGCTTGCGGTGGTCATTGTGTGTGGGGTGGTGGTGATATGTCGCTTATTCTTCGTGTTCCAGCAGGTAGTGCTGCAAGGCTCCGGTCATTGAAGGATATTTCTCTGTAGGAGCTTCGAGGTCAAGACGAAGTCCTGCGTCCTTGACAGCCTTTGCCGTGGCGGGGCCGAAGGTGGCTATGGCCACGTTCTTCTGCTTGAAGTTGGGGAAATTCTTTGTAAGGGCGTCAACGCCTACAGGGCTGAAGAACACAAGCATGTCGTAGTCGAAATTGTCAATCTCCTCCTGCGTGAAGTCGTTGCTGACGGTGCGATACATGACGCATTCGGTGTGCTTGAGATTCTTTGAGTCGAGCAGTTCCTTGATGTCGTTGTTGTGAACATCGCTCATCGGGACAAGGTACTTCTCGTTTTTGTGCTTCACCATCTGGGGCAGCATGTCGGCCACTTTTCCCGTTGAACCGTAGAAAATCTTGCGTTTGCGATAAGGCACATACTTTTGGATGTAGAGTGAGATGGCCTCGGTAACGCAGAAGTACTTCAGGTCTTCTGATATGTTAACTCGCAATTCCTTACACAACTTGAAGAAGTGGTCAATGGCGTGGCGTGATGTGAACACGATAGCCGTGTAGTCGCCAATGCTGACTTTCTGCTGGCGAAATTCCTTTGATGTCAGTCCTTCAACTTTAATGAAAGGGCGGAATACCAGTTCCACGTCAAATCGTTCGGCGATAGTGAAATAGGGTGACTTCTCGCTTGTCGGCTTTGGCTGTGAAACTAAAATTTTCTTAATCATCGATGTCCTAAAAATTTATTTTCAAATAATTACCTGTAATTTCCAAAGCTCCTCGAAAGGAAGCCATGGGCACTGCTTCGAGGGCACAAAAGTACAAAAATATTTGGAAAAAAACGCCTGTTCGGCTAAAAAAGATTGTGTAACTCTTATAAAACGTCAATAATTTAACTAAAAAGAGCGCAGTTATGGTGTAAACCGTCACTGCTTGTATGGACATGTCGAAGTACGACTGCAACAATACGGCAGGGTAAAGCATTACGCCTTCAAGTGACGTTATGAACAGGTAGGTCTTCATCCATTGTAAATTATTTTTCTTGCCGAAGAACACGGTGTTCACACAGCTGTAGAGCAGGCCTTTCATTATGAAGTAGCATATATTCATGCCAAAGAATATCGCTATAAGATGGTATTGTGACGACAAAATGAATGTCGAACCTATGTAATGGGTGGTGTGGAAGTATTGAAGCAGCGACAACAAGAGGCACGTAAGCACCACCATAAACAGCTGGAACCTGATTTCGATGGACGTCTCGTTGATGCTGCTTTCGCGGTTGTTGATGTAGAAGCAGCTTTTTATTTGGCGTATGATGAATTGCTTGGACTTTGCATACGACACCATCACCACTACGAAGCTGAGAATGAGCAGCAGCGAGATGGTGTCGTCGCTTCTTACGGTGTAGGGAATGGGGTCGCCGGCCACACCGTATCGTCCGCCTTCTATTTCGGGGTGGAACAGTGTGTCTTTTGAGAAGAACGACTCTTTGTAGTATTTTGGAAGGCTCACGTCGCGTATGCTTTTGCCTATCTCGTGGCCGGGAATGTGGAGGGTGTCGGGGCGTGAGCTGTAGCGTATCTCTTTTGGTTGGAAGGTGGCTTGAATGGCCGAGTCTTGCTGTGCAGGTGTAGCATCCTTGGGCAGCATCTTCAGTACTTGGTAGGGATGTTGCGGCTTGGCCGGCTTGCTGGCCATGATGGCTTCAGGCGGCATTTGTTCGTGCTGTGGGCTTATGGTGTCCTGCTGTAGCATTCAGTGTGTCGTTTAAGGGTAAGAATGCCTCGAATGGTATTCTTACCCTTTGTTTATGATGTTTAAATGTTGAACTCTTTCTTTATCTTGTCGATGCAGTCGAGCTTTTCCCACGTGAACAGTTCGATGTCGATGGTCTTTGTCTCGTGGTAGTGGCTCGTAAAGGTCTTCTTGACAGTCACCGGAGTGCGTCCCATGTGGCCGTAGGCGGCCGTCTCGCTGAACATTGGCTGGCGCAACTTGAGCGTGCGCTCGATGGCTTTGGGGCGAAGGTCGAACATCTGCTCTATCTTCTTGGCTATCTCGCCGTCGGTGAGGTTAACGTTGCTGCGTCCGTAGGTGTTGACGTATATGTTCATTGGCTTTGCCTAGCCGATGGCATAGATTATTTGATCGAGCATCTCGTCGGCAACGCCGGCTGCTACCATGTTCTTTGCTATGTGGCGTGCCGCATAGGCCGCCGAGCGGTCAACCTTGCTTGAGTCTTTGCCGCTGAACGCGCCGCCGCCGTGTGCGCCCTTGCCGCCGTAGGTATCTACTATTATTTTGCGTCCTGTGAGGCCTGTGTCGCCGTGTGGGCCGCCGATGACGAACTTTCCTGTTGGGTTGACATAGTATTTTATGTCGTCGCCGAAGAGCTTCAGAACCTTGTCGTTGGTTATCTTCTCTTTCACGCGCGGCATCAGGATGTTTATCACGTCTTCACGTATCTTGGCAAGCATGGTGTCGTCGTCGGCAAATTCGTCGTGTTGGGTTGAAACGACGATGGTGTCGATGCGCTCAGGAATGTTGTCGTCGCTGTACTGAACCGTCACTTGGCTCTTTGAGTCGGGACGGAGGTAAGTCATGAGTTGGCCCTCCTTGCGTATTTCGGCGAGTGTTGACATGATGAGGTGGGCCAAGTCGAGCGAAACGGGCATGAAGTTGTCGGTTTCGTTGGTGGCGTAGCCGAACATCATTCCCTGGTCGCCGGCTCCCTGGTTGTCCTCGTCGTCGCGGTCAACGCCTCGGTTGATGTCGCCGCTCTGCTCGTGTATTGCGCTGAGTATTCCGCATGAATTGCCGTCAAACTGGTATTCGGCCTTGGTGTATCCAATGCGTTTGATTGTGTTGCGGGCTATCGTCTGAAGGTCGATATAGACGTTGCTTCTTACTTCGCCCATTATCACTACCTGGCCGGTGGTAACGAATGTTTCGCAAGCCACACGTGCCTTTTCGTCGTAGGCCAGGAACTGGTCTAGGATGGCGTCCGAGATTTGGTCGGCCACCTTGTCGGGATGTCCTTCAGAGACTGACTCTGATGAGAATAGGTATGACATAGTTTTTTATTGTTTATTGTTGTGATTGGAAATTTCAATCTGCAAAGATAGCTATTTAATGCTATCTGTGTATGAAAAGCATTTCTTTATTAACTTTTATTATTAAATGATTCCCTTACGCCTTTTTATGTCTTCAATGTCGCCAAGGTCAACGCGCCCTGTCTTCTCGTCGTAGCGCAGGTTGAATTCCTCGTGGCTGCGCTTCCAGCGGTTGTGTGTCCAGAGGTAACATTCCGGCTGATGGCGTATGGAGGCTTCAAGCAGGCGGAAGTAGGCGTCGGTGAGCGGCCAAGGGCTGCCTTCACTGCGGTCGAGCTTCGAAGCGTCGTCGGCCATCTTTACTATGCGGCAGACGTATTGTCCGCGCTTGGGACGTGTGATGTCGGCATAATATACCGAGTGCTTCAATTGCGACATGAGGCGTTCAGCTCCTGTCAATACCGGAGTGTCGTGGTGCATGAAGTCGAGCCAATGGTGGATGTTGTTCCAAAATGGTATTTGGTCGGAGATGTAACCAAGGATGATTGGCTGATGCTCCTGCTTGTACTTGATTAGCCGTCGCAGCGTTTCGGCCATAGGTATGCACTTGGCGCCGAAGCGTTCGCGGATGCGTATGAACAGACGGTCGAACCAGACGTTTTCCAAAGGGTGGTATATTTGGGCGCATACGCCCACGGTGCCTGTCCAAAGAGGCAGCGACGTAATCCACTCCCAATTGCAGTAGTGGCCGAGATACATGCCTATCGACTTTCCGGCGGCAAGCTCTTCGATGATGGCTTCGTGGCCTTCAAACACCATTCGGCGCTTTATTTGCCTTTGGCTCATTGTTGACAATTTTATCGTTTCAACAAGATAGTCGCAGAACCAATGGTAGAACGCCCTCTCTATTTTACGCCGTTCGTCGTCTCCCTTTTCGGGGAAACATTCTGCAAGATGGCGTCTCACCAAGCCTCGGCGATAGCCCACCACGCGGTAAACCATCAGATAGAGAAAGTCGGACAGCACATAAAGCAGGCGCAGCGGCAACAGCGAGAGCAGTATCAGCAGTGAGAAAACGATATAGTAGAAGACTCTCATCATAGGCTCTGCATGTCGTTAAGTCGTTTGTAGTAGCCGTCGAGCTCGAGCAGCTCCTCGTGTTTGCCTCGCTCTACTATCTGGCCTTCGTGAATGACGCATATCTCGTCGGCGCACTTGATGGTTGACAGGCGGTGGGCGATGGCCACCGTGGTTCGCGTCTTCATCAGCCGCTCCAAGGCATCCTGCACCAGTCGTTCGCTTTCGGTGTCGAGAGCCGATGTGGCTTCGTCGAGTATGAGGATGGGCGGATTTTTCAGTATGGCGCGGGCAATGCTCACACGCTGCCGTTGTCCGCCGGAGAGGCGGCTGCCGCGGTCGCCGATGTTGGTGTCCATCTTCTGTTCCGACTCCATGATGAAGTCGTAGGCATTGGCTATGCGCGCCGCTTCCTCAATCTGCTTGTCGGTGGCGCCGTCAACGCCAAAGGCGATGTTGTTGCGGAACGAGTCGTTGAAGAGTATGGCCTCCTGGTTGACATTGCCAATGAGTTGGCGAAGGTCGTGGATGCCAAGGTCCTTCACGTTTATTCCGTCGATGAGCACCTCACCTTCCTGCACGTCGTAGTAGCGTGGTATCAAATCGACGAGTGTCGATTTGCCGCCGCCGCTCTGTCCTACCAAAGCCACCGTCTTGCCTTTTTCTATCGTAAGGTTGATGTGGCGCAGAATCCATTTCTTGTCGTACTTGAACGACACGTCGCGGAACTCTATGCTGTGCTTGAAGTCGCCGATGTGCTCCGGCTTCTCTTTCTCCACAATGTTGTTCTCGGCATTGAGAATCCTGTCGATGCGCTGCATTGAGGCCAATCCCTTTGGTATGTTGTAGCCGGCCTTTGAGAACTCCTTCAGTGGGTTGATGATGCTGTAGAGCATCACGAGATAGTAGATGAACTTGGGTCCTGACAGCGTCGCGTCGCCCGAAAGGACGAGGATGCCGCCGAACCACAGCACTATGACTATCATTACGGTGCCGAGAAACTCGCTCATGGGGTGGGCCATCTGCTGGCGTATGTTGACCCTCATGATGTCGTTGCGGTAAAGGCTGTTCACCTTGTCAAACCTCGTGTTCATCTTCTCTTCGGCGCAGAAGGCTTTGATTATGCGAAGTCCGCCGAGCGTTTCCTCCACTTGGCTCATGGTGTCGCTCCACAGTGCCTGTGCCTTGATGGAGTTTTGCTTCAGCTTCCTTCCCACCATGCCCATAAACCATCCCATGATAGGCACGAAGACGAGCGTGAACACCGTCAGTTGCCACGAGATGATGAGCAGTGTGGAGAAGTAGGCCACGATGAGCACGGGATTCTTGAACAGCATGTCCAACGACGACATGATGGAGTTTTCAACTTCGGCCACGTCGCCGCTCATTCTTGCAATGATGTCGCCCTTGCGCTCTTCGGAGAAGAAACCTAAGGGCAGTGACGTTATCTTGCGGTAAAGCTGGTTGCGGATGTCGCGCACCACACCCGTGCGAATGGGAATGATGGTGGCCGACGAGAGGAAGTAGGCTCCTGTCTTCAAAAACGTCATGAAGGCGAGGAAAAGGCCTATGACCAAAAGTGTTGTCGTTGGCCCTATGTCGGCTATGAGTTGGCCGATGTAGTAGTTGGCGTTGTTGGTGAAGGCATCCTGAAGGTTGTCCCATCGCCACTCCATCAGCTGCTGCGGAGTGTCGCTGCTGTCGGTTTGGAACAGGATGTTCAGTATGGGAATGATGGCCATGAACGAGAATATGTTGAGAATGGCCGAGAGAATGTTGAACACCACCGACCACACCAAGTATCTCTTGTAGGGAGGCACAAAGCGCCTCAACACGCGAATAAACTCTTTCATACCGTCTCCTCGCCGAATAAAGTGGCACTTGAACTGCCCGTGATTCTTATCCTTACCGTCTCGCCTACGTGGTGGTTGCCCTTGTCAAACACCACCATCTTGTTCTGCTCAGTGCGTCCGCACAGCTGTTCGCGCGACCGCTTGCTGAATCCTTCAACCAGCACGTCGAACACCTTTCCCTCGTCGCGCTTGTTGGCCAGTGCCGACATCTCTGTCTGCAGGTGAATCAGTTCGTTCAGTCGTCGTATCTTGACGTCTTCAGGCACGTCGTCGGGCAGGTGCTTCGAGGCGTAGGTGCCGGGACGCTCGCTGTATTTGAACATGAAGGCCGAGTCGTAGCCCACCTCGCGCATCAGGTCGAGCGACAGCTGATGGTCTTCTTCCGTCTCGCTGTGGTAACCCACGAATATGTCGGTGGAAAGGCCGCAGTCGGGAATGATGCGTCGTATGGCCGCCACGCGGTCGAGATACCATTCGCGCGTGTATTTTCGGTTCATCAGCTTCAGTATCCTGTTGCTGCCGCTCTGCACGGGCAGGTGAATGTGTCGGCAGATGTTGGGCGTTTCGGCAATAACCCTCAGCGTCTCGTCGCTCATGTCCTTCGGATGCGACGTGGTGAATCGTATTCTCATTTCGGGCACTGCCTCGGCCACTATGCGCAGCAGGGTGGGGAAGTGCACCTCGCCCCATTGCGGATGTTGTATTGGGCCGTAGGAGTTGACGTTTTGGCCAAGCAGCGTCACCTCTTTGAAGCCACGGTCGCGCAGGTCGCGCACTTCGCAGAGTATGCTTTCCACGTCGCGGCTTCTCTCGCGTCCTCTTGTGTAAGGCACGATGCAGTAGTGGCAGAAGTTGTTGCAGCCGCGCATGATGCTTACGAAGCCTCCTATCTTGGCTCCATGAAGGCGTTGAGGCACTATGTCCTTGTATGTCTCGGTGGTTGAAAGTTCGATGTTGATGGCCTTGTGACCGGTTTCGGCTTGCGCTATAAGGTCGGGCAGAGAAAGGTAGGCGTCAGGGCCTGCCACGAGGTCGGCATGATGGTTGTTCAGCAGGTCTTCCTTTACGCGTTCGGCCATGCAACCCAGCACACCGAGTATTAGCTTGCGCCCTTTCTTCCTTTCGGCATTGAGGGTGTCGAGGCGATTGTAGATTTTCTGTTCGGCGTTGTCGCGCACCGAGCAGGTGTTGAGGAACACGGCGTTGGCCTGGCTGATGTCGTCGCAGGTTTCGTAACCAGCCATCTGCATTACCGAGGCAACCACCTCAGAGTCGGCCACGTTCATTTGGCATCCGTAAGTTTCTATATATAATTTCTTCATTGTCAATAGTTTGAATTTTGTGTGCAAAGGTAACTAAAAAATCTCATACTTCGTGCGAAATAGCAAAAAAAGTGATTATTTAGTCGCAACTTACAACCTGATGTGAATGTTTTCTTCGTTTCTGTTTTCTATTGTAGTGCCAATGTCGCCGTTTATCGACATGATGTTGCCCGCGTCAACGCTTAGCGTTATTTCGCCTCCTTGCATGTTTTCGGCAATCTTGTCGGTTATGTCGATGGCTGTCGATGTAACACTGCCGTTGCCGTCAACCAACCTCAACGTGAGGCGGCATGCCCGTCTGGACGCCATGGCCGTTGGAAGGCCGAAGGTTGTCAGCGTGCCAAGGGCGGTCTTTGTGCCGTCGCTTGCCTTGCCGCCGTTGAGCTGCATGGGCACTTCCATGGCCACCGTGCTCGACGACCTTAACAGCGTCATCAGGTCAACATATTCCGAAAGGCCGTCAACCATTGCGCTGCGGCATCCGCTGACGATGTTGGCCGAATCGGTTATCTCTATTGCTATATTATAAACGAATACGCGTGGTTGCGCTTCTACTTCTATTGTTTCCACGTTGCCTGCGAAATAATCTTCGATGAACGCCGAGTACAACATGTCGGGCATGTTTACAACAGGTTGTCCGTTGAAAGTCAGGCCATTGCCTATGGCGTCGGTGGTGGCTATCATGTTGCCCGACTCTTCCTGCTCCTTTATCCTCACCTTTTCTATATTAGTGTTGTAGGCCAAAAGTGCGTATATGCTGCCTTCAACGCTCAGCTTTCCGTCGTAGCTGTTGTAAGGTCGCATGCCAAGGTCGTCGTAAACGTCGATGTGCCATTGCGCGGGCTTTTCGTCGGCACTACATTCCACCACGATGGTGTTGCTGTAGGTGGGAGTGCTGACCGTCGGGTCGATGTAGTTGCACGATGCAATGCAGAAGGAACATACGGTAAGAAGCGGAACTACCGTGACGTTCATTGATTGCTTATTTTCGACGTCATCGGGTTTCTCACTCCCTTGTAGCCCTTGAGGAATGCCTTGGCCGAGCCGAAGCTCAGGAACATGTCGAGGCGCACGGGGATGTGGTTGTCGTCGTCGGTCACGTAGAAGCGGATGAGTTCGTGGTTTTTTCCGTCTTCACGCTCTATGAACGAGAACACGAGGCACTTGAACTTCTGTTTTGTTTCTTCTATCTCAAACGTCTCCTTGCCTTGGTATTTCAGCCAAGAGTTCGACAGGCGCTTGGCGTCGCTTATGGGCATCGGTATGTTTTGTCCTACGGTGAACTTTGAAGCGTCGAAGTTGCGGGCGCGCAGGAAGATGCTCATCATGTCGTATATGCAATCTTGGTATTCCGACTCTTTCCATACGTGCTCGCCGCTGTTCTCAATGCGGTGCTGCTTCATGTGGCAGTTGCCGTTGGGGTAGCTGTACCATATTTCGTCAACATAGTAACGGTCGCCTTCCCTTGCTCCCTTGCGGAAATAGAGTGGGGCAAGTTCTTCAGAGCAGTAGGACAGGAGCGTGTCGCGCAGGGTAAACACCTTGTCGAGCTTGCTGTTGCTGCGTGTGGTAAGGCTGCTGCGCCATGCCGTCTTGCCGCCGTAGCGCGACTGCACGGTGCTCATCGATGCCGTTCCAACCTTCACCCATACGAACTTCCAGTTGAAGTAGAGGTCGTACGACAGAAATTCGCCCGTCTTGAAGGCTTTGTTCTCTATTCCGCATTGTGCGGACGCTGCAAGCGACGACATGGCCAGCATCAGCGTGAGCAGTATGTGTTTCATGTTCATTTCTTAAGAGTTTTGTTCTTTAATGCGTTTATTTCCTTATTGTAGTCGATGCCAAGGTTCTTTGCCCTCTCGGCGTTTCGGTTTTTCAGCTTCTTCTCCTGTTCCGACTTCTGTTTTGTTATGGCTTGCGGTTTCTGTAGGGCTATGGGTGTCGCGTTGACGTCCCATCCTATTGTTATGTCCCACTTCTTCTTGCATTCCACCTTCTTCGGATAGTAGTACACCTCTTCGGGTTGCAGGTTGGCATGATAGTCGCCCGTGTCCCAAATGCCGTTGCCGTTGGCGTCAACAAAGGCTCTCAGGTAGTATTCGCCTTCCTTCATGTAGAAGAAGTCGGCCGAGCCGTCTATTTGCTTGGCTTCCTTTACCACTGCGTCGCTTGAGTTGAGCAGCTGTACGACCACCGTGGCGGTGTCGCTGATGCCCGTAACCTTCACGAGCAGCGTGCCGAACTCGTCGTTTGAGCTTACCTTGATGCCCTCCTTTATTTTCTTCGACGCCAAGCCGTAGATGTCAACGAAGGCGGCCGAGTCAACCTCAAGGCTATATTCTATTTCGGGTCGCCATTCGGCCCTCAGTTCATATTTCTTTATGTTGCCCTCAACGGGAATCCATTCATATCGGGCATTGTACCACAGCGTGTCGATTTTTGAAAACAGGTGGATGGCCGAGGTGTCGCATTTCGACAAAGGCGTAGGCATGTTGAAGAATACGTTTTGTTCGGGAGTTATCGTTCCGCTGCCCATTATCTTCACTTCGAGTGGCTTGACGGCCATGACCGAGTCGTATTTCTCGCCTTTCTTCTTCTTCTTTTCCTGTTCTTTCTGCCATTTCTCGAAGTCCTTTGCCTGCTGTTTCATGCGTTTCTCGTACGACACCTTCGGTATCATCTGCAGGGTGTCGGTTTGCATGACGAGATTGCCGAGCGAGTCGGTTATGTAGTATCGGGCTTCTATTTCCAATGAGTCGGTGTTTACCAGTGCCGTGTCTCTCAGCCAGTAGGTCACCGTGTCGTTTTTCAGGCTTGGGTCAACCACGAAAGCACTGTCAGAGTTGAAGTTGAGGCCTCTTAGCTGAGGCACCGAGTCGTGGCCGTAGCTGAAGAAGAAGCCCAAGCGGTCGGGTTCGGTGCGTTCCGTCTTCACAAGGTAGCGGTCGGTTTGCGGGGCGGTAAAGGCTCTCAGCACAATGTTGTCGGGGAAGAAGTGGGTGTAGTCAACCCTTATGATTGAGTCGATGCGCAGCGTGTCGCGCCACACGGTGTCTTGCCTTACGTCGGGACGGCAGTAAGGCTCAAACGTCTGATGGCTGAAAGCCAGCATCTCGCTCTTTTGGCTGTAGGTGTAGTCGCCGTCGGCATCTTGCAGGGCATACACTCTGTAAGTGCCTGGCGCTATGCCCTTTATCACGAAGTGTCCACGGCTGTCGGTGCGCGACACCCTGATGAACGGCTTCTTGGCGAACACCGTGTCGGAGAGGTCGTCGTAGAGGCCTACGAGAATGCCCTTTATGGGTTCGAGGTTGCTTGCGTCGAGCACGTTGCCCGACACTTCGAAGGTGTCGATGCGCTCGCCCGTTGAGAAGCTGTAGGTGTAGTTGCCCATGGGGTTGCCCTCGTTGTTGTCCGATATGGCGTCCGAGAAGTCTATCGTGTAGGTCGTGTTGTCCTTCAGCGTGTCCTTTATGTCAACGATTATCTTCTTTCCTGAGCTTTTTATGTCGGCGGGTTCTATCTGTGGAGGCGAGATGACCACCTTGTTGGTGGCGTCCTCCAGCTTGATGAACTCGTCGAAGGTGATGGTCACCTTCTTCGACTTCACTTTGACGCCTCTGTCGGCAGGGTCGGTGTGAACCACCCTTGGCGGAGTGTCGTCATACCATCCTCCGTCGGGTTGTCCCATGCGTGCGCATGATGCGACCATCAGCAGCACAAGGCATACTATTGTCCATTTTTCTTTGTTCATTGTCTATGTCTTCTTGTCACTGTTGGTTCAGTTGTAGCAGTTGGTCGATGGTGTCCCTGCTGTTGCTCAGTCGCGGCACTTTGTGCTGTCCGCCAAGCTTTCCCCTCATTTTCAGCCAGTCGTTGAAAAGGTTGTCTTTTGCCACCACTATCTCCAGGTGCTGCAGTGTTATGTCCTTGTAGCGCTTGGCTTCATAGTCGCTGTTCAGCTCCTGCAGCTTTGTGTCGAACAGCGAGGCGAAGCGGTCGAGGTCGTCGGGCTTTCTTGAAAACTCTATCAGCCATTGGTGGCGGCATTTGCCCTTGGCGTCCATAAACACCGGTGCGGCAGTGTATTCAAGCACCTGTGCGCCAGTTTGTTGGCAGGCGTAGGCCAAGCCTTTCTCGGCGTTGTCAACTATCAGCTCTTCGCCGAATGCGTTTATGAAGTGCTTGGTGCGTCCTGTTATGATGAACTTGTAGGGATTGGTTGACGTAAACTTTACGGTGTCGCCAATGACATATCGCCACAAGCCGCATGACGTTGAGATGAGCATGGCGTAGTTGCGGTCCTTCTCTACGCCCCACAGCGGAACGACGGTGGGGTTGTCGGTGCCGAACTCGTCCATGGGGATGAACTCGTAGAACACGTCGTAGTCGAGCATCAGCAGCATCGACTTGTCCTGAGGGTCGTCCTGAAGGCCGAAGAACCCCTCGCTGGCGTTGTATGTCTCCATGTAGCGCATGTCGGGCTTTGTTATGAGCTGTTCATACTGTTTCCTGTAGGGAGTGAAGGCCACTCCGCCGTGGAAGAACACCTCTATGTCGGGCCACACTTCCTCAAGGTGCCGCTTGCCCGATATTTCCATCACTCGGCTCAGCACCGAAAGCATCCACGATGGCACTCCGCTGAGGTTGGTCACGTTTTTCTTCAGCGTTTCCTCGGCTATTCGCTCCCGTTTCAGCTCAAAATCCGACAGCAGTGCCGTTTGCTTCTTAGGCACCCTGACGAGGTTGGCCAGCGGGTTGATGTTTTCTATCAGTATTGCGCTGAGGTCGCCTACAAGGCTGTTTGTCAGATTGTAGTTGGGCGAATGGCTGCCGCCCAATATCAGGGCGCGGCCGTCAAACAGGCGGCTCTGCTTGTAGTTGCGAAGGTAAAGGGCAACGCAGTCGGTACCGCCCTTATAGTGAATGTTGTGAAGTCCGTCCGAGCTGACAGGTATGAATTTGCTCTTGTCGTTGGTGGTGCCCGACGATTTGGCATACCATTTCACCTGACCCGGCCACAGCACGTTGCGCTCACCATGCCTCATTCTGTCTATGTCGCCTTTCAGCTCCTCGTAGGTGTTCACGGGCACGTTGCGTGCAAACTCGTCATATCCATTTATCGTCGAAAACATGTGTTTACGGCCATATTCCGTGTCGTCAGCCCTCTTGACGAGGTCGGCCAGCACGTTGTGTTGCAGTTCCTCGCCCTGAGTGTAGTGCCTTTCAAGTTCCACTTGACGTGGCACGAATACTTTCCTTATAAATTGAGTTAAGCTCATAATCTTGCACTTTGAACGTGCAAAATTAAGAGTTTCTTTTGTAAAACGTGAATAATTCACATTATTTAATGCTATATTGACTATTGATGTTGATTATATTCACTAAATTTGCACCAAACAATCGTTAGTATGACATACAATAACTTCTTCAGCAGCTTAAAGGCGCATTTCAATATCATGCCCGACATGGAGAACGAGCATGAGATAGTCAGTCAGATAACAAGCGGAGTGAGCTTCAAGGGGGCCAACCTTTGGGTGCTTGTCTTCGCCATCTTCATAGCGTCGCTCGGCCTTAACGTCAACTCCACCGCAGTAATAATCGGCGCCATGCTCATTTCGCCACTCATGGGGCCTATCATCGGCATGGGCCTTGCCATGGGCACCAACGACCTCGACCTGCTGCGCCGTGCTGCCAAGAACTTCAGTGTGGCCACTGTCATCAGTGTGCTGACGGCCATGGTTTATTTCCTCATCACTCCGCTTGGCGAGGCACAGTCGGAGCTGCTGGCACGCACCTCGCCCACCATCTACGACGTGCTGATAGCCACCTGCGGTGGTGCTGCTGGCATAATAGCACTGTCAACCAAAGGCAAGGGCAACGTCATTCCGGGTGTGGCCATTGCCACGGCACTCATGCCACCGCTCTGTACCGCCGGCTACGGCCTTGCCACCGGCCATTTCCTCTATTTCCTCGGAGCTTTCTATCTCTTCTTCATCAACACCGTGTTCATTAGCCTTGCCACATACGTTGGCGTAAGGCTTATGCACTTCCACCGCAAGGAGTTCACTACGCCAGGATTGGCCAAGAAGGCGCAGCGAATGGTCATGGGCATTGCCATTGTTACCATGATTCCTGCAGCACTCATGACTGTAGGCATAGTGAAGCGGAGCATCTTCGACAACAACGTAAGCCGATTCCTGAAAATGGAACTCTCGCAGACGGGTACACAAATAATTTCGAGCAATGTCGATGACACAAAGACAATGCTCAACGTGGTGGCAGTTGGACGCGAAATAACCGAACAAACAAAAAAGGAAGCCATAAAAAGGATGGGACAGTATGGGCTTGACAAATACACTCTCAACGTGATTCAAGGCGAACAGTCGGACAGCGTGCTGAGGCTCAACAGCCGACTCACTCAGCTCAACAGCAACCGTGAGGACGAAAAGAAGAAGCTGCTGGAGCTGTCGGCACAAATGACCGACATCAACAACCGCCTTCAGGATTATATGAAATATGAGGAACTCGCATCGGAAATGCGTCCCGAACTGAAGGCTCTGTTTCCCGACGTCAAGACAATAAGCCTCTCGAAAGTGGTGGAAGCCAGCCGCGACACCACTGCCACAAAGCAGTTTGTAGCCGCCATTATCTCTACCGACGGCAAAAAGCGTATGACCGCCGACGAAAGGCAGCGTCTGCACGACTGGCTGAAGGCGAGAATAAAGGCTGACAGCCTTGTGGTATATTGACGTTTTTCTGTTAAATTTGCATAAAGTCATTGTCTATTTAAAAAGATTATGTATCTTTGCACTTGAATCAACTCACTGCAACTCATGTTGCTTTGATAAGATAGATTTTATTAACATAAATAATATAAACATTATGAAGAAACTATTTTTACTGCCATTGTGCATCATAGCTATGCTTATGGCTTCGTGTACGTCGGTTGAAGACAACCCGACACCTGACCCCATTGTTCCTGACGACCCGCAGCCAACTGCCAAGGCCGACTACACCATCCTTATGTACGGAATGGGTGGAGGCCAATTGGATGGTGGTGGAGAACTTGATCCAGGTATTGTTTGCATGAACATCAATCAACTGTTTGAAGGTAAGAAAAACGCGGGCGACAACATCAATGTCGTGGTTAACTACAAGTTCTCGCCTGTGCTCAATGACGATTACTCTGCTACTCATAACCTTGAGGGTGGAATGGAAATTGACAATGAGAAACTGCCATTGTCCGAGTTTGAAGGCAAGACCTATCGCTTCGCCATTGAAGACGACAAGACAATGTTCAACACTTTTGTAGATGAAAACCTGTATGGAAAGCAGGAAAACGACATGGCCAACCCCGATTCGCTTACAAACTTCATCAACTGGGCGGCAAAGAATTATCCTGCAGAGAAGTATGTCCTTGTGCTAACCGACCATGGCGGTGGCTATAACGTGTATGAAGATTTGCCATTTAACAATACTCGTGGCCTGCTTTACGACTCTGCAGGTAAAAATTACTTCACTGTGAACTCTCTAAGGCATGCCTTGGAGAATGCCAACCAGCGCATGGATGTTCTCTACTACGACGCTTGCCTCATGAACACCGTTGAGTATCAGTTTGAGCTGAAGGACTTGACCGACTACATTATGGCCTCTACATATCTTGTGCCGGGTGAAGGTGGTCAATTCTCTGAACTTATTGACCTGCTTGACGGACCAAACGACCTGGAGAGTGCCCTCAAGATGTATGCTGAGGCACTCGTTAAATATTGGGATAATAATGGTGATGGCGCATTCATCGACTTCTCTGTCACAAAGACAAGCATGCTCGACCAGTACGGTGCTATACTTAAGGAGTTTACCGACAAGCTGATTACTGCATATCAGTGCGATGACCCACAGGTTAAGGAAGCCATTGACCGTGTAACGACCACAAAGGCATTCAGAGTAGATGACAGTACCGCAGGATATGACATCGGCGACTATGTAGCAGCGATGTGTGA
>JAQXRI010000129.1 GCA_029218445.1 Prevotellaceae bacterium | reverse complement strand
AACCTCGTAGGCCGACATCTCAGGCTTAAGGTCGTAAGTGGCAACCTTTGGAGAAGGAACAAGAATGCGGTCTTCACCCTCGTATGGAGCCTCGCGGCCACCATTAAAGAAGAATGTTACGTGAGCATACTTCTCAGTCTCTGCCGTATGGAGCTGCTTCTTGCCTTTGCTGCTAAGATATTCGCCGAGAGTATTGCCTACATTCTCTTTTGGGAAGAGGATGTGAACGCCCTGGAATGAAGCATCGTAAGGAGTCATGCAATAATACTGCAAGCCTGGAATGGTCTTCATGCCTTCCTCTGGCATGTCCTGCTGAGTGAGCACCTGTGTCAGCTCCTTGGCACGGTCGTTGCGGAAGTTGATGAAGATGACAACGTCGCCCTCTTGTATGGTTCCGTCAACCTTGGCATTATTGATGGGCTTGATGAACTCGTCGGTAACGCCTTCCTCATAGCTCTCTTCCATGGCCTTAACCATGCAGTCGGCCTGCTTTCCCTTGCCCTCAACGAGCAGGTCGTAAGCCTCCTTAACACGGTTCCAGCGCTTGTCGCGATCCATAGCATAGAAACGACCAACGATGGAAGCAATGTGTGCATCATTCTTCTCGCAAACCTCAGAAAGCTGCTTGATGAAACCCACACCACTCTTAGGGTCGGTGTCGCGACCATCCATGAAGCAGTGGACGAAAGTCTGTGTCAAACCATATTCCTTGCCAATCTCAACGAGCTTGAAGAGATGGTCGAGTGAAGAGTGAACGCCACCATCCGAGGTGAGTCCCATAAGGTGCAGGCGCTTGCCAGTTTCCTTTGCATATCCATAGGCAGCCTTTATTTCCGGATTCTCCATTATAGAGCCATCCTTACAAGCGCGATTAATTTTCACGAGGTCCTGATAAACCACACGTCCTGCACCAATATTAAGGTGACCAACTTCTGAATTTCCCATCTGTCCGTCGGGCAGACCTACGTTTTCGCCAGAAGCCTGGAGCTGAGAGTGAGCGCTTACTGCTGTCAAATAGTCAAGATAAGGTGTTGGTGTATTGTAGATTACATCTCCTTCACCGTGTTTGCCGATTCCCCATCCGTCGAGAATCATGAGTAATGCTTTCTTTGCCATAATTTTACTGTATATATTAAAGTTTTGTATATAGTTTAAGTTGTCAGGAAAAAGCCCTCTATCTTTCCGTTTGCAAAATTAGTGTAAAAAAACGACTTGGCGAAGAAAATAACGCATTTTTAATAAAAAAAAGCAGATGAAACAATAAGTAATTCAAATATTTTTTCTAATTTTGCAAAATGTAAAGTAGAGTTGGCAAAACCTACTTCAAAAAGCATGGAACAAATTTTAAAACTACAATTAACTTAATATGGATTTAGTACAAAAAATCATCGAACGCGCTAAGAGCAACAAGCAGCGCATTGTACTCCCCGAAGCCACCGAGGAGCGCACTTTAAGGGCAGCCGACCGAGTGCTGGCTGACGGTGTGGCCGACATCATCCTCATTGGCAATCCTGACGAGGTTCACTCGCTTGCAAAACAATGGGGACTGACAAACATCGACAAGGCTACCCTTATCGATCCAGAGAACAACCCCAAGTCGGAGGAATATGCAGCATTGTTGGCTGAGCTTCGCAAGAAAAAAGGCATGACCATCGAGCAGGCTCGCGAATTGGTGAAGAATCCGCTCTACCTGGGCTGTATGATAATAAAGACTGAAGGTGCCGACGGACAAATCAGTGGTGCACTGAGCACTACAGGCGACACTTTGCGTCCAGCCCTGCAAATCATCAAATGCGCCCCTGGCATAAGCTGCGTCAGCGGAGCGATGCTTATGATTACCGATAAGCCACAGTATGGCGAGGATGGTGTTGTCGTTATAGGCGACGTTGCCGTTACTCCTATGCCAGACGCAAGCCAGTTGGCTCAGATTGCCGTCTGCACGGCACAGACAGCCAAGAGCGTAGCTGGCTTTGAAGAGCCACGCGTGGCAATGCTCAGTTTCTCAACCAAAGGCAGTGCCAACCATGAGGTTGTTGACAAGGTTGTCGAGGCAACCCGCCTTGCCAAAGAGCTTGACCCAACGCTACTGGTAGATGGAGAACTGCAGGCAGACGCTTCTCTTGTTCCTTCCGTTGGAGCAAAGAAGGCTCCCGGCAGCAAGATTGCCGGTCATGCCAATGTGCTTGTTGTGCCATGCCTTGAGGTAGGCAACATCGCCTACAAGTTGGTTGAGCGTCTTGGTGGCGCCACGGCCCTTGGCCCAATCCTCCAGGGTATTGCCCGCCCAGTCAACGACCTCTCCCGCGGCTGCTCTGTTGACGACATCTACAAGATGGTGGCCATCACTGCATGTCAGGCAATGGATGCGAAGAAATAATTGTTAACTCCCCAAAAACAATAAAAACATGAAAATATTAGTTCTCAACTGTGGAAGCTCATCAATCAAGTATGCGCTCTACAACATGGATACCAAGGAAGTCATGACTTCTGGTGGTGCAGAGAGAGTTGGATTAGACGGAGCTTTCGTTAAAGTAAAACTGGCAAACGGCGAGAAAAAGCAGATTATGCACGACATCCCTGAGCATACAGAGGGTGTAAAGTTCATATTCTCATTGCTTACCGACCCTGAAATAGGTGTCATCAAAGACCTCAGTGAAATTGATGCCGTAGGTCACCGTATGGTGCATGGTGGAGAGAAGTTCAACAAGAGCGTCCTTCTCAACGAAGAGGTGCTGAAGGTGTTTGAGGAATGCAGCGACCTCGCTCCACTTCACAACCCGGCAAACCTCAAGGGTGTTAATGCCGTAACCGAACTGATGCCAGGCCTGCCACAGGTTGGCGTGTTCGACACAGCTTTCCACCAGACAATGCCCGACTACGCCTACATGTATGCTGTTCCCTACGAGCTCTACGAGAAGTATGGCATCCGTCGTTATGGTTTCCATGGCACCAGCCATCGTTATGTGGCCCAACGCGTATGCGACTTCCTGGGCGTTAACCCAGCCGAGAAGAAGGTCATCACATGCCACATTGGCAACGGCGCATCAATAGCAGCTGTTGACGGCGGCAAATGCGTTGACACCTCTATGGGTCTTACCCCACTCGAAGGCGTAATGATGGGAACACGCTCTGGCGACATCGACGGTGGTGCTGTTGCATTCCTGCAAAAGAAGCTGAGCCTTGACGCCGACGGAATCTCTGACCTGCTGAACAAGAAGAGTGGTGTATTGGGCATTACAGGCATCTCGTCTGACATGCGCGAAGTTGAAGCCGCTTGTGAGAATGGCGAGCCAAAGGCTGTATTGGCCATGAACATGTACAACTACCGCATCAAGAAATACATTGGTGCCTATGCAGCTGCCATGGGTGGAGTGGACATCATTGTCTTCACTGCCGGTGTTGGCGAGAACCAGTGGAGCACTCGTCAGGAAGCATGCGAAGGCCTTGAATTCCTTGGTGTAAAGATTGACAAGGAACTAAACAAGGGCTTGCGTGGAGTGGAGAAGGTAATCTCAACCGCCGACTCAAAGGTAACGGTATGCATCATTCCTACTGACGAGGAACTTATGATTGCTACCGACACCATGAACCTGCTGTAAAAAAACAGACGGTGAAGACATGGAATAATTGAACCCCAAAGGAGATAAGGGACGTATGTTTTACATTGTCCTTTATCTCCTATTTTTATTTATGATTTCACCTAATCATTCTTTTCATTCCAAACACCGCAACCAACCTTGTCTTGTCAAGCACAAGCGCAATGGCTATACTTCCAACGAATCCCAAGACAATCGTAACTACAGCATGGAGTATTCCGCTTGGGTCGAATGTGAAAAACGGAAGATAAAACTTTGAAGCCAAAGTGAAAATGGGATGAAAGATGTATATAGGCAATGTGTTGCGGCCTGCGAAATCCATGGCCTTTCTTAACTTTACAGGAACATAAGACCTACACCAAGACAAAAACGAAATGGCAAAGAATGGCAACAGAAGACAGAGCCAACGATGCCAAAGGTCACGCTGCATTATGAGTAAAAGGAAAGGCAACAGCGAAAAGGCCGACGGACGAAAGGCGCTAAGGAAAGACACGCCAAACTGACGCAGGACGACTCCGAGAAAATATAGCGTGGCATCGGCAAATGTCAACAACGGCACATATATGGCCAAGACGTAAAGTAAAAAGGCATAGATGGACAGACGCGAAGCCAAAGACAGGCGCGCAGCCAGTTTAAACACTAAATAGTAAGCGGCACCACATATAATCATGTCGTAGAGAAACCAATACGGGCCTATCGACGTTACAAACACCTTCTCGGCTATGGCGGCAAGCGAAAGTTCTGTCAATCCATCTCTTACAGGAAGGAAATACGAGAGTACCGAAAAGCCTGTAACCATTATTATATATGGCAGCATTATGCGTCGCAAATACAGCAGGAACTCACGCATAGACTTGTCGATGTTTACAAGATAGCCTGTGATAATGAGAAATGCAGGCATGAAAAACGTAAACATGCTCTGCTTAAAGGCAGGATACAGTTCACCGAAGTTGACCACATGAACCAATATCACGATAGCCATCAACACACATCTTACAAAATCTATTTCCTCACATTTCTTCATCGCTCCATTTCCATCTCTTTTGTCAGAATACTCTCAAGTTTTTCAGCGGAGAGACGCAGTTGGAATGCTCCCTTTATGGCGACGGAGATGGTTCCAGTCTCTTCCGAAACGACAACCACAATAGCATCACTTTCCTGCGACATTCCCATGGCTGCCCTATGTCGAAGGCCGAGTTCCTTGGGTATGTCCATGTCGTGCGAAACGGGAAGAATGCACCCTGCCGCCTTGATACGCTTGTGGGAGATGACCATGGCACCGTCGTGCAAAGGGGAATTTTTGAAAAAGATGTTCTCAATGAGGCGCTGATTGATATTGGCATCGATAAGGTCGCCAGTCTTCACTATACTATCGAGCTTATCCATTCGCTCAATGACTATCAAAGCTCCCACCTTACGTTTACCCATGCTCATGCAGGCAAGCACTATAGGCACAATGGCCTCCTTGTCATGCTCAGCCTTTTCCTTTTTGCCAGACGAGAACATTTTCATAAACATCCTCATGCGTTGATGGGCGCCAAGGTTATAAAGGAACTTGCGAATGTCTTCCTGAAACAGCACGATAAGACCAATTACTCCAACACTGACCAATTTGTCCATGATGCTTCCCAAAAGACGCATCTCAAGTACTTGCGACACAAACAGCCACAAGATGACAAACATGAGTATGCCGATGAAGACATTGAGCGAACTCGACTCCTTCATCAAGCGATAGATGTAAAACAACATCAACGCGACAAGAAATATGTCAATAACATCTTTTATGCCAAATTCAAAGAACATGCCAATTATCGGGTTTGATTGTCAAAATCAACATTTGTAGTTCACTATCTTCACGGTTTCGACGGCTTCCTTAACGTCGTGTACCCTTAATATCGAAGCTCCTTGCAGCAGTGATAGTGTGTGAAGCACCGTCGTGCCATTGAGTGCTCCCATCGGATCGGTATCGAGCAACTTGAAAATCATCGACTTACGAGACACACCAACCAACAGAGGCAATTCCAATGCCTTCAGTTTATTAAGATTGGCCATCAACTTATAGTTTTGGTCGAGAGTCTTGCCGAAACCGAAGCCCGGGTCAAGTATAATGTCCTTCACGCCAAGGTCACGCAGTTGCTGCACCTCATGCGAGAAAGCGACTATCATTTCTTCCACAGTAGGCTTTACCGACATGAGGATGTAGGGTACGCCCAACTTTGCTACCATTGCAAAAATGGGAGGTATGCCGCCCTTTGCCTGCAACTCATCTTCAAGAGGCCTGTCAACGACACCCGTAAGTCCTCCTTCAGACACGTCGTTGATAATGTCAACGCCATATTCCTCAACAGCCATTTGAGCCACCTTGGGTCTAAACGTATCGACCGAAACGACGGCGTTTGGCTGTTCGCGTCTGACAATTTCAAGTCCAAAACGCAGACGTGCCATCTCCTCTTCCTCAGACACTTCAGGAGCACCAGGCCTCGTAGAAAAGGCACCAACATCAATCATTGTACCACCCTCGCCTATTATTTGGTTGGCACGTTCGGCTATCTCACATTCTGTCTGCTTGCGACTTCCTGCATAGAACGAGTCGGGCGTGACGTTGAGTATTCCCATAACTTGAGGTGTGCCCAAGTCCATCAAATGTCCGCCCACGTTTATTGTATATTGCATAATTCAGTTAATTTTTTTTCTACTTTGTCAATCATAACTGTTGAAAGAATTACTTTGCCATCCTTATCGATAACATAAACTGAAGGAATCCACTTGATGTGATACTGTTGTGAAATGACCGTTTCCTTCCATGGCTTGCCTTCGAAATATTGAGGCCATGCCACCTTGTTCTCTTCTATATATTTGTCAAGGGCATCACGCTGTTTGTCGAATGATACACCTACAAAACGCACTCCTCTTGGCGAATATTTGTCATAGAGAGACTTCATGGCAGGGATGTCCTTTCTACAGTCAGGACACCATGTTGCCCAAAAGTCAATTACGACATACGAGCCACGCAGGTCTTTCAGCCTTGTAGGATTACCATTCTCAACAAAGGTGAAGTCAGGTGCTTCGGTAGAAGGCTTTAGAAGTTCTGTGGCATACTTCGAGTCGTCATCTTGCGCTGCGACAAACGCAATGCAGCATACCAACAAAGAAACGATGGTGAATATTCTTTTCATAATCAATCTTTATTTAAAAACAATGCAAATGTAGCACAACTTATGCGAAATACAAAATAAAAGAGACATATTTTGCAAAAATTATGTTCTTTCTCTTCGCCGAATGGCATTTTTGATGTACTTTTGCAGAAAAATGAACACAATGGACATACAACAACTTTACAAAATATACAAGAGTCACCCAGTTATAACAACCGACAGCCGCGACTGTCCTTACGACTCAATCTTCTTGGCGTTGAAAGGTGAATCGTTCGACGGCAACAAATTTGCCGCCTCTGCACTTGAAAAAGGCTGTGCCTTTGCCATTGTTGACGAACCAGAATATGTGGCACAAGACGCAGAAGGCAATGCCGACAAGCGCTATATCCTCGTTGACAACTGTTTGAAGACATTCCAACTGTTGGCCCGACATCACCGCAGGCAATTCAACATTCCAATCATTGGAATTACCGGCACTAACGGCAAGACCACTACAAAGGAACTCGTCTCAACGGTTCTCGCAGAGCGTTTCAACGTGTTGTTTACGCAAGGTAATTTCAACAACGACATAGGGGTGCCTAAAACATTATTCCGTCTGAATGAAGAACACGAGATTGCCGTAGTGGAAATGGGAGCAAGCCATCCCGGCGACATAAAGACTCTCGTTGAAACTGTTGAACCGCAATATGGTCTTATAACAAATGTAGGCAAGGCACATTTGCAGGGTTTTGGTTCTTTTGAAGGCGTTGTACAGACAAAGGGAGAACTGTATGATTTCCTTCGTGGACAAAACAATGCGAAGGTGTTCATTGATGCAGGCAACGAACATTTAATGAATATTGCCAACGGACTTCAGCTTATCAAGTATGGAACATGTGGCGACAACTTGAAGGTCAGTGGAGATGTAATATCATGCGCTCCATTCCTAAAATTCAGATGGACAGATGGCAAAGAAGAACATGTAGTACAGTCACACCTGATAGGCAGCTACAACATCTACAACATGCTTGCAGCAGTGTGCATAGGCTTGACATTTGGTGTTACAGGAAAGGAGATTGACCATGCTTTGGAACATTATGTGCCAAGCAACAACCGTTCACAACTGACTGAAACGGCAACCAACCATCTCATTGTTGATGCCTATAACGCCAACCCAACAAGCATGATGGCCGCCTTACGCAACTTCCGCGACATGGAAGTGCCAAACAAAATGGCCATACTTGGCGACATGCGCGAGCTTGGCGATTCAAGCGAAGAGGAGCATCAGCGCGTCGCTGACTTTTTGGAAGAATCGGGGTTGAGGAATGTATGGTTGGTCGGTCCTGAATTTGCCAAGACTCGCTGTAGTTTTGCAAAATTTGGCAATGTGGAAGAGGTGAAGAATGAAATAGACCATGTCAATCCAACAGGTTATTACATACTGATAAAGGGAAGCAACGGCACAAAATTGTATCAACTGCCCGAAAAACTCTGAAAAAAACACTTCTTCATGGTTTTTTCTTAAAAAAAGTGCACGCATTTCAAAAAAAAGATGTAACTTTGCACACGATTTGCGGGATGTAGCGCAGTTGGTAGCGCACTACGTTCGGGACGTAGGGGTCGGGCGTTCGAGTCGCCTCATCCCGACAAAAGGCGGCAAGTGAGAGATTATCACTTGCCGCCTTTTCTTTTTACCTACGTCACCACTGTCGGTGACAAGGCTGCCAAACGCGCCTTGAATAAAACTATTTCCGGTATTTTGCAGCTTGACTATTTATCAAGTCTATATCGTCAAAATAGTTTATCTGCATGGCTTTCCGGACTTCATCCATTGTCTGTGCAGCTGTTTCGCGTGCTTTCTCTGTTCCTTTCTTCAGAATGTTGTATATTTCCGGTATGTCCTGCTCAAACTCGTGTCTGCGTTGGCGCATCGGTTCAAGGAATTTATTGAGTACTTCATTCAGGAACTTCTTGCATGTGCCATCGCCAATGCCACCATGAACATAATGTTCCTTCAACTCCTCAAGATTCTTGTATTCAGGCCAGAAGGCAGCAAAATCCTCGTCGGTGCTGAAAGCCTCGAGATAGGTGAAAACGGCATTGCCTTCAAGATGTCCCGGCTCATCCATGCTCATTCGAGGTTCACCATTCGACATCTTCTTCACCTTTTTCCATACATCGTTGGCAGAATCGCTGAGATAGATGCAGTTGCCAAGGCTCTTGCTCATTTTCTCTTTGCCGTCTGTTCCCGGCAAACGGCGTGCCGTAGCATTTTCGGGCAACATTATTTCTGGTTCGACAAGCACCGGGGCGTAGGTCTGATTGAAACGGCGCACAAGTTCGCGTGTCACCTCCAACATCGGCTCCTGGTCTTCTCCAGCAGGCACCGTTGTTGCCTTGAAGAGAGTAATGTCGGCTGCCTGACTTACAGGATAGCAAAAGAAGCCAAGTGGAATGTTTGCCTCGAAATTGCGCATCTTAATTTCGGTCTTTACCGTTGGATTACGTTGAACTCGGCTTACTGTTATGAGGTTCATCAGATATGTGGTCAGTTCGGCCAACTCTGGTATTTGGCTTTGAATGAAAAGAATACATTTCTCAGGATCCAAACCCGCTGCAAGATAGTCGAGTGCAACCTCGATAATGTTCTGACGAATTTTCTCTGGATTGTCGGCATTGTCGGTAAGGGCCTGAACATCGGCCATGAAAACAAACATCTTGCTGAAGTCGCCTGCATTCTGCAGTTCCACTCTCCGGCGTAGAGAGCCTATATAGTGTCCCAAGTGTAGTTTACCAGTTGGGCGATCGCCTGTAAGGATTACTTTTTCCATATATTTATTTTGTTTATTCCAATTTTTGTGCAAAGTTACACAGTATTATCGAAATGCGCAAATTTTTATTGCCATTTTTCGTCCTTTGAGTCACTTCATTATTCATTCTTCAATGTCTATGGCTTCTACCGACATTACATTATCGGGTTTAATGCCTGACGGCGACAATATCTTTATTGTAGATGTTTGACAACGTGGAATGGTAAAACGACGACACGCCTGTTCATCCATAATGCCACTGCACGTATAGTTCAAGCCGTTAACCGAGATGGTTGTTCCTGCCCTCATGCCTCTTAGGGTAACACGCACCCAACCACGGAAAGGACAAGGCGAAAGGAAGGTGAGCGACGTGGCCGTCGAATGTGCATAACGGCATTCATAGACATGTCGGATGAACTGTGGCTTATAAGGCTCAACAATACAGCTGTCTTGCCGTACATCTACAGGATATAACAATGGTGATGGAATATTGCAAGTTTTCCAATCAGGAGAAAAGCCATTGGCATTAATATTCTCCGTCTCGTCATCGCCTATGTAAGTCATTGCATCGGCCTTTGTCCAAGCCCAATTCTTGTCGGCAGGAAAAGCAAACGAAGTACCGTCAGCCGATGTGCCATATAATGTCAACGACAACTGTCGTCCTTCATATCCATCGAGAAATGGAGAATACCACACAGCTATTCGACAGGAATCGTCATCAATGAAAGGTGTGACATCGCAAGTTACACTGCGCAGTGAAGCCGATTGGCGTGGATATGGCGCAAGCACATCATTTGTAATGTTGTAGCCATTGACATAAACAACAAATCTGCCGTTGCTCGCTGCCTCAATCCATGCGCTATGAGGACGTGAAGGGAGAGTAAACGAATGTACAAACCACAACTGCGAACCACGACAAGAGTCGTTGGCATTAATCCATTTCAGATTCCATCCAAAGGCTCTTGTCGTAGTACAGCATACAGTCGCTGCGACCAATACCATCAGCCATCTTGTCATAGTATGCAGATTCTTTTGCCTGACTTCGTTTTTATAGTTTTTTTTGTTCCATTAAAATATACTGTGACCCTGCCATCTTTACGCGACTTTACAAATAGTTCAACAACCTTGCCATCAGCCCATTTCATGTCAACCTCATGGCCTCCACGAGCACAGATGCCACTGACTTGTCCATCACTCCATTCACTTGGAAGAGCAGGCAAGAGAGTAATTGTTGAGCCATCGCTTTGGAGCAACATTTCACAGACACCTGCGGTTCCACCAAAATTGCCGTCAATTTGGAATGGAGGATGAGCATCAAACAGGTTGGGATAGGTGCCACCCGAACGTCGGCGGTCAGGTCCTTTATAGTTGTCAGGACTGACATAGGTAAGCAACTTTTGGAAAATGTGATATGCTTCGCTCGGTTTGCCAAGACGCGCCCACAGATTGATGCGCCATCCAGTGCTCCAACCTGTAGTAGCATCGCCCTTAATCTCAAGCGACTTCTGGCAGGCAGCCATGAGTTCAGGCTGTTCAGCTGTAATATGAGAACCAGGGAACAAACCTATCAAATGCGACTGATGGCGATGCTGCCAGTCCCAATCTTCCCAGTCGTAATACCACTCCTGCAGATTTCCACGACTGCCGATTGTGTAAGGATGAAGTTTGTCCAATGCGGCAACAAGCTGTTTCTGAAAGTCCTTGTCGGTATCGAGTATTCGGGCAGCCGAGATGGTATTGCCAAACAGTTCACGTATGATGGCAAGGTCGGCCGTACCTCCATAGCAGGTCATACCATGATAACCCTGGGTGGTCTTGTATTCGTTTTCGGGTGAAGTGGAAGGGGCTGTAATAAGCTCGCCTGGACACTTAGGATTATCTATCAGCCATGCCAAACAGAACTCCGCTGCGCCACGCATAAGAGGATAGGCTGTTGAACGCAGATAATCCACGTCAACAGTAAATTGATAGTGTTCCCATAGAGCATTGACAAGCCAGGCTCCTCCCATGTTCCAATTGGCCCATTCAGGTTTTTCGTTTTTCTCGCCTACAGGATTTGTCATCGCCCAAATATCGCTGTTGTGACTCGAACACCAACCATTATCAATGCCATAATAGTTTTTCGCCGTATGCACACCATTAGCGGCAAGCGACTTGACAAATCCGTCGAGCGGCATGGCCATTTCACTAAGGTTAGCCACTTCTGCTGGCCAATAGTTTTCTTCCAAATTAATGTTTACCGTATAGTTGCCACGCCACGGCGAATAAAGGTGAGGCGTCCAAAGTCCCTGGAGATTGGCTGGCACAGATGGAGTGCGCGAACTGCTGATTAGCAAATAGCGTCCAAACTGAGTGTAAAGTGTTTCAAGATAAGTATTTCCGCCTTTATTGTCGGTATAATCAAGCAGTTGGCGGTCTGTGGTACGTTGCTTGTCGAATACGGGTTTGCCAAGGGTGAGTTTGAAACGCCCGAAAAGAGCAGAATAGTCTGCTATGTGGCGGCTTAGAAGTTCGTCATAGCTATAATTGACCAGATGCCATGCCATATCGGTCGCATCAGCCAGATAGTCAACACCTTGCGCTACAGGATGTTTGTCACTGCCATTGAAGCTGGTGGCATTAACAAAATAGATTGTAGCCGTTGAAGCTCCCGTCACCGTAATTGATGAGTCGGCGGCACTTAGTTGGCCTCCTTCTGCCGAAGCCTTCAATATTGAGCAGAAATGTATGGAGTTCATGGGGTCGCCAGTGGCATGGCCCGTAACAGTCAGTTGCGAGCCGCTGGCCTTAACTTTGTGAGGCACTTGTCCCGTCAATGACAGTCTGAAATTAAGCATGCCGCCCTTGCTCGACTTCAGGCGGACGGCTATAACGCGGTCAGGATGAGAAGCGAAATATTCACGCTCAAAGGTGACGCCACCACGTGTATAACGGTCTCGGCATACCGCATTGTCGAGGTCCAATTCTCTATAGTAGCCCGTAGCCTTTACCTTCTCGGCACCAAAGCTACTGTTAAGGTCCTCTATCTGCATCGTAAGCAATGGCTGGTAGAATTGCGAATTATGCCCCTGTACATGCAACTGAAGCGAATCAGCAAGAGCATAGTCTTCATCAAACAGGGCTTTTCTTATCTCAGGAATCCAACGGCAAGCTCCTGCATCTTCATTTTTATCCACAGGCTGTCCTGTCCAAAGTGTAATGTCGTTGAGAAATATAGTGTTCACTTCTGTTCCGCCATAGACCAATGCTCCCATTTTTCCGTTGCCAATAGGCAGGGACTCTTCGAAAAAGTCGGCAGGTTTGTCGAACCACAGTTTCAAGGGAAGCTCTTGAGCATTGACATTCAAGGCTAATAGGGACAATAGGATAGTGACTATTGATTTCATTGCGATTGTTGTTATTTAATAAGTAATTAGGAATAAGTAGATTTTTCAAGGAAGGGTAACGTGAAGAGAGGAGCCATGCGACTCCCCTCTCCACATTCGTTACGCATCAATATTGGCGTAAGTAGCGTTTTTCTCGATAAATTCTCGTCGTGGCTCTACATCGTCACCCATGAGCATCGAGAATATCTCGTCGGCCTCAGCCGCATTTTCTATTGTCACTTGCTTCAAAAGTCGGGTTTCTGGATTCATGGTCGTTTCCCAAAGCTGTTCAGGATTCATCTCGCCCAAACCTTTGTATCGCTGTGTGTGTATGGTCTTGCCATCTTCAACTCCATTGCCCCATTTGTCGAGGAAGGCCTGACGCTGTTGGTCAGTATAACAATATTCCTTTGCCTTGTTCTTGTAGGTGCAAAGGTAGAGTGGCGGAGTTGCAATGTAAAGATGTCCCTCTTGAATAACTCTCGGCATAAAGCGATAGAAGAGTGTCATGATGAGCGTGTCGATGTGTGAACCATCGACGTCGGCATCGGTCATGATTATTATCTTGTCATAGCGGAGCTTGTCAATATTTGCCTCCTTGTCGTCTTCGCCATCAACGCCAAAACGCACTCCAATGCTTTGTATGATGTTCATCACCGACTCGCTCTCGAATACCTTATGCCACATGACTTTCTCGACATTGAGTATCTTTCCACGAAGAGGCAATATGGCTTGTGTATATCGGTCACGTCCCTGCTTTGCCGAACCACCGGCCGAATCTCCCTCGACAAGGAAGATTTCACATTCTTTCGGGTCTTTGTTAGAACAGTCAGCCAATTTGCCCGGCAGGCCGCCTCCTGTCATTGGGTTCTTGCGCTGAACGCTCTCACGAGCCTTACGGGCCGCAATACGCGCTGTAGCCGCAAGTATCACCTTGTCGCAAATCTGTTTTGCCTCCTTTGGATGCTCTTCCAAATAATACGTGAGAGCTTCGCCAACTGCCTGCTGCACAGCACCGGTCACCTCAGAGTTGCCCAACTTGGTCTTTGTCTGTCCTTCAAATTGCGGTTCAGCCACCTTGATAGAGATTACCGCCGTTAGTCCTTCCCGGAAGTCTTCGCCTGCGATTTCTATTTTTGCCTTCTCTATTTGTTTGGAAATGACAGGGTCGGCATCGGCATACTTCTTCAGAGTACGTGTAAGAGCCATGCGGAAGCCAACGAGATGGGTACCACCTTCTATGGTGTTGATGTTGTTGACATAAGAATGGATGTTTTCCGAGTAGTCGGTATTGTACATCACGGCCACCTCGATAGGAATATTCTGCTTTTCCGTCTTCAGATAAATTACATCATCGAAAAGATGTGTACGATGACGATCGACATAGCGCACAAACTCCTTGAGTCCATCTTTTGCGTGGAACACTTCCTTGCGTATCTTTCCCTCTTCATCGGGACGCATATCAGTAAGAGTAATGGTAATGCCTGCATTAAGGTATGCCAACTCACGCATACGCTTGGCAATAATGTCATATTTGTATGTCGTAGTGGTAAACACCGTCGGATCGGGCCAGAACTGCTGGCGTGTGCCTCGAAGCTCGGTTTCGCCAACAACCTTTACAGGATAGAGAGGCTTGCCCTTCTCATACTCCTGCTGATAAATCTTTCCGTCACGGAACACTTGCGAAAGCATGTGTGAAGACAAAGCATTGACACAACTGACACCTACTCCATGCAGACCTCCACTGACCTTATAAGAGCCTTTGTCAAACTTTCCACCTGCATGCAACACTGTCATTACCACTTCAAGTGCCGACTTGTGAAGCTTCTCATGTTCATCAACAGGAATACCACGTCCATTGTCCTGAACAGTAATCGACTCGTCTTCATTTATTGTCACTTCAATGTGTGTACAAAATCCGGCCATGGCCTCGTCGATAGAGTTATCTACCGTCTCATTGACCAAATGGTGGAGGCCCTTCTCACTTATGTCTCCAATATACATTGCCGGGCGTTTGCGCACGGCCTCAAGTCCTTCGAGCACCTGGATGTTGCTCGCAGAATAATTGCTTTCTTTGGTTATATCTTCTGCCATTTTAATGATAGTCAAAATTATTGCGCAAAGTTACAATAAAAATCTGAAATAGAGAAATATTTGAGGTGAAAAATACAAAATCGACAACTATAAAATAAAAATAACAGGTCATGTCCTTATGACATGACCTGCATTATTGTAGTTACTATCTATTATGCCAACTTATTGATGTGCAGAGCGAGGCTTGACTTAATGTTAGCAGCCTTGTTCTTATGGATGATGTTTGTCTTTGACAGTTTGTCCAACATCTTCTGTACACTCGGATACAACTTCACAGCCTCTTCCTTGTCTGTGAGAGCACGCAACTTGCGAACAGCGTTGCGCATTGTCTTTGCATAATACTTGTTATGCAGCGCCTTTTTCTTGTCCTGGCGGATTCTCTTAATTGATGATTTGTGATTTGCCATCTTGTTATTATTCTTTTTTTATTTAGTAGTCCCTAGGAGAGTCGAACTCCTCTTTAGAGAATGAAAATCTCTCGTCCTAACCGATAGACGAAGGGACCATTTGTCGATTTTGCGGGTGCAAAGTTACTGCTTTTATTTTAAACTCGCAAATATTTTCGAGAAAAAATTCAATATTTTGTGTTTTTTTCTTCTTTAAGTGCCATAAATCCCATTTTTTAGCTATCTTTGCATCAGTTTTTTGACGTAATATCCCCATTGTCCCACCATGCTCATCAAAACAAAAGCAATTGTTCTGCGCTCGTTCAAATACACCGACAACCGGCTGATTGTTGATTTCTTCACCCTCGACTGCGGGAGAGTGTCGGCCGGCATAACCGTTTCAAACAGTAAGAAGGCAAGATTCACTAAAAACCTGTTTACACCTTTTACTATACTTAACATAGAAATCGACGTCCGCCAACGCACTTCACTACAAAAGCTCCACGAGGCATCAGTGGCATATCCGATGACATCCATACCATTTCAGGTGGAAAAGACTTCAATAGCTTTATTTGTCACCGAGTTTCTATATCACGCACTGAAGGGCGAGCAGGCCAACAAGGCATTGTTTGAATATATTGAAGATGCAATAGAGTGGCTCGATTTGGCCGACAGCGGATTTGCCAACTTCCACATCGTGTTTTTGCTGCGCATGTCGCTCTTCTTAGGATTCATGCCAAACATTGAAGACTACAGCGTAGGCGACCTTTTCGACCTTCGAGGAAGTACTTTCGTCAACACCATTCCTCCACACCGCGACTATCTCAACATTTCAGAGTCGGCACTGATAGGCACAATGATGCGCATGAATTTCCGAACGATGCATCTATTTCGGCTTACACGCGCCAACCGCAACCGACTTCTTGACATCCTTATTATATATTACAGATGCCATTTGCCCGATTTTCCTGAACTGAAATCACTCGAAGTGCTGCGTCAGCTTTTCTCTTAATTCGTCAATCCGTCCGTCTGTGTTACTTCAAGCGACAAGCGGATTGACGAATCTAATGCGTGCGACAAATCAAGCCAAGAGTTTCTTTACAATGTCGGATATTGTCTTGCCATCGGCCTTTCCTGCAAGTTGCTTGTTGGCGGTACCCATGACCTTGCCCATATCCTTTATGCTTGTTGCACCTGTCTGCTCGATTATCTCCTTCACCACTGCCTCTATTTCCTCTGCACTTAGAGGTTTTGGAAGATAGCTCTCGATGACGGCAACCTGCGCCATCTCCGCCTCGGCCAAGTCTTCGCGATTCTGGCTCTTGTAGAGTGCCGCTGAGTCATTGCCCTGCTTGGCCAACTTCTGAAGAATCTTCAGAGCCGCTGCATCTTCGAGTGTGTCATTGGCTCCTGGAGCCGTTTTTGCCTCGATAAACACTTTCTTTATATTGCGCAATGCCTCAAGGCGAACTTTGTCCTTAGCTTTCATTGCGGCTACAATGTCTTTGCTAACTTGATCAAATAATGCCATTTCTTTATATGTATTTATTATTGTTATCTTCTATGTTTACAAAAATCTTATTGTTCCAGGACTGCTATCTTGGGACTCCTCCACTACAGGCTCGGGCGTATATGTCTTCACGTTGGACAGGCTATTGATGTTTTCCAATATTTCCTTCGTGCGCTTGTAGGTAGGCGTGTCTTCAACCTTAGCTATGACGTTGTCGTTGTCAAGGTCTTCCGAATGGAAGAGATAGATGTGCGGACGACGCTTGTACTTCAGGTTGTTGCCCTCAGTGCCATAATAGCGGTTGCGGCGGTCCTGACGTTCTGCCGCCCTTTCCTGCTCTTCGGCTATGCGGTTAGCCTCTTCCTGGGTGTGGCGCTTTATGTGGCCATGCATACCGTCAACATTTTCTATGCCAAAGCCTGTGGCAAGGATTGTAACCTTAACTTTCTTGCCCAATTCCGGGTCGGTGGCAATACCCCATTTTATCTCGAAGTCGCCAAACTTGGCCATGAAGTCGTTGACGTCGTTCATTTCCTCCATCAGCAGTCCGTCCTTACTGTCCTTGTTGCCGCAGAACGAGATGTTAAGCAGAATCTTCTTTGACTTGAACACGTCGTTTTCATTCAGCAGAGGCGAATTGAGGGCATCGTCGATAGCCTTCTTCACGCGACCTTCGCCTTCACCATAACCAGTGCTCATGATGGCCACGCCACCGTCCTTCAGCACAGTCTTCACGTCGTTGAAGTCGAGGTTGATAAGTCCGTGTACGGTGATGATTTCCGCAATGCTCTTTGCCGCAACGCTCAGGGTGTCGTCGGCCTTGCCAAAGGCATCAAGCACAGTAAGCTCAGGATATATTTCACGCAAGCGTTCATTGTTGATTACCAAGAGAGCGTCAACGTTCTTCGACATCTGCTCAACTCCATCCAAAGCCTGGTCAATTTTTCTGTCGCCCTCAAATCGGAAAGGAATTGTGACGATGCCCACGGTGAGTATGTCCATTTCCTTTGAAACGCGTGCAATGACAGGTGCCGCACCTGTGCCGGTGCCACCTCCCATTCCAGCAGTGATGAAAGTCATGCGAGTGCCGTCGTTAAGCATGTTTTTTATGTCGTCAATGCTTTCCTCAGCAGCTATACGGGCCTTCTCCGGCTTGTTGCCTGCGCCAAGTCCTTCCTTTCCGAGCTGTATGTGGACAGGCACAGGCGAGTCGTTGAGTGCCTGTGCGTCGGTGTTGCACAATACGAAAGTGACATCGTGAATGCCTTCACGATACATGTGGTTTACGGCATTGCCACCACCGCCACCTACACCAATTACCTTAATGATGCTATGTTCTTTATCTGGCGACCCGAAGTCAACCAATGGTATATTATTGTCTGCCATGTCTTTTCACTTTTTGTTTTTTTGAATATTTCCATTTCAGTCTTACTCGTCGGTCGTCATTTCCTTGACCACTTTCTTGAGCCATCTCATGCCTTTGTTAATAGGGCTGTTGCGCTTTCGCTCTTCATCTTTGCGTTTCTTCTCTTCCTCAGCCAGACGCTTTTGTTCACGTTGTTCCTCTTCACGTCGGCGTTCCTCTTCCTCGCGGCGACGTTGGGCCTCCTCTTCAGCCTTTCGTTTTTCGGCTTCTGTAGGCACCGTTCCCGACTTCTTTCCGGTTTCAGCACGCTGTCCGAGTACAACCGGGCCATTGAGCGACGAAGCGTTGTTGGTGTCGAAAAGGTTTGTCGGGTCAATCTCTACGCCGGCGCAATTCTGGTCACCCTTTATCAGCAGGCCCAACAGTGTGTTCATCATGCCGTTTTTGGCATTAATGTCGGCATTGTTTGATTTCACTGTATAATTGACAAACTTGGCCACACGTATTTTGTCAAGATGCGTGTAGTTGCAGAACGCCTTTTCTATATTCTTGATGTTCGAGCCTCCACCTGTCAGGATAATGCCTCCGAGCAGCAGTTTCTCATAGTAGTCCGACGGGATTTGGTTCCACACATTCTCAATTATTTCCTCAAGTCGTCCTTCTACTATCTCTATGAACTTACGGCTATCCACTACACGATCCTTGTCGATTGGATAAACGAGGTTGTTGTCTATATCGGCATTGTCGGTATAGGCACAGCCATACTTTATCTTCATCTTCTCGGCGTCGCCCTCTTCAATCTGCAGCGAAGCAATGTCCTTTGTTATGTTACGGCTGCCCAACGGAATGACTGCCAGATGGCGCAATATGTTCTTGTTATAAACGCACACTGTAGTGGTTTCGGCGCCAATATCGACAAGTGCGCAACCCGAACGCTTCTCAGTTTCGGTCAGCACACTGTCGGCAAGTGCTATTGGCGCGATGAACATTTCAGCAACATTCACACCTGCGTTCTCAAAACACTTGTTGAGGTTCTTGTAGAACGTATAGCGTTGCAGAATGTTCAGGAAATTGCCTTCAAGATGAGAACACTGTATGCCAACAGGGTCGATTTGATATTGTGAATCGACCTTGTATTCCTGTATTACATGGCTCAGTTTCTCCTGGTCGGAATATTTTATGGCGTCATTGGCGTCCATCAGGTCAATTACCATCTGCTCGGTCACTTTCGTATCGGCCGGCAGGTCTTTAGATATTACGTTTCTGACGCTTCTTATCGACTGGCCACCCACGCCCACATAAACTTTCGTTATCTCAGTCTTGAGCTGGTTGGTCAATTTCTTTACTATATTAGCTATGCAGAGAGCGGTCTTGTCTATGTTGTAGGCAACGCCCCTGCGTATGAATGATGACGACTCCTCCTTGACCACGGCCAGCACATTGATGCTCCCGTCGAGGTTCTTCTGTCCTGCGATACCTGTCACCTTTGATGAGCCAAGTTCGATTGCTACGATAAATTCCTTTGTTGCCATCTTTATATTGTTGTACTATTATTATGTTTTTTCTTCTTGCAAATTATCTGATTCTCGAATGCGACGTTTATGTACGAATACTTGTTCCAGCCGGCTTGGCTTAGTCCGTATTTATAGAACTTCTCCAGCCGCTTCAGCTTTCCTTCTATATCGACCGGTGCTCCCAAGAACACTATATGGTCGCCAACTCGCGGCACTATCTCGAGCGTTCCGTCTGACAACACATTGAGCTGCACCACCTGATTCTGCCAAAACTTGTCGGCCAGAATCGTATTGCCCACCTTTGTCAGCACCTTTTGAGCATATCGTCTGTTGATGTGTCCTGTGGCAATCATTATGTCGGAACAATATTTCACATTTGGCATCACTCCACCGTTATTGTCGATGTAGTAGTCTTCGCCGTTCAACGCCTTTATCCTTACCACTGGCATTCGCTGCGTGAGCTGTATGCACACGTGTCCGCTTTGAGTCTTATAGCACTGGGCTTCGTTTACGAAAGGACTGCTGGTCAAGGTTTCCTCAATCTTCCTGATGTCGATTGAGGCCATTGGCTTGGCCAACGGGTAAATCTTGTGCTTGACGAGTATGGCCTTTATCTCATCAACGTTTAAGAATCCGTCCACCACACCATCCTTGATGTCAATCTTCACCATATTGCACACGCTGTTTTGGCCTTCGGGCTTGTTGAAGGCTGTTATGGCAAGCAACAGATAGGTTGCCAGCACGACGTCAACGAAAATAATGGCGGTCTTCTTCCAGTTCATGTTGTATTATCTTTTCAATATTGTTTCTATCTGCGGCACGTAGTTGTCAAGGTCGCCGGCTCCGAGCACGACCAGGACTTCAAACTTGTGGCTGCTTACATAGTCCAGCACCTGCTCTTTGCTTATCATCACCTTCTCCACGCCTTCCTTTAGATTGTCGTAGATGAGTTTTGAGGTAACGCCCTCGATGGGTTTCTCGCGTGCAGGATAAATGTCGCAAAGCACCACTTCGTCAAGAAGGCTCAGGCTATCGGCAAAATCCTTGTAGAAGTCGCGTGTACGCGTGTAAAGATGGGGCTGGAAAATGGCCGTTATCTTCTTGTCACGATACAATTCGCGTATGCTCTTTGCACTTTGGTAAATCTCCTTCGGATGGTGAGCATAGTCGCTCAGGAACACGAGGTCGGAGGTCTTTATCTTGAAGTCGAAGCGACGGTCAACTCCTCCATACGTCCTCATGCCGCATTTCAGTTCGTCGGCACTGCATCCCGCCAGTTGGGCCATGGCCATGGCAGCCACACCATTTTCGATGTTGATGGGCACAGGCTGTCCAAGCACTACGTCCTTAACATTTTCTATTGGCGAAACGAAGTCGAACGTAATCTCGCCGTTCTCTATCTTTATGTTCTCGGCATGGAAGTCTCCTTCGTCGAGGCTGTACTCATATCGTGTCACTCCCGGCTGAACATTGTCCTTCATCTCAAGTCCCTTGTGGATGATGAGGGCACCTCTGGGCTGTATGAGAGTGGTATAGTGTTTGAAGCTTTCCAAGTAAGCCTCTTTGGTGCCGTAGATGTCGAGATGGTCAGGGTCGGTGGAAGTGATGACACTAATCCAGGGACGCAGCCAATGGAAAGAGCGGTCGAACTCGTCGGCTTCTATCACCACATAGTCGCTGTCGCTGAGAATGTAGTTGGTGCCAAAGTTTTTCGATATGCCTCCAAGGAATGCGTTGCAGTCAACACTGCTTTGGTGCATGATGTGCGCACACATGGTAGAAGTGGTGGTCTTTCCATGCGTACCCGCCACACAAAGTCCCTTGTGGGTACGTGTAAGGGTGCCGAGCACCTGCGCCCTTTTTTCTATCTCGAAATTGTTTTCGCGGAAATACGCCAACTCCTTATGTTCTGCTGGAATGGCCGGTGTATATACGACGAGGCATTCCGACGGTTTTCTGCACGCCTGTGGTATCTCGTCGATGTTTTCTTCATAGTGTATCATCATGCCCTCCTTCTCGAGCTGGCGTGTCAGCGGGGTAGCCGTTTTGTCGTATCCTGCCACCACTACGCCTTTGCCGAGAAAATATCGGGCTATGGCACTCATGCCGATGCCACCGGCTCCAACGAAATAGACTGCCTTTATATCTTTAAGTTCCATCTCTTTTGTTTCTATTATTTCAGTTTCTTGCAAGTTTAAGCACTTCCTTGGCTATGATGTCGGACGAATCTGGAAGAGCCAGCTTCTTGATGTTCATCGAAAGGCTTTCGAGCTTGCCTTGGCTCATCACCGTCTCAAGTGCAAGGTCGAGAAGCTCGTTAGGGGCAACGTTGTCCTTCATTATCATTGCCGCCTGACGGTTGACCAATGCCATGGCATTCTTTGTCTGATGGTCTTCGGCCACATTGGGCGACGGCACGAGTATTACAGGCTTCCCTATAAGGCAGAACTCTGATATGCTGCTTGCTCCAGCGCGGCTGATGACGAGGTCGGCCGCCTTGTAGGCAGCGCCCATGTCGCTGATGAAATCGGTCACTACCATGTTGTCTATCGGTTCCACCGCCGAGAGGCGTTCCTTTATCTTTGCGCTATAGTATTTTCCCGTCTGCCAGATTATCTGCACCTCCGAGTTGCGTATGGTTTCCAGTCGGCGCAGTATGCTCTCGTTGACAGTGCGTGCTCCGAGGCTTCCTCCTACAAACAGTATTGTCTTCTTGTCAGGATTCAGTCCGAAAGTCTTTATTGCCTCCTCGCGCGTCAGTTTTGTTTCGAGCAGACTCTGCCTTACCGGATTGCCGGTCTTTATTATCTTTTCTTTCGGGAAGAAGCGCTCCATGCCATCGTAAGCTACGCATATCTTTGCAGCCTTCTTTGCCAAGTGCTTGTTGGTCATGCCTGCGTATGAATTCTGCTCCTGTATAAGACAAGGTATTCCCATTTTTGCGGCTGCGTCGAGCGTTGCTCCACTGGCGTAGCCTCCTACTCCAACGGCCACGTCAGGATTAAAGTCCTTGACTATTCTGCGCACCATTGCCAGGCTCTTGAGATAGTCAATGGCTACGCCCACATTTTTTGGCGACCACAACGGGCGTATGAGTCCGCGCACAGGCAATCCCTTGATTTCATATCCGGCAGCAGGAACGCGCTGCATTTCCATTCGTCCTTGTGCGCCAACGAACAATATCGCGGCATCGGGCCTCATCGCCTTTATGGCATTGGCTATGGAAACAGCAGGGAATATGTGTCCTCCTGTACCGCCACCACTTATTATTATTCTTACACTGTCACTCATATTACATTATATATAGTGTGCAAAATTACAAATTTTCTATCGTATAATGCCATTAATCAGATATATTTTTTGTTTTTTCACCCAATTGATTGACATTAACATAGTGCTTCAAGCCACTTCCACCGCTTTCTCTTCTTCTTTTGAGTCGGAAGTGCTGTTGTTCACCCTGCGTTTTGCCGAGCGGCTGACGCTAAGAATTATGCCTATGTAGGCACAGTTGATGATGGTAGAAGTTCCTCCCTTGCTTATCAGCGGCAGAGGCTGGCCGGTGACCGGCACAAGCCCCACGGCAACAAGCATGTTAAACACCGCCTGCACCACAAGCAGGAGGGCGAGACCCATGACGAGGAAGGCGGGGAAATTGTTTTCGCAGCGATTGGCTATCCGCGCCGCCCTGAACAGCAGCACGATGTAGAGAAACACCACAAGGGCGGCTCCCTCAATGCCCATCTCCTCGATTATGATGGCATAGATGAAATCGGAGAACGCCTGGGAGAGGAAGTCGCGCTCAACAGAGTTGCCCGGTCCCTTGCCTATAACGTTGCTCGACACGATGGCGATATTGGCGTGGGCCACCTGCGCGTCCTTGTCGAGGTCGTAGTCCTTTGGCGCTACAGGCGTGTCGTCGAAGAATTTCTTTATTCGTCCTTTCCACGTGCCCATTCGCTGCAGCTTGCTCAACAGCGTCTTTTTGTTCTCTACCTTTTCCTTCTTCACCTCTTCCACCTTGGTCAGGTTGGCTTTCGACTCAGTTTCATCGCTACCGAAAAGCATCAAGGCCGACACTGCAATAAGCAGAAATACCACAACCACTCCAAGCAGCTTGCCCAACTGCACCATTGGCACCCTGCCGATAATCATCATCAGGAACACCACGAAGCACAGCAACGCCGCCGTAGAAAGGTTTTCCTTGACTATCAAGAGGGCGAAGGGTATGAGCAGCACCAGTATAAACTTGATGGCCTTCTTGTCGGCCACGCCGCGTTCGGTCTGCATGGCACTCAATATCTGCGCCGCCGCAAGCACCATGGTGCCCTTGGCTATCTCTGAAGGCTGGAAAGTCTGTCCGCATATCTCAATCACACGGTTGGCGCCGTTGATGGTCTCACCGGCAAACAACACCCACAACAGCGTGAAAAACGAGAAGGCTATCAGCCCTGGAGTCATGAGCTTGAAATAGCGGCACGGAATGTTCACCGCCACTATGGCTATCATGACTCCGGCTATGATGGTCGATAAGTGTTTTACTATCGGCATTATGTAGTTGTTGCTCTTGTAGGTCAGATTGCTCGACGCACTGAACACCTCTACAATGCTTATCATGCAGAGCATGAAAAACACCATCCACACGACCTTGTCGCCCTTGAACAAATTGCCAATCTTATGGTTCATGTCCTTATCACTCCTTTCCTGTTGCCTTACAGGCTTCTTACCAATGTCTTGAACTGCTCGCCTCTGTCCTCCATGTTCTTGAACAAATCGAAACTTGCGCAGCACGGACTCAGCAGCACCGTCTCGCCAGTCTTGGCCAGTTCGTAGCAGGCCTCGACACACTCCTTCATCGAGTGGGTGTCGCGCACGGGAATGCCAAATCCGTCGAAGAAGTTGTGCAGCTTGGTGTTGTCGGCTCCAAGATACACCAATGCCGAGCACTTCTGCCTTACCAGGTCGCTTATCGCACTGTAGTCGTTGCCCTTGTCCTTTCCGCCGAGAATAAGCACCACCTTCGTCTTCATGCTCTCAAGAGCATACCAGCAAGCATCGACGTTGGTGGCCTTTGAGTCGTTGACATAGTTCACGCCCTTTATCGTGGCCACTTTCTCAAGTCGGTGCTCCACTCCCGGGAAGTCGCTCAGGCTTTTTCTTATCACCTCTTTCTTTATGCCCGATATGTCGGAAGCTATTCCGGCAGCCAGGCTGTTGTAGATGTTGTGCTTGCCTGTAAGGCTCATTTCCTCCTGCTCCATATTGAATGGCACAGGGCTTTCTATGGTGTATTCGCCTTCCTCAATATATCCTATCGAGCCTTTCTCCTTCAGCTCGGAGAACGGATACTGCACAGCCTTTATGTCATACTTCTCCAGCTCGCGCTTTATTATAGGGTCGTCGTTCCAATAAATGAAGGCGTCCTTGTCGGTCTGGTTCTGTATGATTCGCATCTTCGCGTCAACATAGTTCTGCATGCAGTTGTCGTAGCGGTCGAGATGGTCGGGCGTGATGTTAAGCAGAATGGCAATGTTGGCACGGAAGTCGTACATGTTGTCAAGCTGGAACGAGCTCAACTCGATGATGTAATACTCGTGAGGCTCCTCGGCCACCTGCAGTGCCAGCGAGTTGCCAATGTTGCCCGCCAATCCGGCATCGTAACCCGCCTCCTTGAATATGTGGTAGATGAGCGATGTCGTGGTGGTCTTGCCGTTACTGCCTGTAATGCATATCATCTTCGAGTTGGTGTATCGTCCGGCAAACTCTATTTCGCTTATCACGTGTATTCCCTTCTCCATGATTTTCTGCACCATTGGAGCCGTGAACGGAATGCCCGGACTCTTTATCACCTCGTCGGCGTTGAGTATTTTTTCCTCCGTGTGTTGTCCTTCCTCCCACTCTATATCGTGGTCGTCAAGCAGTTTCTTATATTTATCCTTTATGGCCGCCATGTCCGAAACAAACACGTCGAAGCCTTCTTTCTTTGCAAGCACTGCCGCTCCAGCTCCGCTTTCAGCAGCACCCAGTATGACTATTCTTTTCATCATTATCTAACTTTCAGTGTTATTATTGTCAACGCCGCCAGAATTATGGTAACAATCCAGAAGCGTATCGTTATCTTCGACTCATGGAAAGGGCGGTGAGGCCAGCCCTTCAGCAAATATTGGCTCGTCGAGTCGAGCTGCGAGTCCAACTTGCGGAAATTGTCGTGTATCGGAGTGGCCCTGAACACGCGCACCCTGCGTCCCTTGCGTTTCTGCAGCTTGAACCACTGCGTCTGTATTATCACGCTCAGACTCTCGACAAAGAATATGCCACAAAGTATTGGCAGCATAAGCTCCTTGTGGATGATGATGGCACACACGCCGATTATTCCGCCAATGGTGAGCGAGCCGGTGTCGCCCATGAACACTTGGGCAGGATAGGCGTTGTACCATAGGAAGCCTATCATTGCGCCCACGAAAGCACAGATGAACACCACCAGCTCCTCCGAACCCGGAATGTACATGATGTCGAGGTACGCGGCATATTCAATGTGGCTCGACACATAGGCGAAGATGCCCAATGCCACGCCTATTATAGCGGCATTGCCGGCACACATGCCATCCATTCCGTCGTTGAGGTTGGCGCCATTCGACACGGCCGTGACCACGAGAATGGTCATAAGGACAAACAATATCCATCCCGCCTCTTCCTTGTATTTTCCACAGAACGACATTATTTCGGCATAGTCGAGGTTGTGGTTCTTTATGAACGGTATGGTGGTCTTGAGCGACTTTTCGGCCTGGCTCTTGTGCTTAATCACCTGCTCTTGGTTATGGCGTTCCACCGAGATGTTCTCCCTCATGACGGCATCGGGACTGAAATACAGCACAAGGCCCACTATCAGTCCTATCGACACCTGTCCCACTATCTTGTATTTGCCCTTCAGGCCTTCCTTGTTTCGGCGGAATATCTTTATGTAGTCGTCGAGGAAGCCAAGGAATCCGAGCCACAGCGTGGTTATTATCATCATTATAAGATAGATGTTGCGCATTCTGCCAAGCAGTATTATGGGCAACAGTATGGCCACCATTATTATGATGCCTCCCATGGTGGGCACGCCTTTCTTCTCTACTCCAAATGGGTCGATGCTTGCGTCGCGTTGAACCTCGGAGATGTTGCGGCGCTTCATATACTTGATGAACTTCTCGCCAAACCATGCCGAGATGACGAGCGAGAATATCAGCGCCAGAAGCGAGCGGAACGAAATGTACGACCAGATGTGGGCTCCCGGAATGCCAAACTGGTCAAGGAATCTGAACAGATAATACAACATACTTCAACCCTTTCCCTCTAAGCGAATATTTTTCTTACTTCTTCACGGTCGTCGAAGTGGTGCTTCACTCCCTTTACCTCCTGATAGTCTTCGTGGCCCTTGCCGGCAATGAGTATGACGTCGCCCTTGGCGGCCATCATGCACGCCGTGCGTATGGCTTCGCGCCTGTCGGCAATGCTCACCACCTTTTTCATCTGCTGCGGCGTGAGTCCTGCAAGCATGTCGTTGATGATGTCCTGCGGCTCTTCAAAGCGTGGATTGTCGCTGGTTATTATCACCCTGTCGCTCTGCTTCACGGCCTCCTGTGCCATCAGCGGTCGCTTGCCCTTGTCGCGGTTGCCTCCTGCTCCGCACACGGTTATCACGTGTCCCTTGCCGTCGAGCACTTCGTGAATGGCGTTGAGCACGTTTTCCAAGGCGTCGGGCGTGTGGGCATAGTCAACGATGGCGGTGAACCCTTCAGGCGAGCGGATAGGCTCAAGGCGGCCGCTTACGCTCTTCAGCGTGCTGAGCACCACAAGCACGTCGTCAGGCTTCTTGCCAAGCATCACGGCAGCTCCATACACTGCCAACAGGTTGCTCACGTTGAACTTGCCAATGAACTGCACTCCCACCTCTCGTCCGTCGATGTCGAGATACATTCCCTCGAAATGGCACTCGATGATACGCGCCTTGAAGTCGGCCATGGTGCGTGTCGAATAGGTCTTCACCGTGGCCTTGGTGTTCTGCACCATCACCATTCCGTTTTTGTCGTCGGCATTGGTTATGGCGAAGGCGTCTTTCGGAAGCATGTCGAAGAAGGCCTTCTTGGCGTCGCGATAGTTCTCGAATGTCTTGTGGTAGTCGAGGTGGTCGCGGGTGAGGTTGGTAAACAGGCCTCCGGCAAACTTCAGTCCGCCGATGCGCTTCTGTGCTATGGCATGGCTTGAGCACTCCATGAAGGCATATTCGCATCCTGCCTTCACCATCTCGGCCAGCAGGCGGTTAAGCTCGATGGGGTCGGGGGTGGTGTGGTCGGCGGGAATGGCCTGGTCTTCTATATAGTTGCACACTGTTGACAGCAGTCCACAGCGATGGCCGAACTTTCTGAACATGTTATACAGCAGTGTGGCTATGGTTGTCTTGCCGTTGGTGCCGGTCACTCCCACGAGCTTGAGCTTCGATGTCGGGTCGTCATAAAACATTGTGGCAACCGGGCCTACGGCGGCCTCGGTCGAGGCAACCTGTATATAAGTCACTTCGGTGTTTCTTTCTGTCGGCAACTGCTCGCACAACACGGCCGCAGCGCCCAAGGCTTCGGCCTTCTGAATAAACGAATGTCCATCCACCTGTGTGCCTTTGATGGCTACAAACAGATGGCCCTTCTCTATGCGGCGTGAGTCGATGTTCACTCCCGTAATGTCCACGTCGGCATTGCCTACAATGTCGAGAGGCTTCACCTTGCTTAGAATTTCGTTCAGCTTCATATTGTATATTGTTTATTTTGTTGTTCTCTCTCTTGTTGTTATTCCATCTCAATAGTACACGTCTGCCCTTTCTTCACCACCGTTCCGGGCATTATGTCCTGGCTCTTTACCTTTCCGCATCCGTGTATTGTGGTGCGCAGTCCACGGCTTTCCAGCAGGAATACGGCGTCTCTGGCTCCCATGCCCCTAACGTCGGGCACGATGTTCATTGCCGTGTTGGTCTTGGCCATGGCCACCTGTGCGGTTTGGCGTGTGGCGTTGCCCCATATCGGGTTGCCTGTGGCATAGCTGCCGCCCCACTGCGAGTTGTTCTTTATTCCAAGATGGTCGAGCACGTAGGTGGCCGCCATCAGATTGCCGTTTTTCACGTCGGGTACAAACAGCGAAGTCGAGTCGCGCGCGTCCTCAACGCTCAGTTTCAAGTGGCGCGCCATGATGCCTTCAGCTACATTGTGGAACACTACTCCGCTCATTCCGCCTCCCGATGCCGGCAAGCCCGACTTCTGTATGCACACTATGCAGCTGTACATTGGGTTGTCGGCGGGGAAATAGCCTGCAAAGCTCAGCAGATAGTGGGTCACTCCCGTCTTGTAGCCTCCTGCTCCCTGCGACACCTGTGCCGTACCTGTTTTGCCTGCCACCTTGAACGACTTCGAGCCGGCTTTCTTGCCGAGTCCTTGGCTCACCACGTGTTCGAGTATCGTCTGCATTTCCTTCAAGGTCTTCTCCTTGCAAATGCTGCTTTTCACCACCTCGGGCTTAAACTCCTTTATCAGCTCGCCGTTTTTCGTCACCTTTTTCACAAATCTGGGGCGCATCATCTTGCCGTTGTTGGCAATGGCGTTGTAGAACGTCACGGTCGATATGGGCGGTATCTGTGTTTCGTATCCGATGCTCATCCATGCCAGTGCCGTCTTGCTCCAGTTGAGATACTGTCCGCGGTCGTTCTTCTTCGGCATGCGTATTCTTGGTGGCGTCGAGCCGGCAATGGGCAGCTTGAGGTCGCTGGCGAGGCCGGTGCGGTAGATGCCCTCCACAAACTTCTCGGGATTGGCGTGGTAGTGGTCGTCTATTATTCGGCTGATGCCGATGTTCGAGCTTACCTCAAGCGTCCGCGGCAGCGAAATCACCTGGTAGCCGCCGCGCCGCCAGTTGTGGTCCTTCATGTCGCGCCCGTACATCTTCCATACTCCGCAGCCCGTATCGACCTTGTAGGTAGTGTCAACCACGCCGTCGTCGAGGGCCACCATTATCGAAGCCGTCTTGAACACCGACCCCGGCTCAAGCAGGTTGCTCACCGCCAGGTTCTTTATCTCGCGGTATTCGCCATCGGCACACTTTGTCATGTTGACCATGGCCTTGATGTCGCCCGTAGGCACGTCCATCACTATCACCACTCCTGCGTCGCCATGCACCTGCGGGTCTTTCAGCTCTTCTATCAGCGCCCTTTCGGCCAGGTCCTGTATGCCCACGTCGATGGTGGTCACTATGTCGCATCCGTCGATGGGCGGCAGCACCGGAATGTTCATATACTTGTTGAGTATCTTTCGGCGATGCGTAAGTCCGTCGGTTCCACGCAGTATCGAGTCGTAGGCCAGTTCCAGTCCGCAGCGCGCCGTGTCCTTTGCGCCAAACATGTCGCCCACCGTGCGCTGTGCCAGCGAGCCAAACGGCCTGCGCCTTGCGTTGAACTCTTCACAGTGGAATCCGCCCTTATATTTTCCCATGTTGAACACGGGCAGCTTCTTCACGTCGGTGTATGTGTTGTAATCAACACGCTTCGGCCAAATGGGCCAGTGCCTCGACCTTTTCTTGAATCCCTCGTCGAGATGAGCCTTAAATTCGGCAGCCGACTTTTTCGGGAATATCATGTTCAGCCCCATGCAGATGCTGTCTATTTTCACATGCCACAGCGAGTCCTTCTTTTCGCCTCCGGCCTGGAAGTCCATAAACATCTTGTATTCTGGCAGGCTGCTGGCCATGAGCTGTCCGTCGCAGCTCAAGATGTTGCCTCGGGTGGGCTTTACGGCCACGCTGTCGCGCTTCAGTCGCGAGGCCACCTCGGTCCAATAGTCCTTCTTGGCCGTCATGATGTACATGGCGCGTCCAATGATGGCTACACCCGCAAGGGTCAGTATCACCACGATTACGAAATAGCGTGGCATCACTTTGTCGCTGTCAAACTTGCTCATTCTTCTTCGGGTACATTAATAATATAAGGTGGTTGGTCAGACGCTTTCAGCAGGCTGTCCTTGTTGTTCTTCAGTATCTCCAGCACATGGCTTTCGCGGCAGCGTTCGGTCAGAGTGCTTGAACTTGCAAGGGCCTTGTATTTTGCGTCCTTCAGTTCGGTTTCCATCTTGTCGATGGTTATCATGTCCTGCTGGCACTGGTATCTGAACGCCACGTACGCCGTGGCGAAAATCACCACCAATACGATAAGCCAAAGCTGCTTCCTGAGCATTTCGGCATAGAGGATGTCGCCTCCCAATATCGTTTTCAGTGTCAGCGACGAAGCCGGCTCGTTGTCCTCCTCGCTCACGCTTTGCATCAGTCGGCCAATGGTTGATGAATTGGCCTTAGCCTGTTGCTGCCCGGCGGCCTCCGTTGCCTGTGCATCGTCGGCGGCCTGCGTCTTGTCGGTTGTCTGAGCCTTGTCGGCCGTATTTTCTTCTTTCAAATTGTCCTTTATCTCAGTCATTGTCTTTCCTCCATTCCCTTCTTCTCATTTTTTCACTCCCACTCTCAATTTTGCGCTTCGGCTTCGCGGGTTGTCCTGCTGTTCTTCCGCCGAAGGCACCGTCGGCTTGCCCTGCAATGGCGTCATTGCCGCCGAGCTTCTGCCGAAGAAGTCCTTTTCTACGCGTCCTTCCACATTGCCCGACTTCATCACGTTCTTCACCATGCGGTCTTCAAGCGAGTGGTATGTAATCACCGACAGTCGGCCTCCTTCGCCCAACAGTTCCACCGCGGAGGCCAACATTTCCTTCAGGGCTTCCATCTCGCGGTTGACCTCAATGCGCAGTGCCTGAAACACCTTTGCCATGTCTTTCTTCTGCCTTTCCTTGGGCATCAGCTGTTCGATGGCGTTCAGCAGGTCGGTAGTGGTGGCTATGGGGCGTTCGGTCCTTGCCTTGACCACGGCGGCTGCCAGTCGGCGCGCGTTTTTCAGTTCACCATAGACGTAGAACACGTCGGCCAGCTTCTCTTCGTCATATTCGTTGAGTATGTCGGCGGCCGTACGGCCTGCCCGTTTGTTCATCCTCATGTCTATCGGAGCGTCGAAACGGAACGAAAAGCCTCGCGTCTCGTCGTCAAAGTGATGGCTCGACACGCCAAGGTCGGCCAGCAGTCCGTCGATATGATCGATGCCATAGTAACGCATCCAGTTTTTCAGATACCTGAAGTTGCTTCTTACAAAGCAGAACCTCTTGTCGTCCACTATGTTTCGTTCAGCGTCGGCATCTTGGTCGAAACTGAACAGGCGTGCCGTAGGGTCCATGCGCCTCAGTATCTCGCGGCTGTGGCCACCGCCGCCGAATGTAGCATCGACATAAACGCCTCCGGGCTTTATGTCGAGTCCGTCAACGCTTTCGGTCAACAGCACTGGTTTGTGATACACGTTCTCATTGCCTGGCGCCATCTTCACTTTCCTCCATCAATTTTCAGTTCGTCGTCGTCATGGCCTCCCATGAGTTCCTCCAAGGCACTGCCGAATGCTTCGGCCTCCATAAATGGCTCGTCGGCCTCCTGCCTTGCCCATATCTCAATGGTGTCGCCCATGCCTACAAATTCTACATCCTGCTGAATATGAGCCGACTGGAGGCACCGCTTAGGCACAAGAAGACGTCCGCTGGCATCGAGCTGCACCATTTCTGCCTCCGACACAAACTGCCTGAACACTTGCTGATGGGCTTTGTTCCATCGGTTGAGCTTTCTGCGCAGTTGGTCCATCTGCTCATTCCATACACTTTCAGGGTAAACGACAAGACAATCGCTGAACACATCTTTGCGCAGCACAAGCCTGTCCACACCGGAACCTTGCAGTTCCTTGCGGAATGATGCCGGAAGGAACAATCGTCCCTTAACGTCCAATTTTGCTTCTGTCTTGCCTAAAAAACGCATGTATATACTTGTATAATTTGAATTCGTTTGCAAAGATAAACATTTTCCCCCACATTCCCCCACTTTTACCCACTTTTTTTTTGCCTACAAGCTGCGCTGGCATACAAAAATTTCGCAAAGTCCTCACTATCAAGAACTTTGCGAAATGTTAATTTTTCCGTCCCTTTGCAATCGGTAGTCACCTCCTTCACTCCCCCTTTAACTTCTGCAAGTGGAGCTTATCACTTCTTTCTCGGCTTCCTCAAAGCCCAGCCTTCTTCGCTGAAATCAGGCTCGTCGCCCTTAAACTTCACGTCGTTGGCCTTGAAGAATTGGCGCCAGTCGCCCGTGTCGTTGCCATCAAAGCCGCTTTTCGCCTCGCGCTTTTTCTTTGGCTTGTCGGCAGGCTTCTTTGCTTTGTCGGCCGGCTTTTTGGCCTCGTCCTTTCGCCTGTCCGTCTTCTTGCCATCGGCATCGTTGCAGCGCACCTCGCGGCCCTTATATACGGTTCCGTCGAGTGCCTTCATCACTTTGGCGGCATCCTTCTCAGGCACTTCTATATACGAGAATTTGCTCAGCAGGTCGATGTGTCCCACTTCCTGACGGCCTTCCACGTGCTTGTTGATATACTGCATCACCTCGCCCGGATAGAAGCCGTCGGCCTTGCCTAAGTTGATGAACAGCCGGCGATAGCCGCTCTCGGCCTTTCTTGGGCCGCGCTGCTTGGCTCCGCCGCGTTCGCCACGCTGCTGGCGTTCGCCCTTGCCACCGCGTTCGCCTCGGGCCGACTTCTGCATAGGCTTCTCTATTTCAGGCGCATCGGCATAGTATGCAAGGAACTTGCCAAACTCCATGCTCACTATTTTCTTTATCAAGTCTTCCTTGTCCATAAACTCAAAATATCGGTTTATGTCCTTCATGAACGGGTCGATTTCCTCGTCGTTGACGTCGGTCTTCACTATTTGGTCCATCACCTTGTAGAGCTGCTTTTTGCATATCTCCTTCGACGAAGGAATGTCGCCCTCCACAAATGCCTTGCCTATCTCCTTCTCTATGGCGCGCATTTTGTGCTTCTCGCGGGTGTGGATGATAGAAATCGAAGTGCCCTTCTTTCCTGCCCTACCCGTTCGTCCGCTACGGTGGGTATAGCTTTCGATGTCGTCGGGCAGTCCGAAGTTTATCACGTGGGTCAAGTCGTCAACGTCAAGTCCGCGCGCAGCCACGTCGGTTGCCACGAGCAGCTGGGTGAGATGCTGGCGAAACTTCTGCATGGTAAGGTCGCGCTGCTGCTGGCTGAGGTCGCCGTGCAGGCTTTCGGCGTTGTATCCGTCGTGTATCAGCTTGTCGGCTATCTCTTGGGTATCGAGCTTGGTTCGGCAGAATATGATGCCGAATATCTTCGGATTGAAATCGACTATTCGCTTCAGTGCCAGATACTTGTCTTTGGCATGCACGAGATAGTAGATGTGGTTGACGTTTTCTGCGCCTTCGTTTCGGCTGCCCACTACTATCTCCTTGTATTCGTGCAGATAACTCTTTGCTATCTTTTCTATCTCGCGGCTCATGGTGGCCGAGAAGAGCAGGGTGTTCCTATCGGAAGGCACGCCCTCGAATATTTCGTTTATGCTGTCTGAAAAGCCCATGTTGAGCATCTCGTCGGCCTCGTCAAGCACCACATTGTTCACGTTTTCAAGTTTGGCCTTGCCGCGGTGCATAAGGTCAATCAGTCGTCCCGGTGTGGCTACGATTATCTGCGCCCCGTGTCGTAGTGCATGTATTTGGTTTTCAATAGAGGTACCTCCATAAACGGCCACGATGTTTACACCTTCCATATACTTTGAGAAATCCTTCAAATCGTCGGCAATCTGCAGGCACAGCTCGCGCGTAGGACTGAGCACTAAGGCCTGTGTCTCACGGCTTTTGGGGTCAATCTTCTGCAACACGGGTATGCCGAATGCCGCCGTCTTGCCCGTACCGGTTTGTGCCAGTGCGATGACGTCGTTACCGTTGCCAAGCAAATAAGGGATTACTTCCTCCTGTACAGGCATTGGGTTTTCAAATCCCAATTCCTCGATGGCGCGGCGAATCTCTTCGCTTACGCCCAGTTCTTCAAATGTCTTCAAGCTCGAATATTCTAAAAATTACGTAATTGGAGTGCAAAGTTACAAAAACTTTTTCATTTTCAGCGTCTTTCTTTGTTTTTTAACATATTTCGCCCATCATATATTTATTCCCTTACTTGCTTTTTTTCGTCAGAAGCCTTCTGACGTACATCAGAAGCTTTCTGACGTACATCAGAAGCTTTCTGACGTACATCAGAAGCCTTCTGACGCAAACTTCCTTGGGAAGAAAAAACATAGGACTCACTTAGCGCACATTTTTTATTGAAGGGAAATGAAAAAAACGAGTATATTTTTGGCTGTAATCGAATATATGCGTATATTTGCAGGCCGAATCGTGATGTTCAACACAATGAGCAAAGCATTACAATTAATATATTTAAGGTGGAATACTACCAACTGAAATTATTATAACACGACTAACTATGAAGAAGAAAATAATTGCCGATGGCCGCACAATCATGGGATGGACACTAAAGCAGGTGGCAATACTTGCTTGCGTGGCAATGGCCATGCCCGTGTGGGCACAGAAGAAAAAGGCGGTACAGAAAAGGGAGAACTTCGAGTTTACATTCGACCTGCCATGCTATGTGGAGCAACTGAAGCAGGAACTGACATATCCATTGGCTTGGGGCAATGCACCCGAGAAAGACTACAACAAGTGGAAGAAAACGGCAAGGGAGAAGGTGCTGGAGTGCATGATGACTCCGCCCAAGGCGGCCAAGAGCTGGCAGATGGAGGTGACGAGCGAGGAACAACGCGACGGATACACCGCAAAACGCATCGCACTGAACATCAACGCCTACTCGCGCATAACGGCCTATCTGCTCGTGCCCGACGGCAAAGGGCCATTTCCGGCAATAAACATGCTGCACGACCACGGCGGACACTTGTATATAGGAAAAGAAAAAATGGTGAGGCCGTTTGACGTTGATACTGCTGTGGTGAACGACGCCGACCGTTGGGCCGAAAAGCTGTATGACGGCCAATACGCCGGCGACTACTTTGCCCGCAACGGATATGTAGTGTTTTCGATGGACGCTCCCATGTGGGGCGAAAGAGGACGTGAGGAAGGCGTTGACCGCAGCAAATACGACATAATATGCGGAAACATGATGATGCTGGGACGCGACATGTCGGCTTTCATGACCTACGACGACATTGCCTCGATGGAATTTATGGCAACGTTGCCTATGGTTGACAGTGAACGCATGGGGTGCATGGGATGCTCGATGGGCGGCTACAGGGCATGGATGCTGGCGGCACTGAGCGACAGGATAAAGGCCGGAGCGGCCGTCTGCTGGATGACCACCACCGACGTGCAGATGTCGGTGAAGGACAAGAAGAGGGAATATGGCGGATTTGCCAACTGCATACCCGGACTGCGGCAATATCTCGACTATCCGCACATTGCAAGCCTCGCCTGCCCGAAGGCCATGCTGTTCGTCAACGGAACGAAGGACCATCTGTTTCCCATACGCGGCACCAATGCCGCCTTCCAGACGATGCACGAGGTGTGGGACAGTCAAAAAGCGAGTGGGAAACTCGAAACAGAGCTGTTTGAAGTTCCCCACTCGTGCGGCAAAGCCATTCAGGAGCGTACGCTCGACTTTTTCAACCGCAACTTATAAATCGAGAGTAGTGGCCAATCCGCCTTCGCTCGTCTCCTTATAAAGCGAAGGCAGGTCGTGGCCTGTTTTTTTCATCACCTTCACCACCTTGTCGTATGATACGCGGTGGATGCCGTCGGAGAACGAGGCATAGATGTTGCTGTCCAAGGCACGGGCTGCCGCAAAGGCGTTGCGCTCGATGCATGGTATCTGCACAAGGCCGCAAACGGGGTCGCAGGTCATGCCAAGATGGTGCTCAAGGCCCATTTCGGCGGCATACTCTATCTGCGACGGACTACCGCCAAACAGTTGGCAGGCAGCTGCAGAGGCCATGGCACAGGCTACTCCCACCTCTCCCTGGCAACCGACGTCGGCACCTGATATCGAGGCATTCTGCTTTGCCACATTGCCCACGATGCCGGCAGTGGCTATGGCATGTAGTATGCGTTCGTCGCTGAATCCATGACCGCGCGAGAGATGGTAGAGCACAGCAGGCAGCACTCCGCACGAGCCACATGTGGGGGCAGTGACGATAACGCCACCCGAAGCGTTCTCCTCGCTCACTGCAAGCGAATAGGAATAGACGAGGCCGCGGGTTTGGAGATTGCGCTGATAGCCCGACGCCTTAACGTAATAGACGCTGGCCTTGCGCGAGAGGTTGAGCGGTCCGGGCAGACGGCCTTCGGTGTTGATGCCGCGCTCGACAGCCGCCTGCATTGTCTTCCACACCTCCATGAGATAGTCCCAAATGTCGGGTCCCTCGGTAAGGTCAACATATTCCCAATAGCTTCGTCCGTTGGCATAGCACCAGTTCATTATCTCGGTCATGGTATTCATCGAATAGACGTCGGGGGTGTCGATGGAAGTATCGTCGGGACCTTCCGACAAAGCTCCGCCGCCTACGCTGTACACCGTCCAGTCGTCGGCCACATTGCCCTCGGGATCCTTGGCCACGAAGCGCATGCCGTTAGGATGATATGGCAGGAACACCGACGGTTGCCAAACAAGTTCGGTGGGAGCCGCCACCGACAGTACGCCTACGATGGCCACGTCGGTTTGGTGTCCCTTGCCAGTGGCGGCAAGACTGCCATACAGTGTCACTTCAAAAGACGAGGCATTAGGGTTGCGCTGCAGAAACATTTTTGCGGCACGCTGCGGACCCATGGTGTGGCTGCTCGACGGCCCTATGCCAATACGAAACAATTCTTTTAACGATTTCATGTGGTTCCAGTATAGTGTAATAAACAATGCTAATTCAATATTCAAAAGGCAGTTCGAGCTGGCGGTCGCCCAACAGGTTAAAACTGCGGCGATGATAAGGGGTTGCGCCATGCAGCCTTATTGCTTCGCGGTGGTTCTTGGTAGGATAGCCTTTGTTGCCGTGCCAGTCGTATTGTGGATACTCATTGTCCAGCTTGTTCATGTAGTCGTCGCGGTATGTCTTTGCAAGAATGCTTGCAGCGGCTATGGAGAGATACTTTCCGTCACCTTTCACTATTGTGGCATAGGGCAAAGCCCCGTATGGCTTGAACCTGTTTCCATCCACAATTACCGCTTCGGGACGCACGCTGAGCTGGTCGAGCGCACGGTGCATGGCAAGGATGGAGGCGTTGAGAATGTTTATATGGTCGATTTCCTCAGGTGTCACTATGCCTACGGCCCAAGCCACGGCATCGCGTTCGATAACTTCGCGCAAGGCATATCGGCGTTTCTCGGTGAGTTGCTTTGAGTCGTTGAGCAGCTCGTTCTGATAGTCGGGGGGCAGAATGACAGCCGCCGCAAAAACGCTGCCTGCAAGACAACCTCGCCCCGCCTCGTCGCAGCCTGCCTCAATCTTGCCGTCGAAATAGTTGTTCTTTAGCATAAGCCACAAGCTCAAAACATTTTTGACACACGTTCTATTCCATTGGCCAGAACGTCAATTTCCTCTTTTGTGTTGTAGAGTGCGAAGGAAGCACGGACAGTGCCCTGCACTCCAAGGCGTATCATCAGTGGCTGCGCACAGTGATGGCCGGTGCGCACGGCTATGCCGAGGCGGTCGAGCAGGGTGCCCATGTCAAGATGATGAATATCGCCAACGAGAAACGACACCACGGCGTCCTTTCCGGGCACTTTGCCCAAAAGCCTCATGCCGTCGATGCAGGCAAGACGCTGCATGCAGTATTCGGTCAGTTCATGCTCGTGCATGGCGATGTTGTCCATTCCTATGCGCTCAACGTAGTCGATGGCCGTTGCCAAGCCATGGGTCGCCACATAGTCAGGCGTGCCGGCCTCAAACTTGAATGGCAGCCTCTCGAAAGTGGTCTTCTCAAACGACACGCTTTCAATCATCTCTCCGCCGCCTTGGTATGGCGGAAGCCTGTCGAGCCACTCTTCCTTGCCGTAGAGCACGCCAATGCCCGTAGGTCCATACATCTTATGGCCGCTGAAAACAAAGAAGTCGCAGTCGAGGTCCTTCACGTCAACGCGGAAATGTGGTGTTGACTGCGCGCCGTCAACCATGATGGGAACTCCGTGGTCGTGGGCAATGCGGGCCATCTCCTTTACCGGGTTGACAGTTCCCAGCACATTGCTCACATGCGCCACGCTTACAAGGCGCGTCCTTTCGCTGAACAGTGTCTCATAGGCCTCAATGTCGAGCCTGCCGTCGTCGTCCATTGGTATCACCCTTATGGCAATGCCGCGTTTGGCTGCCTGAAGTTGCCAAGGCACGATGTTAGAGTGGTGTTCCATGACCGAGATGATGACCTCGTCGCCCTCACCCATCATCTCCTCGCTGAACGACGACGCCACAAGATTGAGTCCTTCGGTGGTGCCGCGCGTAAAAACTATCTCGCTCGTGCTGCCTGCATTGATGAATCGGCGCACCGTTTCGCGTGCAGCCTCATGCAGGTCGGTGGCCTGCTGCGAGAGATAGTGTACGCCACGGTGAACGTTGGCGTTAACGTTGAGGTATTCGTCGCGCATTGCGTCAAGCACGCACAACGGCTTTTGTGTTGTGGCGGCATTGTCGAGATATACAAGCGGCTTGCCATAAACTTCTCTCGACAGAATAGGAAAATCCTTGCGTATATTGTTTAAATCGTACATATATTAGTTTTTCAGGAGTTAAGGAGCAACAGCTTATTTCGCCTCATAGTTCATTCGAACCTTCTCATACTTCACCTCCCCGTTCTTCTTGCATGTCACCCTCACGAGATATTCGCCCGCTGCGGGACTGTTGCGCTCGCCCATCGAGTCGAGGGTGAAATACTCGACGGTGCCGAACCTGCGCTGGTCCCAGGCATGTACATGACCGCAGAACACGGCGGTACACTGCCATTGCTCAAACTTGTTAAGCATGTAGTACATCTCTTCTCGCGGAAGAGTCGAGGCGAACTGCGTGCGGCTGGGACGGAAGAAGTTGGTGTGGGTGAAGACAAACGTATTGCGCAGATGCACTGTCTCCTCGTCTGCATCCATTAAGCCTTCCTCGATGTAGTCAAGTTGCTTGCGGCCAAAGGTGCCGTTGGCAGAATCGAGGAAGATGAAATGGTCATAGACTTCGGTGCCATCGACAAAAACGTCAAACTCGTAGAACGACGAGCCGAAGATGGACTGAAACAAGGCCCATCCGTTGTGGGTGATGTCGTGGTTGCCGACAACGGGAAAGAACGGGAAGACGACATCGTCGTAGGACGACACATCGCCCGTCTCCTTGTCTTTGACGTAATCTTTGAATTCATCCTCATAGTCATAATACTTCTCTACAAACCTGCGTTTGGCTCCGGCCACACACTGGCGTGTCAGTATATAATATTCGGGCTTCGTGTCGGCAAGGTCGCCGAGGTGGGCGCAGAAGAGGTCTTCGTTTTCTAAACTTATCTGAAACATCTCTGCCAGTCGGCAGGTGTCTTCGGCAATGTGGCTGTCGGCTCCGACGAGAAACGTGTAGTCGCCATCGACAATGCTTGTTACACCCGAAGAGAGTTCATTCTTATAATACAGATATGACATCTCTACACGGTCGTCAACTCCAGTGCCACCTACAAGGATGCCCGTGGCGCTGACCTTGTCGCATGAAGACAGTGCATAAAGGCCGGCCATGGCTACTGTCGCTGCAAGCAGTAAGCGAGAAATGTTTGTATTGTTTACCATACGTATTTCAGTCCTATTTTAACGGTTGTTTCATATTTCGATGCCAACTGGCTCATGCTGCCTGCGGGACGTATGTTGAGTTCGGCCAGGAGCTTTAGGTTGTCGGCGAGCGTACCCATACCTCTGAAGCCCCAGTTGATGTTCCAGTTCTCATAGTAGAATTCGTCGTAGTTTCGGAAAAAAGCTCCCACGTTCCACTTTTCCCAGCGCGGACGTATGTTGACCCCCGTGCCGAAGGTCAGCGTGAGCGGCTCGGTGTAGGTGCTGGCGAGAAGGTTGTAGGTGATGAACGACTCGCCTACGGTAAGGTCGAAATATGGTGTCTGCCATGTCAACGATACGTTGGCATTGTACTCGTCGGTCTTGTATTTATCGTAACGGTTGTAGAAGGCCTTCGCCGAGAGATAGAAGTCAGAATACCCTTTTGAAAAGTGGTAAACGCCTTCACCCGAAAAACCAAAGAGTCCCTTTTGCACCTGATAGTGGGCACCACCCCTCACCGACCAATGCTTGTCGAAATGGCGCGTATAGACGCCGGTCATGCCGATGAAGAATCCGGTGATGATGTTGTCGCCCGACTGCAAGTAGCCCTGTACTTCATTCTTGTGCAGTCCATCGAAATTTCTGTCTCCTGCAAATGTCTGTGCATTTAGGCAACAGGTGGTTGACAGCAGTGCAATGACTAAAAGGACTTGTATTGTTTTCATACCTGTTGTTTGTTGTTGGTTTATTCAGTTTCGTCACATCTTTTTCGTCACTTACACAGCTTGCATCCCTCACATTTGCTCAGTTCGCCACGGAAGCGCTTCTCGACAAGATGGTGCAGGCGGTCGCGCAGCGGCTCAAGCTTCATGGTGTCGATAACCTCGTTGATGAAGGCAAACTCAAGCAGTAGCTTGGCCTCTTTCAGCGAGATGCCGCGCTGTTGCATGTAGAACATTGCAGCGTCGTTGAGCTGACCCACAGTAGAGCCGTGGCTGCACTTCACGTCGTCGGCATAGATTTCGAGCATGGGCTGGGTGTACATGCGTGCCTCGCGTGTGGCGCAGATATTTTGGTTGCGCTCTTCGGAGGTGGTCTTCTGTGCGCCATGGCGCACAAGCACACGACCCGCAAAGGCGCCTACAGCCTTGCCGTTGAGCACATACTTGTAAAGCTCTCGGCTGTTGCAGTGTCCCACCTTGTGGTCGATGAGTGTATTGTTGTCAACAACCTGGTTCTTGTCGGCAATGACGCATCCGTTGAGCACACACTCGGCCCCTTCACCGCTGAAGGTGAGGTCGGTGCGGTTGCGGGTTACTCCATTGTGTAGCGTTATAATATTGTGGTTGACGCGGCTGTCGGCCTCCTGGTCGATGTAAAGGTTGCTAACGCGCACGTTTTTCTCGTGGGTTTCCTCAAGACAATAGAGGTCGAGCGATGCGTTGCGGCCTACGTAAGCCTCAATTACCTGCGTAGCGAGGAAATGGCGGTCGTCGGCGGCATGGTCGCAGAAAAGGAGCTTTACCTCAGCGCCTTCCTCGACAACAATCAGCACCCTGCGGTTGACCATGAGGTCAACGTCCGAGCGCAGTATGTTTATCACCTGCACGGCACGCTCGACAACCACATTCTTTGGCACGTAAACGAAGAGTCCGTCCTGCGCCAACATAGTGTTGAGTGCGGTTATTCCGTCTTCGCTCGTCTTGGCGAGCTTAGAATAATACTTCCCAATGAGTTGCGGATTCTTCTCCGCCTCGGCCTTCAACGAGCCAATGACCACTCCTTCCGGCAGCGGAGCCTTGGGGTCGTTTTTCTTGTAAAAGGCGTCGTTGACTACAAAATAAAGCGAAGTGGACAGATTGGGGACATCGCAACGGAAAGCGTCGTATGGATTTACGGGAATGTCGAGACGATTGAGGTTCAGGCCGTAGTTGGGCTCGAAGAGCTTCGTCATGTCGGTATATTTATACCTTTCGAGCTTCTTCGTAGGAATGCCCAAACGCTTGAAGTCAGCGAAGGCTTCGTCGCGCACGGCATTCATCACGTCGGCACTGTGCCTATGAATCATAGAACGGCACTCGTCATACAATTCTATATACTGATTACTCACTTTTATTCTTCAACTTTCAATGTTCAACTTTCAATCTCCGCCTTTATCCAGTCGTAACCACGTTCCTGTATTTCCTTTGCAAGTTCAGGGCCGGCGGTCTTGACTATGCGTCCCTTGTAGAGCACATGCACCACGTCGGGCTTTATCATCTCAAGCAGGCGGTCGTAATGAGTTATGACAATGGTGCTTGTCTCAGGAGTATGCAGCTTGTTTACTCCCTCGGCCACAATGCGCATGGCGTCAACGTCAAGACCCGAATCGGTCTCGTCGAGTATGGAGAGTTTCGGTTCAAGCATGGCCATCTGAAATATTTCGTTACGTTTCTTCTCTCCGCCGCTGAATCCTTCGTTGACCGAACGGTTAGCGAGCTTCGAGTCAAGCTCAACGATGGCACGCTTCTCGCGCATGAGCTTCAGGAACTCGCCTGCAGGCATTGGCTCCTTGCCCTCATACTTACGCTTCTCGTTGATGGCGGCACGCATGAAATTGGTCATCGAAACACCGGGAATCTCCACAGGATACTGGAACGAAAGGAAAAGTCCCTCGTGTGCCCTGTCCTCAGGCTTCATCGCCAGCAGGTCCTTGCCGTTGAACGTTGCCGTTCCGCTTGTAACCTCATACAGCGGATTGCCAACGAGCACCGCACTGAGCGTTGACTTTCCCGAACCGTTGGGTCCCATTATGGCGTGTACTTCGCCATCGTTGATGGTGAGGTTGATGCCTCTCAATATTTCCTTATCGCCAATTCTGGCGCACAAATCTCTTACTTCTAACATAATTATACTTTTTATATTTTGGGAGTTAAATCTCACCCCACAGTACCTTCCAACGATACGCTGAGCAACTTTTGCGCCTCAACGGCAAACTCCATCGGCAGCTTGTTGAGCACCTCCTTGGCATAGCCGTTGACAATGAGTCCTACGGCCTGTTCTGTGGGAATGCCGCGCTGATTGCAGTAGAAGAGCTGGTCTTCGCTGATTTTGCTCGTCGTAGCCTCATGTTCGACGATGGCAGTGTCGTTGTGAATGTCCATGTAGGGGAATGTGTGCGCTCCACAGTCGCTCCCGAGCAGCAGCGAGTCGCACGACGAGTAGTTTCGGGCGTTGTCGGCATTGGCCGTCGCCCTTACAAGGCCTCTGTAAGAGTTTTGGCTGTGGCCTGCCGATATGCCTTTTGAGATGATGGTACTCTTGGTGTTTCTCCCCATGTGAATCATTTTCGTTCCCGTGTCGGCCTCCTGATAGTTGTTGGTCACGGCAACACTGTAGAACTCCGCCTGAGAGTTGTCGCCACGAAGCAAACACGATGGATACTTCCATGTGATGGCCGAGCCTGTCTCGACCTGAGTCCACGAGAGTTTGCTGTTAACGCCGCGCAGGTCGCCGCGCTTTGTTACAAGGTTGAGCACTCCGCCCTTTCCCTTCTCGTCGCCCGGATACCAGTTCTGCACGGTAGAATACTTCACTTCGGCATTGTTCATCACGACAATCTCCACAATGGCTGCGTGCAACTGGTTTTCGTCGCGCATCGGAGCCGTGCAGCCTTCAAGATACGACACGTAAGCGTCGTCGTCGGCAACGATCAGGGTTCGTTCAAACTGGCCTGTATTGCGGGCGTTGATGCGGAAATAGCTGCTCAATTCCATCGGGCAGCGCACTCCCTTGGGGATATACACAAACGAGCCGTCGCTGAAGACGGCACTGTTCAAAGCCGCGAAGAAGTTGTCGCTGTAAGGCACCACAGTGCCCAAATACTGCCTTACGAGTTCAGAGTGTTCCTTTATGGCCTCGCCAATGGAGCAGAATATGACTCCCTTTTCGGCAAGTTTCTCCTTAAAGGTCGTCTTCACCGACACCGAGTCCATGATGGCGTCAACGGCTGTGCCGCTAAGTGCCAGCCGCTCCTCAAGCGGAATGCCGAGCTTGTCGAAAGTCTTCATCAGCTCAGGGTCGATTTCCTTGTTCTCCTGCTTCTTCTTTTGTGCCAAAGGGTCGGCATAATATGATATGGCCTGATAGTCAATGGGCGGCACCGTAACGTGCCCCCATGTAGGCTGGCTCATCTTCTGCCAATGGCGGAAGGCACGCAAGCGGAAGTCGAGCATCCATTCAGGTTCACCTTTCTTTGATGAAATGAGGCGAACGACATCCTCGTTGAGTCCCTTCTCTATTATTTCAGTATGCACGTCGGTGGTGAAGCCGTACTCATATTTCTGCTCCGCCACCTGACGTACAAATGCGTTCTTGTCTGTCATGTATGTTTTATAGTTGACAAGTTAACGAGTTGACAAGTTAACGGGTTAACGGGTTAACGGGTTAAGGGGTTAAGTTCTGCAAGTTGGCAAGCTGCTTCTGGCAAACAATTTTCTTGTTCACTCGCCAACTTGCCTACTCGTCAACTTAATTACTTGTCAACTCGCCAACTAAGAATTTACAATTTCTGCTGCACTTCAATCTCCATGAAGGTCTCGATGATGTCGCCCTGCTGGATGTCGTTGAAGTTGACGAGCGAGATACCGCACTCGAAGTTGGCGCCAACCTCCTTAACGTCGTCCTTGTAACGCTTCAGTGCATTGATTTCGCCTGTGTGTACTACGATGCCGTCGCGCACAAGGCGAGCCTTGTCGGTACGGTGGACTTTGCCTTCTGTCACAAATGCACCGGCAACGGTTCCCACCTTCGATATCTTGTAAACCTCACGCACCTCAACCTGTCCGGTAACGACCTCTTTCTTAACCTTGTCGAGCATACCTTCCATTGCGTCGTGGATATCCTCGATGGCATCATAGATGATTGAGTATGTATTGATTTCAACACCTTCCTTGTCAGCCAGTTTGCGGGCTGCCGATGAAGGACGCACCTGGAATCCCACGATAATGGAGTCAGAGGCGGCTGCAAGCTGTACGTCGTTCTCCGAAATCTGTCCAACGGCCTTGTGTATGACGTTCACCTGAATCTTCTCGGTTGACATCTTGATGAACGAGTCGCTGAGAGCCTCGATACTTCCGTCGGTATCTCCCTTGACGATGAGGTTGAGTTCCTTGAACGAGCCAAGTGCAATGCGGTGGCTTATGTCGGCCAGTGTAACACGCGTCTGTGTGCGCAAGCCCTGCTCACGCTGCAACTGCTCACGCTTGTTGGCTATCTCCTTGGCTTCCTGCTCGGTTTCCATCACATGGAACGAGTCGCCCGCAGTAGGAGCGCCGTTAAGTCCAAGGATGATTGCCGGCTCGGCTGGCGACGCCTTCTCAATGCGCTGGTTGCGCTCGTTGAACATGGCCTTGATGCGGCCGTGGCTTGTACCAGCAATTACTATGTCGCCCACCTTCAATGTTCCGTTCGACACGAGCACGGTAGAAACATATCCGCGACCCTTGTCGAGCGACGACTCGATGATGGAGCCTGTGGCACGGCGGTTTGGATTGGCCTTGAGGTCGAGCATTTCGGCTTCGAGCAGCACTTTCTCAAGCAGTTCCTGCACGCCGAGGCCTTTCTTTGCCGATATTTCCTGACACTGGTATTTACCGCCCCACTCCTCCACAAGGAGGTTCATGTTGGCAAGGTCTTCGCGTATCTTGTCGGCGTTGGCTCCCGGCTTGTCTATCTTGTTGATTGCAAACACCATAGGCACATTGGCAGCCTGAGCATGGGCAATGGCCTCGCGTGTGGTAGGCATGACGCTGTCGTCGGCGGCGATGATGATGATGGCAATGTCGGTAACCTGGGCGCCACGGGCACGCATGGCAGTGAAGGCCTCGTGTCCGGGAGTGTCGAGGAAGGTTATCTTTCGTCCGTCGCCAAGCGTCACGTTGTAGGCGCCGATGTGCTGTGTAATGCCGCCTGCCTCACCTGCAATGACGTTCGACTTGCGGATATGGTCGAGCAGCGAAGTCTTACCGTGGTCAACATGTCCCATGACGGTAACTATTGGAGCGCGTGGTATGAGGTCGTTCTCGTCGTCCTCCTCCTCGCTCACCGCTTCGCTGACCTCAGCACTTACATACTCGGTCTTGAATCCGAACTCGTCGGCCACAAGATTGATGGTCTCTGCGTCAAGACGCTGGTTGATTGACACCATAATGCCCACACTCATGCAGGTACCGATGACCTTGTTGACCGGCACATTCATCATCGTGGCCAGCTCGCTCACGGTAACAAATTCGGTGAGCTTCAAGGTCTTGCTCTCTGCCTGCTCTTCCCGCATCTCCTCGTTGAGTCGCTCCTGTACGGCCTCTCGCTTCTCGCGGCGATACTTGGCACCCTTCTTGTTCTGGTTTTTGTTTGTCAGACGTGCAAGCGTCTCCTTTACCTGGCGTGCTACGTCCTCCTCACTTACCTCAATGGGCTTCGGTGCCCGGTTTTTGTTCTTGTTGCGGTTTTTGCCTCCGCCCTGCTGCTGGTTGTTGTTGGCGTTTCCCTGGTTGTTTCCGCCATTGTTTCCGCCACCACCTTTGTTTTTCTTCTTCTTTCCTCCATTTCCACCCTGCTGGCTGGAAGCGGCTTCAATATCCACGCGCTCATTGTTGATGCGTACACGCTTTTTCTTCTCGCCATTGTGCATGGCTTTCTCTTCGCGTTCTCTCTTACGTTCCTCCTTGGACTTCTTCTTGGGTCGTGTGCTCTGGTTGAGAGCATCCAAATCAATTTTTCCCAATACGTTTACCTTTGGAGCCAGTTTCTTTTCGCTCTTGAGCGTAAAAATTCTGTTTTCGTCGTCATTGCGCTCCACCTGAGCTTTCTTTGGCTGACTGTTGTTGTCCACAGTCTTATGGCCTTTACCGTTCTGTCGGTTAATGTTGGCGTTATTGTCCACGTTGTTCTTGTTTTGACTGGCTTGCGAGGCTCTATTGTCACCTGGAGCCGCATCCTTTACATTTTCTTTTTTCTTTTCCGTATTTGCTCTTTCGGCATCACGTGCGGGTTTGCGCATGGTGTCGGCATTTGAATCCTTTTTATCCACGCCCTGTTGCTGAGCGTTGGACTTCAGTTTCTCCTTAGCCTCATCCTTGGCGGGTACAGCCTGTGGGCGCACTGTTTCGTCAGCCTTTGCAGCTGTCTTGACAGGCTCTTCAACAACCTTTTCCACTACCTCAGCCGATGGCTTCTGATGGTCTCGCACCGGGCTCTCGGCAGCAGCCTCAGCGGCGGGTTTCGTTTCAGGAACATCAGATGACGGCTTTGCAGGCTTGCCAATGCTGTCAAGGTCAATGCGTCCGAGCGGTGTATATTTCTGCACCTTGGTCACAAGGTCGTCGGCCTTTACGGCCACCTTCTTCTCGACCTTTTTGTCCTTGCCCTTCTTGGCCAGCTTCTCAGCCTCGTTCTTTATGTCCTTGTCGCCTTTGAACTGGCTGACCAGGGCATGATACTGCTCATCTGAAATCTTGGTCGAGAGGTTTGTATCGTCCTTTATCTCGCCCAAGCTTCTCTTGTTTTTCAGGAAATCAACTGCCGTTTGAAGTCCTATATTCAATTCTGTCAATACTTTATTTAATCTGATGCCCACTTTAGAAATAAATTTTAAATTAAAAAATAAGAAATAAAAGTCTTGCCGCCGCTTGCTTATTGTTCAAACTCTGTCCTAAGCACACGGAGCACTTGGTCAACAGTCTCCTCCTCAAGGTCGGCCTTCTCGATAAGCATGTCGCGTGGCGCATTGAGCACAGCCTTGGCCGTGTCAAGACCGATGCCCTTGATTGAGTCGATGACCCACTGGTCGATTTCGTCGGAGAACTCGTCGAGATAGATGTCCTCGTCGGCCTCGCCCTCGCTCACTACGCGGAACACGTCGATGGTGTACTCGGTAAGCATACTGGCGAGCTTGATGTTCATGCCGCTGCGGCCAATGGCAAGCGACACTTGGTCGGGCTGGAGGTAAACCTCGGCCTTGTGGTTCTCCTGGTCAACGCTTATGCTGGTCACGTTGGCAGGAGCGAGGGCACGCTGTATGTAGAGCTGGATGTTGCTTGAATAGTTTATCACGTCGATATTCTCGTTGCACAGCTCGCGCACGATGCCTGCCACACGGCTTCCCTTCACGCCCACGCAGGCTCCTACAGGATCGATGCGGTCGTCGTAGCTCTCAACGGCCACCTTGGCCCTGTCGCCGGGCATGCGGGCAACGCCGCGAATGGAGATGAGTCCGTCGTTGATTTCCGGCACTTCGGCCTCAAGCAGTCGTTCAAGGAACTTTGGAGAAGTACGGCTGAGTATGATGCGCGGATTGTTGTTCTCATTGTCAACGCGCAGCACGACAGCCTTCACGGTCTCGCCTTTGTGGTATGTGTCGCGGCTTATCTGCTCGCTCTTTGGCAGATGCAGCTCGTTGCCTTCGTCGTCGATGAGAAGCACCTCGCGCTTCCACATCTGATAAACCTCGGCGCTGACCACTGTGCCCACCTTGTCCTTATACTTATTATAGAGCGAGTCGTGCTCGAGCTCCAGAATCTTCGACGCCAACGTCTGACGGAGGTTGAGTATCGCACGACGTCCGAACTTGCTGAAGTTCACCTCTTCGCTCACCTCTTCTCCAATCTCGTAGTCGGGTTCAATCTTCTGGGCGTCGGTCAACGATATCTCCTTATTCTCGTCCTTCACCTCGCCGTCGGCAACCACAATGCGGTTGCGGTGGATTTCAAAGTCACCCTTGTCAGGATTGACAATGACATCGAAGTTGGCGTCACTACCGAAAATCTTCGCAATGACATTGCGAAAACTCTCCTCAAGAACGCTCACCAAAGTGGTACGGTCGATGTTCTTGGTCTCCTTGAATTCCTGGAAGGTCTCGATCATGCTCGGACCCTTCTCTTCTTTCCTTGCTGCCATAGCTAATTACTTGAAACTTAATAAGTATTTTGTATATTTTATATTATTCATATTAAAGGTCTTGTCAACTTCCACCATCACCGGACGCTTCTTTCCCTCCAGTTTCTGCTTCTCCTTGACAGCCACCGTAAAGTCGGCTCCATCGACAGTCTTGAGCACTCCCTGCACCTTCTTGCCGTCGGCATCAAGCACTTCCACCTCCTTGCCTATATGGTTGGTGTATTGCTGCGGAACCTTGAATGGCTGGCCAATTCCTGCCGAACCCACCTCAAGCTCGTAGTTACCAAGCTCCTCGCCGAGCTTGTCCTGAAGGAAACGGCTCAGTTCGGCACAGTCCTCAATCCACACTCCGTCGGCATGGTCTATCTCCACCACGATGCGATCGTCGGGGGTAAAGGTTACGTCAACCAGAAAATAGTCGTTGTTAGCCAACCACTCTTCCACAAATGTCTTAACTACAGTCTTCTCTATCATATCTTATAATTTTACTATGCCCGCCCGCTTCATTCAGGCAGGCTGAGCTAAAAAAACAAGAATGAGGAGCTTTCGGAGAAGCTCCTCATTCCACTGAACAGGTGCAAAGGTACAAAGAAAAGTGAATATTGAAGCATGAAACTTGAAGAATGTGCCTATACGTTAAACTTATTTAACATCTACAGGCCATTTATGGCATTCCAAGCTGTTGTCACTTCGTGCCGCCCTGCAACTTTGACTTGTATTCTTCTTCGTTGTCCAACAGCTTGACGGCTTCCTTCAGCTGCTTGTCGTAGCACATCGAGTTTTCTATTCCTCCCGCTTGATAATAAAAGGCCGTCACGATGTCGCGCTCCAGCATTTCCTTCAGTGTCGCCTTCTCCTTTTCTATATCACGAGCCACATTGTGCTTGAGCTTTTTCCTCAGTGCCTCAAACTCCTCCTTGGCATCGTCATAATAGCCTTCAAACTTCACGAGTTTCTCCAGTTCGCCCAGTGCTTTCTCGCTCTCGGGGTCGTAGTCGAATCCGCTTTCCACGACACGCCGCTTGAATTCGGCAAATTCAGCGTCGCTCAATCTGAATTCGCGTGGCGGCGCTATTGCGCTGTGCTTCGCCACATACTCTGCCACATAGTCAAACATCACCTCCATCGAGTCAAGGCGGTCGATATAGACGGCAATGTTCGGCAATGTGTCGGGAGCGACCACAACGTCGGGCATTATGCCACCTCCATCGCGCACCTCACGTCCGTTTCTTGTATGAAACACTCTGGTAAGGCTGTCGGGTATGCTTTCCAAATAGCCTCCGCCGCTGTGCTTATAGTTTACGGCCTGTATGCATCTTCCACTTGGAATGTAGTATTTTCCAGTCGTCAGTTTCAGGTTGCCGTTGTATGGCATGTCGATAGGAGCCTGCACGAGTCCTTTGCCATACGTGCGCGTACCTAATATTAATGCTCTGTCGAGGTCCTGCAGCGACCCGCAGGTTATCTCGCTCGAACTTGCCGTCGCGCCATTGACCATCACCACCATTGGCATCAGCGTGTCAACGGGTTCCAGTCGGGTTTTGTAGTCGTGGTTGGCTTGTGGCAGTTTGCCTTTTTGCTCAATTATCACCGTTCCCTTCGGCACCCACATGTTAATTATGTCAACAGCCTCCTGAACGGCTCCTCCGCCATTGTCGCGCAAGTCGAGTATCAGCTTCTTGGCTCCCTTGTTCTTGAGTTCTATGAATGCGTTGCGCATTTTTCTTGCACTTCCGTCAATGTACGACTTGAAATTGATGTATGCTATCTCGTCGTTAAGCATGCCATAATAAGGTATGTCGCGCTCTTTTATGTTTTGGCGCGTCACCTTGAAGCTCATGATTTTTCCCGTCGTTGGCCTCTTCACTTTCAATACAAACGACGACCCGGCCGTTCCTTTCAGATGGTCGGTCACGTAGCTGATTTCCTTTCCTTTCATGTCGAGGTTGTCAATGCTCAGTATCACGTCGCCCTTCTTCAGCCCCACCTCGGCGGCAGGCATACCCTCAAAAGGCTCGTCAACGACTGAAGTTTTCAGCCGCTGGTGCCATCTTATTATCGAACCTATACCCGCATACTTTCCCGTCAGCATAAGCTTCAAGTCTTTCGTCTTTTCCTCAGGATAATACTCGGTATAAGGGTCAAGACTGCGCAGCATGGCCTTTATGCCGTTGCCTATCACCTCCTGCGGATTCAGCGAATCCACATACATCAGGTCAAGGCCTTTATATATATTGTTGAACACATCCAGGTATTTTGCCACCTCGAAATTATGGTTTTTCGACTGTTGGGCATTCACAGGAGCAACAACAGTCATTGCGAGCGCAACTAATGCAAGAATTTTCTTCATTTCTCTTTAAATGCTTATTTTGGGTGCAAAATTAGTAATTATATAGCTAAAACCACCATATTTTGAACGAAAAATAAGAAAAATACGCCTTTTTTCGAAAAAAATCACGAAAAAGTTTGGCTATTACAAAAAAACATACTACCTTTGCATCGCAATTCAGAAATGAGGCGCAAATATTGCTTCAGTAGCTCAGTTGGTTAGAGCACATGACTGTTAATCATGGGGTCGTTGGTTCAAGCCCATCCTGAAGCGCAAAGACCAGGAATTTAGAAATAAATTCTTGGTCTTTTTTTTCTATTCTTCACCTCCAACCTTTTTATCTAAAGAATGCCTTGGTTCCATGTTTTTTTGTGCCTTTGTGTTCTAATTATATAGGATTAGCAGGCCGATGTCACGCAAAATTTCTATAATCAACAAAAGTTTGTATATTAAAGTGTTTCCAAAAAAAACATAATTGCCGGAAATTATTTATGCAATTAATTGCATAAAAAAAAATTTTGTCGTAACTTTGAAGCGTGTAAAGAAAATTGGAGGTGAGAGGTAAGGGGTGAGAGGTGAGAGCTAACAAGTTTATGCTCACTGTTGAGGCCAACAACGCAGAGTACGGCACTGTAAGTGGCGGCGGCATGTATGCGGCAGGCACTGAGGTGGAGCTGAAGGCAACGCCAAACGCAGCATACCATTTCGTGAAGTGGAGCGACGGCGACACCAACGCCACCCGCACCTACACCACCACTGGCAAGGCAGTAACCCTGACGGCCGAGTTTGCAGGCAACATCACTGGCGGTGATGAAGAGCAGGGCGGCGCAATAGGCGAGTAGGTCAAGCGCGTTTCGGCGCGCTTGAGATTAAAGAATTAAAAATTAAAAAATTAAAGTTCAGTTGCGGGTGATGGTAGGAGTTGATAGAAAACAAAACATTATTACGCCTCGCGGAGTTTGTGGCCTTTTACAACCACGCACATCGAAAAAAATCAATCCTTACAGAAGAAAAACGGCTAAAAATTTGGTGGTTTCAAAAAAACATAGTACCTTTGCACCGCAATTCAGAAATGAGGCGCAAATATACTGCTTCAGTAGCTCAGTTGGTTAGAGCACATGACTGTTAATCATGGGGTCGTTGGTTCAAGCCCATCCTGAAGCGCAAAACACAAGTTCCTGTAAGTTACTCTACTTACAGGATTTTTTGTTTTATACACATGCCTCTCAATATTCAACGTAGGGCAAGAGGCGTTGTATGTCGCGCTCGGTAAAGTCGGGACT
>JAQXRI010000128.1 GCA_029218445.1 Prevotellaceae bacterium | reverse complement strand
AAAATCATCTTCACCCCATCGACCGACGTGAAGAAGGCATTGCAGGACGCCACCATCAGCATCACCTGCTACGACCGCAACGGCAACGTGGTGAAGCGCGTGAACTCCGCCGACCCAGGAGAGATAGACATGGCAAACAAGTTCCAGCTCACTGTTTTGTCAAATAACGAAGCGTTGGGTACTGTAAGCGGCGGCGGCATGTATGCGGCAGGCACTGAGGTAGAGCTGAAGGCAACTCCTGAAGCAACCGCTCATTTCGTGAAGTGGAGCGACGGCGACACCAACGCCACCCGAACCTATACCACCACTGGCGAGGCAGTGACCCTGACGGCCGAGTTTGCTGCCAATGTCACTGGCGGCGAAGACAATCCCGAGCAGGGCGGCGCTGTAGGCGAGTAGGTCAAGCGCGCTTCGGCGCGCTTGAGAGTAAAGAAACGAAGTTCGACGAAGTCAATTAAAAAATTAAAGTTCTTTTGCGGTAGATGTTACGTTAATGACCGCCGCCGTAGGGGCGGACCCGTGTGTCCCCCCGCCGACGCAAATCTCCGGCATAACATATATAAATGCCTTTCCGCTGGTTTTAGGCGGCGGGCGGACACATGGGTCCGCCCCTACGGCGGCGGGAAATTCGTAGAAGTCAATTAAAGAATTAAAGTTCAGTTGCGGGTGATGGTAGGAGTTGATAGATTGGTAAACTACCTCGAAAGTATTCTCTTACCCCTCACCACTAAAAAAACAAAACATTATGAGTACACCAATAAAAAAGGAAACATGGAAGCTGATAGTTCAGCTCATCGTTTCAATAGCCACAGCTATAGCAACTACGCTCGGCGTTACGAGCTGCATTATGTAGATTGAATGTTGAATATTGAAAATTTATAACCTACGAAGACTTAAACCGTTAAAACCTCGCGAATAGGGGCGGACACATGGGTCCGCCCCTACTTGTTGTTTGATTTCGACGAAATCACGATAATTCTTTCACCTCTATTTAATCCATTCGCAACGTCTGGCCTATGTTGGTGTCAGGGTGGAATGATGACGTGGGTGATGGGGCGGCAGTGGCGGGACGCTGGCGGGCAAGATAGCGGCCGTAGGCCTCCTCCACTTCCTTTTTCTTGTCGTCGGTCATTTGCTGGCGCATAGCGTTGGCTTCGTCAAGCAGCTGGTCAATGTGCGCCTTTGCCTCGTCAAGCTCCTGAGGGGTGTCGAGGAGAAGTTTGGTGATTTTGGCCAGGTATTTTGCCTTCATGGCATCGTATTTCAGCTTGCACTCGGTGTCGAGGGCATCTACGGCGGTAAGGAGCAGGTCGCGCCGCTCGTCGTTGACTTCGGGCATGGTGAGGCGCAGGTATTTCGACTCTAAGCTGTCGTCGTTGGCGTCGGCATCCTTATATTTTTCGAGCGACTGCCTGAACTCAGGATGTATCTCCATGATGCCTTGCATAAGCACGGGCAGGTTTCGTGGGTCGCGCGGATATACTTCGAGCTTGTCGGCATGTTCAGGCTCGTCGTGTACGCCTATTTCGGCCAGATTTTCTATTTTGCTTATCTCTCCGTCATGTTCGTGTTCGAAGCCAAGCAGCGACGAAGGGTCGGCCTTGACGCAGAGTTGGCAATAGCCGTAGGACATTACTGAAAAATAGCCCAAGAGCCTGCCTTGCAGGTCACTCAAAAGCGATATTACTGTTTTTTTCATCTTTACTTACACGTTGCATTGCACACATTGCCCGGCATGCTCACTGAGATGTTTCCTCCCCAGTTGCACATGCACTTGCAGTTGTCTATCAGAGCGGGGAAATTGCTTATCATGGGCTTTCCTCCGGGTGTCCACGGTGCCACTATCACTGGTATGCAGGGCATGGGCGTGAGCACTCCTGCTGCGGCGGCGGTAGCCGAGGCCACGGTGGGGTTTGCCATGCTTTGACACATGCCAAAGGGCAGAATGTTTACCATGGGTTTGTTGTCCATAATGTTTCCCGTAGGTTTGTTTTGAACCTTTGGACGCATGGGGTCAACTACCATAAACGAACTTGGGGCCATGCCAAACGAACATTGCAGCATTGCGCCTGTACATACAAATTTTGACATAAATCTTTTTTTTAAGGGGAGTTATGTGGGGGAGCATTTTTACTAATCAACTATTTCTTTGCCTCCTGTTGCTTCAGCTTTGCCGAGGGCTTGGCCGGTGAGGCGGGCGATGGCATGGCCATGCCGTCGGAAATGTTGGGCGACGTGAACGACTTGGCGGCGTCGAGGCTGTCGAACTTGCCCGACGGTGCGGTGGTCTCGCCCTTTATCTCGGCCTTGCCGTCTATGGTGGTGTCGCCCGAAAGCTGGTTTTTGCCGCTTCCGGCCGTCAGGTTGCCGCTGTCGAGCGTCACTACAGCCTTGCCGTCGCCTTGCTGCATTTCGGCCGTTGTGGCGGCCATGACGGCTACCTTGTCGGCCGCCACCTGCACCAATGTGGCGGCGGAGTCGTTGGAGCTGCTGCCTACAAACATGTTGTCGGCCGTCAGCACCATCTGGCTGTCGGCGGCAAGCTCCTTGAAGGTGCGCTGCTCCTTGTCGAGGTTCATCGAGGCCACCCTTATGTCGTGGGCGTTAAGCTGGATGCGGCCTGTCGATTTGCCTTCGGTGTCGGCGGCTTCGGCCGTTATGTTTTCAGCCCTGAAGGTTATCTTGCCGTCCTTGGTGAGTGCCTTTTCTTCTATCTTCTTGTTCTCCATTTTGCGGTCGATGGCCTGAACGTTAAGCGTGCGGGATATTATGGTGACGTCGCCAATGGCGTCGATGTCGCCCTTTTCCTGCTTTGCATCGAGCTTTGCGCTTGCCGTCGATATGCCCACCGACTGTGCGTTGACGCTGACGCTGCCGCCCTCGACGAGCTGGCCTTTCCTGTCGGTTGAGTAAAGGCCAATGTGTGGCGACTTGACGTAGAGTCCGGCCTCGGGGTTGTCGCGAAGGTTGCCGTCGCCATCCACTGACCTTATGCCCACCACCTCTGAATTCATCGCGATGAACGAGCCAGTGCTTGCTTTTTTAAATTGCGAGCTGTTGTCCGACAGTTCCTGCTTTATCAGCTTCAGTGCATCCTTTCGTCGGTTCAGCTCAGCCAATTGGGCAATGAGCCTGATGTGGTGGCTGACGGCATCGAGCAGTTGCTGCTCAAGCACTACATATTGGTCGTGCATTTCGGAAAGGTCGGGCTGACTGGAGCGCAGGTGCTCCTCGCTGTCGTTGAGCTCCGTCTGCTGGTCGATGAGCCTGGTGATGTCGGCAATGGCCTTTTCCACGTCGTTCTTCACGCTTCTCATTTGCGAGTTGAGGTTGCCGGCTTGGCTGTCGATTGTCGTCATCTCTTGGTCGATGACGGCCATCTTGCTTTTGCAGGCGGGGGTGGCGTTAAGCTGTATGGCGGTGTCGGTAAGGAGGCTGATGCCCAAGGCGGTGCCGGCAGAGCTGACGAAGGCCGCCTCGTCGTTGTCGGCCTGAAGCGCAATGCCTTTGGCTTGGCACACTATTTCGGAGCGGTCGCAGACGACGTTTTCCATTCCATCGACGCCAGGATCGACGGCAATGCTTCGGATGCTTGCCGCACGCTGCACAATGCTTCCTCCCACGATGTCTGAGCCGACGCCTTCAACGGCCACGCTGTTGGCCCTTATCACCACTCTCGAGCCGCCGCCTTGGCCGAGAAGGTTGCCCTGCTTGTCAACATTGCCAATGATGATGTTGGGCGCCGAGATGATTACGGTGCCGTCGTTGCGCACATAGTTTACACCATTGGCAGTGTCGGTAATCTCGTTTTTCAGCCGCAGCACTTCAAGTTTTTGGCTGCGTATTTCTTCGAGGTCGCTTTTCACGCTGCTTTCAAAACTGCTTAGAGCCGCCTTCAAGTCGTCGAGTATGTTTGCCATAAGAAAAAAGGATGTGTCGTTTTTTTTAGTTGGAGAATACGCAGTTTAGGTTGCCTGCGGTGCCAAGACATGTCATGGATGTTATGAGCACCTTGAGCGTCAGAATGATGTGCTTCTCGCCTGCCTCGACGGCCTCGCGCATGAAGGTTTCGCCGAGGCTGACGACGTAGCCCTCGAACACTATGCCTCCGTCGTAGGAGTCGAGGTAGCCATGAGCGTCATAAAGGTCATTGAACAGGAGCGAGAAGGTTGAGGAACAGGACTGCTTGATGCGCTCGTAGAACTCCTTAATCTGAACGCCGCCGCTCGACCCTAAGGCCACTTCAACTGTCAGCAGGCCTCCTGAGCTTGGCCCATAAGGCTCGCCGTTGTCGTTGCGTGAGCGCTGAAGGGCATAGTTGTAATGCCTCACGACAATGCCGTCGGCCTGCTTCAGGCTTTGCTCCAAAACGCTGTCGGTGAAAAGCTCAACTTTGATGTTAGCCATTTTTTTTCGTCGTTGTTGTTGTTGTCATGTGTTTGCTTCCAAGCCAAAGCAGATGCCGTCGAAGGAGAAGTTGGCGACGCAGACTTTCAAGGTAAACAGGCGGAGGCTATGGTTGAGCACATTGTAGTCTTCCTCGATGGCAAAACATTGTGCGTCGTCAAACTCCAGCATGTGTTCAACGCTGCTGTCTTCATTGGCCTTCACTTCCTGCAAGTCCAACGAGATGCATCCGCTTCGCTTCTCATTGTCCAAGTACCACTGGTAAAGCCCCATGTCGGACTTGTCGGGAGCCACAACCGTGAGTTCAATCATGTCGCACTGCGGCACGGTGTAAGGATGGAACGAATTGTGACGGCGCGAGACAAGCGAATGGTAGCCTACCACCTGATATGTTTGGTGGTAGGCTTTTTCGAAGTTGTCTCCAAATTGCAATTTAGCGATGACTTCCATCGGCTAATGCATTACTTCCAAGGATTGTTGTACTCAACGGGACCGTTCTTGAGAGTCTGGCAAACGACCTCAATCTCCTCGTAGTGCTCCTGACCGTCTTCCCACTTCTCGGTGTAGTGGATGCAGTAGCAACCTGTGCCTTCGAGGGCCTTCATTGTCGAGCCGTCAACGGTGTTCTCAAACGACACCTTCATGTCGCGTGGGTCGTTGGGGGCGAGCATCCACTGGAGCAGCTGGTTGTTGCCGTCGTTCATGGCCTTGACGCGGATGGTTACCTTGCCGCCGCGTGGAATGCCTGAAATCTGTCCTTCAATGTCGGTGCTCTGATTGAACTTATAGTCAACGAGGATAACTTCGCGCTCCTCGAAATCCTTCACTTCCAGTTTTACTGGTGTTACATTTGCTGCCATAAAATAATTGTTTTTTTAAATGCTTTAAACCTTTTAATTTCTTAACACTTTAATGCTTTGGTGTTGCAATGTCGAAGTATTGAAACGTCTTTATGCCCACTCGTTCTCAAACTCTACAGAGCCGAACTTGATTTTCTGGCAAGAAATTTCAATAAGCTCGAAGTGGCCGGCCTTGTCTTCCCACTTCTCCTCGAAGTCAACGCAGTAGCCGCCTTCAAACTCGATGGTCTTCATCACCTTGCCTGTCTTGGTCTCGTTGAATGTGATCTTGCCGTTCTTTGGCAGGTTGCGCTCAAGCATCCATGCGAGCAGGTCGGGGGTGCCGTCGTTGAGGGCCTTTACCTTTACTACTATTTTACCGCCACGAGGAATGCCAGACATCTGACCCTCTGTATCGGTTGCTTGGTCAAACTCATAGGTTACCATCTGCACTTCGCGCTCCTTGTAACCGTCAATCTCGATTTTAACTGGTGTTTTTGCCATAATTGTTACGTTTTAAAAAATTAATAATAGTGTTTTATTTATTTTCTTGTTGTTGTCATTATTGTTGCTGTGGTTGTTGTGGATATTGCCGTTTCAACGTATATTTTAAAGATGCCATTGAGGGGTCGTTGTTGGGGTGAGGCCCCCATCCTGTTGAACGGTTGTTGAGCCGCAATGTATTTTCATTTCCGTTTGAAATGAGCAGTTCGCCCCGCGAAGCCGTGCCCCACATTGAATAGGGTCCCGACAGTCCGTTGATGTTGAACGTCTTCATTAGTTTATTATACTTCATGAAGTCTTTCGACCAACCTGTCTGTGCAAAATTGGTCAGTCCCAAGAAAGTTGTGTCAACCAAAGCCCACAACGGGTTGGGCTTTGGTTGGGTGACGAGAGCCAGATTGTCAACCCATGTTGTCCATACATTGTCGGCGATGTTAGCATCATTATTAATGTTATCGGGATTCTTGACATATTTCTCGACAGGTTTTGACTTGAAGAAATTGTAAAGCATTCTGCGCCTGGTGAGTTTCCTTGCATTGGCGTCAATGGCTATTTCATTGTTTCCCCGCAACAATTGAAAGTTGTTACTTGTATAATCAACGCCAAACATGTTGTTGTCATTCCACAGGTCATGACAGAAGCTGGCGTCGTGCAGTTCGAG
>JAQXRI010000127.1 GCA_029218445.1 Prevotellaceae bacterium | reverse complement strand
GTTGTTCTGACCCTTCACTACCCTTCACTACCCTTCACAGATTTACATCTTCAGATATTTTTTTTCTTAGTGATTTTGTGGCAGATTTCGTTAATCAATAAATTCCGATTCTGCAATACGCCATCGTGGAGACGCTTACTGCACTTTGGTGAAGGGTAGTGAAGGGTGGTGAAGGGTTGTAACAACCCTTCACTCCGATATGATACTGAAACTCAATGACTTACAGCGAAAAAGTGAAGGGTGAAGGGTTTTTGGTGATATTCTCTTGTTCTGCCATTATGCCAGCTATTATGCCATTAAGAATAGATGCCGTGGAGTAGCGTAGTGCAAACTTCTATTGCCTCAATATTTTCTTTCTTTCAAAAAAAGCCGCGAAAAGTTTGGCGTTTTGCAATTAATTCCTTAACTTTGCCTCGTCAAAATCATTCACAGAGCTACGGCGCAAGTGATGATAGAGACATGTGGCGCAGTCTTGGATATTGACTTTTGCCACAATACATGTTGAAAAAAGGCGTTTACATACGCTTTGATTTTGTCGGTTTGGAACTTCGAACACTTCAACGTAGAGCAAAATCAAGCAGATGCAGACGCCCCATTTAAGGTATAGTAAACTATGCCCTTGGTGTAGCTTGACAGCAGATGTTGTATTCTGTTGTCAAGCGCATCAGGGTTATTATATCCTTACGTGGGGCTTTTGACTCTGTTCGTTTCTTCTACGTGGGCAGTTCGAAGGCCTCAAACCAGAATCGAATGGATGTCATTAGCTCCACGTTCTTTTTTCTATATGTCAAGACTATACTATCAATAACTGTTTTGTGTCTTTGGAGCTTGGACCACTTGTTTATTGTCATGGCACGAATATACGACAATATTGAGTTAAAGTTTACAGAAGGACTACAAGGCATTATAAACAATGTCGGTGTTAGAAGAGTGGATTTCTGTGTTGGCTATTTCAACCTGCGTGGTTGGGATTTGATTGTCAATCAAATAGATACGCTTCAGGGAGATTATGTCTATGAAGGAAGAGACCGGAAATTGCGTGTTTGCCGATTGCTCATTGGCATGCACAGGCCTGACGAGGATTTGATAAGACAACTTTATGGGCGTGACGACAGTATGCCAGACGCGGAGTTTGTTTCAAGATGCAAGATTCAGATTGCGGCACAGTTTCGCAGGCAGCTTCTTCTTGGCATTCCCACAGCCAAGGACGAATGGACATTGCGCCGCCTTTCCGCACAGATGAAAGAGGGAAAGGTATGTGTGAAACTTTATCTCCGTGAACCCTTGCATGCAAAACTATATCTCGCATATAGACCGGAGGACAACTACAGTCCAATACAAACCATTATGGGCAGCAGCAACCTGACTTACTCAGGATTGACTCGCCAGGGAGAATTGAACGCAGAATTTGGCGACCGCGACCAAGCACAGAAACTTGCCAATTGGTTTGACGAACGTTGGAACGATAAGTTCTGTCTCGACATAACGGCAGAACTGATAAAGATAATCGATACGAGTTGGGCAAGTGAACAAACGATACCACCTTATTATATTTATCTGAAAACAGCTTACCACCTTAGCCAAGAGGCACGCAACGGAATAAACGAGTATAAACTGTCGCCTGAGTTCCGCAACGAGCTGTTTGAGTTTCAACAGACTGCGGTGAAGATAGCGGCAAAATACATCAGCAACGACAAAAGGAACGGAGCCATGATAGGCGACGTGGTGGGATTGGGCAAGACAATAACCGCTTGTGCCATAGCGAAAATTTTCGAGCTTAATATGTCTGCCTCCACACTCGTTATCTGTCCTGCCAACCTTCAGGACATGTGGAGAAAATACATCAGGAAATATGATTTGAAGGCAGATGTGGTCTCAATGTCGAAACCCATCGATGTTGAGGCATCGCGCTACTATCGGCTTGTGATTGTGGATGAGAGTCACAACCTAAGGAACCCAAGCGGCAAACGCTATCAGAACATTCGGCAATTGATTGAACATCTCGACAGTAAGGTATTGCTGCTTACCGCTACTCCATATAATAAGGATTTCTCAGACATCGGAAGCCAACTGCGACTGTTTATCGACGACGACCAAGACTTGGGAGTTCGCCCGGAGAACCTCATCAACGAGCTTGGCGGAGAGAGGGCTTTCCAGTTCAAATTCAACGACATACACATCCGCTCTATAAAGGCATTCGAGAAAAGCTATTATGCCGACGACTGGAATGAGCTTATGAAACTCTTCCTCGTCCGTCGTACACGCACTTTCATAAAAAACAACTATGCAAAGACTGACCCAAAGAACGGAAGGAAATACCTGCAGTTCCCCGACGGCACAAAATCCTATTTCCCCGACCGTCTGCCGATGGCATTGAAGTTTAAGACAGAAGAAAACGACCAATATAGCAGACTTTATTCTGAAAAGATGTTGGGACTTATGGAAAGCCTCAACCTTCCTCGATATGGTCTTATACAATTCTTCGACGAGGCAAAGGCTACTGACATTCAGCATCACGAACGCCATATCATCGACAACCTTTCAAAGGCAGGTCACAGAATGAAGGGTTTCTGCAAGAGCACTTTCTTTAAACGAATAGACAGCAGCGGCTTTTCATTTCTGCTCACCGTCTATCGACACATATTGCGCAATGCGGTTTTCATTTACGCCATCGACAATAAACTGCCATTGCCAATAGGCGACGAAAATGCCCTGCCCGACGAATATGTGGAAGATGAGGACACAAGCCAGATGATGTTTGCAAGCGAGGTTGATCCTGAGAAGGTGATTGAGGATGGGGCAGAGATAACTATCCCTACGGACATGAATGTATATATGCGCAAGGCAAAGGAATACTATGCCATCATCACAGAGAAAAACAACTGCGCATGGATAAACCCGAAATATTTCAAACGCACGTTGAAGCAACAGCTGAAGAGCGACTGTATGACGTTGATAGATATGATAAAGCTCTGCGGAGCGTGGATTCCTGCCAACGACCAAAAGCTAAATGCCTTGGAAGAATTGTTGAGAGACAAGCACGGAAAGGACAAGGTGCTGGTATTCACACAATACTCCGACACGGCAGCCTACATATATAGGCAACTCAAGCGACGAGGCTTCACACATATCGACTATGCCACGGGAGGAAGCAATAACCCTACGGACATAGTGGAGCATTTCTCGCCTTTCAGCAATGGCAAGCAATATGCCGAAGAGGAACAGACGAGAATACTCATAGCCACTGACGTGCTGAGCGAGGGTCAAAACCTGCAGGATGCCCATATCATTACTAATTGGGATCTTCCATGGGCTATAATACGACTAATTCAGCGTGCAGGACGTGTTGACCGTATTGGTCAGAAGTCGGAAAACATCTATTGCTATTCGTTCTTTCCTGCTGATGGTGTGGAAGACATCATCAATCTCAGGAAACGTCTTAACGACCGCATAAACGAGAATGCCCAAATTGTAGGCAGTGACGAGGTGTTCTTCGAAGGCAACGAGCAAAACCTGCGCGA
>JAQXRI010000126.1 GCA_029218445.1 Prevotellaceae bacterium | reverse complement strand
TCCACGAAAGGTGAAGGAAGCTAATCCCGAGGTTACCATATTGTCCGATTGATTCTTATTTCACACAATGGAACTACCTAAATTCATTCTCACGATGGACGGCCATTTACGCATAGGCATGGTACATCTTCACAGCGAACTGATGCAGCCGGGCGACAGCTGCATCGGAGGGGGATTTTTCGATGTTGACTACATCTCCTACCGTCTTATTCTTTACCGCTACTCCCACGACTACGGGGTGCCACGTTGGCATCTTGTCGATACCCTATATGTTCCGGCAGATTATAGAGGCTACCGTATTGTCTATATCTACGACGATGGTTATCATGAGGATTACAAAGTTAGTGAAATGTTGCCTATCGAGTATCAATGAAAATCTTGATTGCTTTGTCGTTCTTTAACAAGATAGCCTATGAGCGACTTGCCCGGAAAGTTCTTCGTGCCGTTGAAGGCCATGTGTTCGAGGAAATGGGCCAGTCCGCGCAGTTCCTCCTCTTCAAGTATTGAGCCTACCTTCTGCACGATGTGCAGCTCGACGCACCTTTGGGGCACGGGGTTGTGCCGCAGATAGTAGGTCAGCCCGTTGTCGAGCTGTCCGTGTCTTACGTCCTTGCTCAAGGCTATGTGTTGGTTGGCCGTCGGCTGGGCCATGGCAAGGCAGGCAAGTAATATCGTTGCTGTGCAGGCAGCAAGTCTTTTATCCATAATGTCTCGATATTTTGCAAAGATAGCACTTTTTGACCACAAAAAAAAGAAAAAAGGCAACCAAATGAAAAAAAAACGAATAATAATTTGGAGATATGGATAATAACACCTATATTTGCAGCATAATCACAACCGTTTCAAACTTTAGGATGAAGAAAAAGAAGACAATGACAACCTTTCTGGCTCTGGTTCTCGGCCTCGTCTGTTCATCGGTAGCCATTGCCCAAACCAAGGTTCTGAGCATAAGGTTCGACAAGCCGAATGCCGGCATCGACGATTCCAGAATGTATGTACAGCCAATGACCATTGGCTCAAACGCCTCCACAGTAGAGCTGTCACGCAGCGGCACGGTATTCTCTGCCGACATTGAGCCGTCGGCTACAGGACTATACAGATTAATCTACATCCGCAACCAGTCGCAGACCATCATTCCTGTGTATATTCCCACAACAGCCTCCGACCTTACCGTCGGCATGACCTTCGACGGCACCGTACCCATGGCCAACGACAACGCTGACAACCGCGCCCTCTCGGCCATGGGCAAGAGCATTGCCACCGCCGACCGCCTCCTCTGGCAGCGACGCAGCAGCGACCCTGCCGAACTGAAGGCGCAGCTGAAGCACTACGGTCAGGTGGCCGACTCGACCCTTGCGGCCTTCGACTGCTGCCCCACCGTGGCGCAATATATAAAGATGTGGGGTTATACATCCACCTACAGTGCCTACATCTCACTGCCCAACATGCTCGGTGTGCGCCCCGATGCATTGCCCGTGAAGGCCAACGAGGTGCTGGCCAAGCCCTACGACGTGCTCGACACGCCCATGGCCGCGCTGTTTCCCATCGTGCCTACGCTGATAGCCAACTTCCTGCCGCGCAACTCCTCGCTGACCGTGCAGATGGACTCGCTCTACGTCAAATACCATTGCCGCGAGATAGTTGACAAGGTGGGTGGCACCATCATAGAGAAATATATCAGCCGCTTCGACTATCAAAACAAATATCAGGAGGGACTCGACGAGCTGACGGCCGTTGCCGTCAAGTACGACCTCGACCACAAGTACCTCAACACCTTCACCGCCAACCGCTCTACCATCAAGGGCAGCCCATTCCCTAAAGAGGTGGTGCTGAAGGATGCCGACGGCAAGACGATGGACTTCAGCCAGTTTAGGGGAAAATATGTGTATATCGACCTCTGGGCATCGTGGTGCGTGCCATGCTGCCGCGAAGTGCCTCATCTGCAGAAGTTGGAGGGCGAGCTTAACAACGCCGACGTGGTGTTCCTCTCCATCTCGCTCGACCAGAAGGTTGACGCATGGAAGAAGAAGATGGCCGGCCTTGGAGTTCACGGCAACCAGTGGCACGATGCCGAAGGCAAGCTCGGCAACGCCTTGAACGTGAAGGGAATACCCTTCTTCCTCATCTACGACAAGGAAGGCAACCTATACATGTACGATGCCCCGCGCCCAAGCCAAGGCGAAGGTCTCAGGGAACTGCTGAGGGGGCTGCACTGAAAAATACGGCAGAAAAGAATTTTGAAACATTTATTATTGAAATACTAACAATTTAAACGAGAGAGAATTATGAAGAAAATCTACACATTTAGCATTTTGCTGTGCATGATGCTGTTGTGCTCGGCAAACGTGAGGGCACAGGTATCGTCGATGGCCGACCTCTTCGGCAAATACAAGTTTACGGCAGACGTTGAAGTGACCGAGGCTGGCAAGGCTTCGGAGGCCAACCTTGTGAAGGTGGGCGAAGTGGTGATAACCAAGGATGCCGCCAACATCTATGATGCCCAGATTACAGGTTTCGCTGTAAATAACGGAACAGAAGCAATGAAGGTGAATAACATCAACACAGAGACATGCAAGTTCCAGGTGAAGAACCCAAGCGGCAACAACTACGGAGCAATGGGTGGACTCTATTATTCAGACATCAACGGAACATATCCTTTTGGTGACGTTCAGATTGAATCACTTGTCTTCCAATATGACCCAGAGACCAAGGCTATCACTTGTAACGACTTCTCACTTGTGGGCAACTGCGACAACAGTGCCGGCACCTGCGATGTATTCGCCAAGTTCACAAACGTTAAGCTGACTCTTATCGAGGCTGAGGCTATCAATATCCCTGATATCTCAGGTAACTGGAAGGTCACGGGAGCAGGTGCGTGGGGAACAAAGGAAGAATCAGTGTTGCCAGCTGAATATTTGATTTCATTAGTACAGGGAGCAACTCCCAAAGATTATGAGGCAACAATAACCATCGAAGGTATTGCTCCATTCACACTCGATGCAACTTTCGACGGCAACACACTGGCTATTCCGTTTGACAATGTGCTCATTGACGAGGCAAATGCATATTACATCGCTACAATGAACGGAGAACTGACAGGTAAATTCACCTTTAATTATTCTTCAGAAAAGGCAATGCCTTCTGGTTCACCTCTTGTAATCGTTAAGAAGACAGACAACGAGGAGACTCCATACGAAACTGTTCAGTGGTGGATGGACGGCAGTGCCAAGAAGCAGGCTGACGCCCCTGATTTCTCATGGGCAGGCACATATAAGATGACTGTTGGCAGTCTCCTTGATTTTACAGGCGGTGTTGATTCATTCCCCGCAGAGTCAGACTTTGAGATTACATATTATGAGGCTATCGACGCATATTACCTTACATCTATTATTGGATGCAATGTAGGAAATGTGAACAATGGCGGCCTGAAGCTGACCATATCTGACGAAGACCCGACCGTAGCTGAGATTTCCCTCACAGGCCCTTATGATGGAGCTTATCTGAAGAGCAACGACGACAATTCTGTATGGTATAAGATGGTGGATGCCAACGGTGGTCAGACTCCTCTTACCCTCAAGCGCAACGATGACGGTACATTCACTCTTTCCAACTTCTTTATCGTGAAGGGCGCATTCGGTGCCGAAAGCTCTTATGTCGCTTCTGTTCAGAACATCACCATCCAGGGTGAGGCTCCCGTCGTATTGACATGGGAAGGCTCATACGAGGCAACAGCCACTGTAACCAAGTATGTTGACGGCGATTATCCAGAGACATTCCCAATCGTGATTGCTCCGGAAGGCGACTACGGACAATTTATCACTACGTTCATTACAGAGGATGCCTATGCGGCCAACTACGGCGGAATACGCCTCACTCCATCAGAGGATGATGCCGACAAGGCTGATATGGCTTCTGACAAGTTTGTCAAGACTGTAGAAGTAGGAGCAAAATATTGGAAGATATACGACGTAAACGGCTCTTACTCTCCGATTAGCATCACACGCAATGAGGACGGATCGCTGAGTATCGGTTCATTCAGTCTCTTTGAGATTTCATACGATGCCGAGTGGAACGAAGTTAAGAAATGTCTCGCCCTCTACGAGAATGTAGTAGCCACCAAGTTAACCACAGGCGTGAATTCAATTGTAGGTGAAACAAAGACAGGCACAACCTACATCTACGACCTCCAGGGTCGTGCCGTAAAGAGCGGCAAGGGTCGATTGGTAATAATCAAGACCGCCGATGGCGTGAAGAAGCAGTTTTTGAAATAATCTCAGGAACACCATTTCAATCATCAAGCAAGATTCATAAAACACCTTAGGCCACTGGCCAAGGGCAAACAAAAAGAATTAAACTATGGGGGGGCGCTGCAAGTTGTCTTATTAAACGAATGCAGGGAACCCCCTTTTGTATAACCAAATGCCAATGAAAAAAAAGAAAGGTAACATGACCAGCGGCATTGTCGTGGCCCGCTACTGCATCATTGCAGCCTTAGCCACTGCCGGAGCCAATGCTGTACAGATAGATGCCGCCGACCTGACGCCACAAGCCGTGGCGCAGGCAAAGGACATCGTGAAGGTGGAGGGCGCAGTCTATGAAAAGGCGACGGGAGAAATTCTGCCTGGAGCAAGCATCGCCATATACAAAGACGGAAAGCTGCTCACCGGTACATCGGCCGACATCGACGGCAAGTTCAAAATAGCGGTACCTGCGGGAAAGTTTGAAATACATGTATCATACATGGGCATGGTGACGCAGACTTTCACATCAAAGGACAAGACGCTCGGCAACCTGAAGGTCTTTCTTGAAGAAGACGCACACACTATAGAAAACGTGGTGGTGACGGGATACGTCAACAAAAACAAGGACACCTTCACAGGTTCAGTAACGCAGATAAAGGGCGAAGACCTGAAAATGGTGTCGAACACCAACATTCTCACCGCCATTGCCGCACTTACGCCAGGTATGGCCATGGTGCAGAACTCGGCTCAAGGCTCAAACCCCAACCACGTGGAGGAACTCGTTCTGCGCGGCACCAGCTCGTTCTCAAACTCGGGGCAGGACGTCAACCAGCCAACCATCATTCTCGACGGAACCGAGATAACCATGCAGGAACTCTACGACCTCGACATGAATGAGGTTGAGAACATAAACGTACTGAAGGACGCTTCGGCCACCGCACTCTACGGCTCGAAGGCGGCCAACGGCGTAATTGTAATAACACGAAAACCCATAAAGAATTCAACTGTACGCGTGCAGTATAACTTCACAGGCGACCTGCAGTTCCCAAAACTGGGCGACTACAACGTGCTGAATGCAGCCGACAAACTGAAGTATGAGGTGATGGCAGGACTCTATGACGCCAAGGGAGCCATCAACTCCGTCACAGGACTGCCCGAACAGTATGAACTCGACAAACTATACAACGAACGCTACAAGCGCGTAGCCGCAGGACAAAACAGCGACTGGCTGGCGCAGCCCGCCCGCACAGCCTTCTCCCACGACCACTCGCTCAGGGTGTATGGCGGCGCGTCGAACATGCGCTATGAGCTGACGGGACGCATCGGCAACACCCAAGGCGTGATGAAGGACGACTACCGCAAGCGCTACAGCCTCGGCTTCAAACTCGACTATTTCATAAAGAATATAGTAACCATATCAAACCGAACCACCTACTCGGAGGTTGACACGAAGAATACACCCTACGGCTCATTCTCTCAATATACGAGAATGAACCCCTACGACCCGATGTACAACGCTGACGGAACTGCAAACACCAACCTCTCGTGGGACATGAACAACCCACTCTATGAAGCGCAGCTCGGCAGCTACTCGAAGACCGGCACCCACTCGTTCAACAACAGCACCGACGTACGGTGGGACATCAACAAGATGTTCAGAGTGACGGGACACCTCAACATTGCAAGCAACCTCGGATGGTCTGACTCGTTCACCTCGCCCAAGTCGTTGAGCTACAAGAACGAGCCCGACCTGACCAAACGCGGACAATTGGTGAAGGCCGACACGCGCACCACAAGCTACGACGCCAACGTCGTGGCCACGTTCAACAAGATGTTCAAGGACGAGTCGCTCATCAGCGCATCATTAGGCTGGGAGGCCAACCACGACAAGACACGTACCGAAAACACCGAGGCCATAGGCTTCTTCAACGACCAACTCTCGTTCATAGGCAACGCATCGGGCTATCCCAGCGACCGACAGCCCTACGGCTCGCAGGGTGAGACGGCCACCGTGGGCGCATTCCTCACAGCCAACTATTCGTTCCGCAACCGCTATTTCATCGACGGTACATGGCGCACCACTGGCTCGTCGCAGTTTGGCGAGAACAACCGTTGGGGTAACTTCTGGTCGGGAGGAGCCGGGTGGAACATACTCAACGAAGGTTTCATGAAGGGTATAAAGAAAAACATCGACCTCATGAAACTCAGATACAGCATGGGCTACACCGGAAAGGTGAGCTTCAGCCCCTTCCAGGCCATGACCATGTACCAATACCTCAACACTTACGAATACAAGAACGGCATCGGTGCAGTGCCGCTGACCATAGGCAACATCGACCTGGCATGGGAGCGCACCATGAACTACAACATCGGCTTCGACTTCTCGATGTTCAACCGCAGGCTCAACTTCGTGTTCGACGCTTACATACGCAAGACCACCGACCTGCTGCTCGACAAGTCGATGGCTCCTTCAACCGGCGTCACACAAGCCACGTCGAACCTCGGCGAGATGGAGAACAAGGGACTGGAGTTCCAGGTGGATGGCTACATCGTGCGCTCGAAGGACTTCTACTGGAAGCTCGGCACGACGGGCTACATGAACCGCAACAAGATAACCAAGATAAACAAGGCACTTGAAGAGATAAACAACAAGAACGAGGAGAACTCGTCGGCCTCGCTCGTGCCGCTGCCGCAGTATGCCGAAGGCGAGAGCACAACGGCGCTGAAGCTGGTGCGCTCGGCGGGCATCGACCCCGCCACGGGAAAGGAAATATACATCAAGCGCAACGGCGAGCTGACCTTTACCTACGATGCGGCCGACAAAGTGCTCATAGGCGATACCGAACCACGCTACACGGGAACCGTCAACACCAACGTCTTCTGGAAGGGATTCAGCGTATATGCCCTATTCAACATGCGCCTCGGAGCATGGATATACAACACCACGAGGGCAAGCAAGGTGGAAGGCTCCAACCCGAAGTACAACGCCGACCAGCGAGTGTTTGACGACCGATGGAAACAGCCAGGCGACATCGCGCTCTACAAGAACATCGCCGACAGCTCCCGCCCCGAACAGACCGACCGTTTTGCCGAAAAGGAGAATACGCTAACCCTCGGAACGCTCAACATCAGCTATGAGTTCAGCGACGAGATGTGTCGCAGAATGTACGTGAGAAACCTGCGCTGCGGTGTCAACTTCACCGACATACTGCGCCTCTCGACGGTAAAAATAGAACGAGGCACCGACTACCTCTACAGCCAGGGATTCGAGTTCTACGTCAACGTAACGCTTTAATTGGATATTAGAAATGACATATAAGAATATTTTCATAAAGACATTGCTGGCGGCCTGTCTCACCATCACCGCCACATCGTGCGAGAGCTATCTCGACATCACGCCCGACGGACAGGTGAAGCGCGACGAGCTGCTCGCCACCAACGAAGGAGTGGAGGACGCACTCTACGGCGTATATGCCAAACTGCGCAGCAACTCCCTCTACGGACAGGAGCTGTACTTCTCGTCGCTTGAGATAATGTCGCAGACGCTCTACTGCTACGGCAACCAAGGCATCACGGCACTTGGACAGTACGACTACAAGAACACCAGCGTGAAGACCATCTTTGCCTCGGTGTGGAGCGAAATGTACAACAACATCTCAAACGTCAACAGCGTGCTCAACGCACCATTGGTGGAGTCGGCCTCGGAATATCCCGCCACCATATATAAAGGTGAGGCACTGGCGCTGAGGGCAATGATGCACTTCGACCTTATGCGACTCTATGCACAGCAGATAACCGCCGCCCCCAATGCCGACGGCATACCCTACGCCACGGAGTTCTCGCTGAAGGCTCCCGACTTCGAGTCACTTGCCGACAACTATACACACGTCATTGCCGACCTCACCGAAGCCGAACGGCTGCTGCAGGACGAGGGCAAATATGAAAATTCCACAAGCTTCATGTCCGACCGACAGATTCATCTCAACCTCCACGCCGTGAGGGCTCTGCTCGCACGCGTCTATCTGACCAAGGGCGACACCGACAAGGCTCTTGAATATGCTGAAAAGGTGATTGCCACAAGCGGCCGGCAGCTGAAGACAAAGACTGAGGTGATAAACGATGTGGCGGGAGTGCTTTCAAAAAAGGAATGCCTCTTTGGCATCTACTATTCCGGCTTCTATACCTTAGTCAGCCCCAAGCTTCAGCAGACCGTGAGCTACTCGTCGCTCGACCTGCGCGACGACTTCATGGAAATGTACGAAAAGGGAGTGAGCGGACTCGACTTCCGCACAACGGCCTATTTCACCTCGGTTGACCTCGGCGGTACGGCAAAATACCGTCTGAGCAAGCTGACCGACATCTATGACCTGCAGAACAACTCGTCGGCACGTCCCGCCGAACTCATTCAGGGCATCAACATGATTAGGCTGCCCGAGATGTACTACATCGCAGCCGAATGCCTGCTGACGAAAGACTACGATCGTGCCGTGGAATACTATAATGCCGTAGTGACCAACCGCGGACTCGACCCCATAAGCGGTGATGGCGAGCAGAGTCTTACGCAGTCGCTCATCAACGCCGAACGCTACAAAGAGATGATTGGCGAGGGCCAGACCTTCTTCAACATGAAGCGCCAAAACCTCACCATCGCCTCATACGACAACAGCGTGACATATCGTCCCGAAGACGGCATTTACGTGGTGCCGATACCTGACGCAGAGATAGAGAACAGGGAGTACTAAAAGAATTCCCCCTACACCCCATTTTAAAATACAAAATAATCATGAAAAAACTAAAGATATTTGCAATGGCTGCCGTGGCAGGCTTGTCGGTAATGTCGTGCAGCGAAACCGACTACATGACGTTCGACACGGCCAACAACGGTGTCTATTTCACCAAGGACACGCTCACCTATTCGTTCAGCGTGACACCCATCGAGGTGAAGACCTACACCTACAATGTACCCTTCCGCATCATGGGGCCAACCAGCAGCCAGCAACGTACCGTGAAATACAGCATCGACGAGTCGCTCACCACGGCCAAGGCCGGAGTGCAGTACAACATTGGCGAGGCCATAGTAATGCCCGACTCCATCAACGGCTACATTCCCGTAGAGATACTCCGCGACGGACTTGAAGGCACCTACGCCACAGGCTACACACGCTACACACTCGTGCTGAGGCTTCAGGAAAACGAGAACTTCAAGCCGACGCTCGACAGCGAAAGCCAATGCCGCACACTCACGTTCGACAACGCCATAGAACAGCCCGAATGGTACAACGCCCATGGCGACAAGGTGTGGAGTGTGACGACGCTTGGAGTGTGGCATCCATACAAGTTCATAAAAATGGTGGAATACTTCCACGCCATAGCCGACATACTGCCCGAAACTTACAAGAAGATGGTGGAGGCATACGGCGAAAACCTGGAACACATTCCCTACGGCGACCCTTACGTCTATGGCACCATATTCAAGAAGTACATCTATCAGCCGATGTACGACTTCTTCAACGATCCTGCCAACCACGACATGATTGTTGCCGCCTATCCCGACTTTCCATTCGACTTTCCTAAACCATAAAGACAATGAAACAGCAGATTACAAGATACCGCAACTGCCTGCTGATGGCCGCCACGGTGATGACCCTCACGGCGTGCTTCAGCGACGACACCACCACTGCAGACCGAGAACTGTCGGAGATATTCATAGACCCGTCGTCGGTTAAGGAGGTGTATAACATCAACAAGAACGAGACCCTCGTCGTCAATCCAGTGTTTACGCAGTCGAACCAGCAGAAGGAAGTGACGACGACATGGGAGATAGACCAAAAGGTTTACAGCAACGAGAAACAGCTTAACTTCACGGGCAAGGAACTGGGCAGCTGGAACTGCCGCCTGATACTCGAAAACGAAGACGGAAAGACATTCTTCCCCTTCAAGCTCAACGTCAACTCGCCCTACGAGGAAGGCATCACCATACTGAGCGAGGATGCTGAGGGCCGTCCTATGCTCGCCTTCATGCAGACTCCACTCGACGACGCTCCCGCCTCGTTCTACGACTACGACTGCCTCTCGCTCAACAACACCGACATCGCCTTCGCCTCACATCCGGCCGACATCGTTCAGAGCGCGGGCAGCCTCATTATTGCTTGCCAAGGCAACTCGACCACAACCGACCTGCCTACGCTCTACTACGTCAACGAGAAGACCATGGTGGTCGAAAACATGCTCACCGTACCTGAATACGACGATTTCCGCCCAACCCTGCTCGGCATACCGTCGATGGATGCGTCGGGCGTGGCCTACCCCGTGCTGTGCGAAAACGGCAAGGTGTATGAGTTCTCGACAACAGAAGGCGCACTCGTAAAGCCGACGAAACTTCAATACACCTACGAGCAGAACCTTATAGTGAGGGACAACGGCAGCGGCTGGAACTACGAACTGCTGGCATGGGACAGCGAGATAGGCGCACTCGTACAGCTCTACAACGGCTACGGCCCCTACTACTGCAGCAAAAACTACCACCAGCAGCGCGCCACATGTACCGGCACCAACAACTATTTCGACGGCAGGACGCTCTGCAAGATGACCTACGTGCGTATGACCGCCGAACAGGCCGCCACCACCGACCCGCAGATACTTGTAGTGGTGAACAACGGCCAACTCATACAGAAGGTGGTGCTTGCCACGGCTCTGTGGAAATACAACTACGACACCGCCGAAACAATGCTCGCCGACAACGGAGGCACGAAGATAGCCGGCATAGGACAAAGCCCGCTGTCGCCTACAACACCGACGATAGCCAATATGACCTACTATACGCTGCTCTACGCCGACGGCAACAAGGTGCGCCGATGGAACTACACCACGTCGCAGATGATAACAGCCGCCGACGTGCTGCTGACCGTTGGCAGCGACGATGCCGTAATCACCAGCTTCGAGATGAGCGCTGACCACAAGAAGACCTATGTGGCATTCTATGAGCCTCGCCTTTCGGGGAAGAACGGCAGCGTATGGGTGTTCGACACCGACAACGGCACACTGCTCGAACGCTATGACAACGTGTGCTACCGCCCTGTGAAGATGTTCTACAAAAAGAAATGAAATGACACTACAGCAAATGGAATACATTGTCGCAGTCTATCGGCTGCGACTTTTTTTGCGCTGATGGTGCGCGAGGTGCGGGCGGGACGCCCACACCCCAGCAGTTGCGTTGAATAGTCAACTTTATTTAAGAATGGGAAAGTTGAGTTGTTTATTCTACGACTATGTCCTGCATAGCCTCCTGCATGGTCTGTAGCATGGTCTGTAGGTTCTTCTCGTTGTTGCAAACCTTGGCGAAGGCGGCGTTGAGGTCGGTGTCGTCGTCCATGGCCACAGGCTTGGAGTGGAGTAGGGTTTGCAGGGAGTCGAGCAGCAGACGGAAGAGATATACCTGGTTTGCGCCTGTCGTCTGTGTCTGCGCCGTCTTTCGTCCGGCAAAGAACGACCTTACCACCACTTGTGTCAGCGCCCTCACCTCGCGTTCACAGTGTTCGGCACTTTCAGTCAGATAGCCTTCGGGAAAGCCGGCGAAGAAGTCGTCGAGCGACATTACCTTGCCGCCGAGCAGCGAGGCGAAGTTGCGGCGGTATTCGGTTACCATGTCCTCGTGGGCCTCCTCTGTTCGGCAAACATATTTGAACAGGTCGGTGGGCGACTTCAGATGTGGCGCTACTTCAGGCGATTTCAGTATGGCTATCAGCTCCTCTGCCGTGTCGTAGTGTATGATGGCAATCGGATTAAACAGTATGTCGAAGAAATGCCTTGAAATGTCCTCATAGTGGTTAAGCATGATTTGCTTAACCTGCTGAGGCGACATTTCAACGCATCCCGTCGCCTGTTCGGCATTTGCCGACAGTACACCTTCGGCAAATGCCGCAAAGAAAGCTCTTATTATTGCTGGCTGGGCGTTGGTCATTGTTGCATTTTTATTAACTTCATAGCAGGCAGGGTGTCGTTCTTCTTCTTTATCATCACGTTCTGCTCTTCCATTGTAACGTCGAGGAATCCCAGCTCGTTCAGCTTGTCAATGAACTCTGCCAGTCCGCATTCCCTTGACATTTCAAATGAAATGGGGTAATAGTCGAGCACGTCTTCCGCTATTTCGATGTTCACGTTATACCATCGGCCCATCTCCTTGGTAAGCGTCAGCAGTGGTGTAGTGTCGAAGCAGAACTTGCCTTCTGTCCACATTGTCAGCTTTTCAGCGTCGGCCTTGTGCAAAGCTATTGTGCCGTCTTTCCTTATTGTGGCGTTATGGTTAGGCTCCATGGTCACCTCCTCGTCGGTCTTGACGTTGCTGTTCACCTTTACCCTGCCGCTTTTCAGCACCACCTGTGTAAGCATGTCGTCGTATGCCTTTACGTCAAACTCAGTGCCGAGAACGGTAGTGTTGGCGCATGCCGTCTTGACAATGAAAGGATGTGCTTCGTCGCGTGCCACGCTGAAGAAGGCCTCGCCTGCCAGTTCCACTATGCGTTCGCTGTCGTTGAAGTTTACGGGGAAAGTGAGCTTCGAGTCGGCGTTCAGCTTAACCTTTGTACCGTCGCTCAGCACCACCTCGTATGTGCCTCCTCGTGGCGTGGTTATGGTTTTATTGGCTATGTCGAGCACCTGTGCTATCGGCATTGCCGTTACCACAGCCTTTTCGGCGCCTGCCTTTATGTTGTCGTCGTCGGTCTTTTCCTCTATTGGCTCAAGACTCTGGTCGCTGTTGCCTATCATCACAACCCTTGGGCCGTCGGTGGCCTCGAAAGCCACTATGTTGCCGTTTTCGTTTACGATGTATTCGGCATGCTGCTGTTCAACATCGTTGATATAGCTTTCGTCAGAAGCGAAGAACAGGTATGCAGCCGAAACGATGACGCAAACCACGATGGCCGCTGCCGCCGTATAGTATAATTTTAGGCTTCGGGTGGCAGCCTTTTGTTTCGGCTCTTGGCGGCGTTGGGTGAAGCGCGTCCATGCGGCCTCGACGTCAGGAGCTGCTGCTTCCTGGCGAGTTCTTATGTAGGCATATTCCGACAACAGCCTTTTTGCCTCGGCGTCTTCCGTCAGCAAAGGGTCGTCGGCCAAGCCTTCCGGCTCGAAATGCTTTTGGGTGTCATTTATATCTTTGTTTCTATCCATGTTGTTTTTTGTCCGCTATTTATTGCCTAAATTACCTGCGAGCCTGTCATCGTCTCACATTAAAAGCCTCCCTCATCATTTTCAGTCCCTTAACAATGTGCTTTTTCACACCTTCGCGGCTAATGCCCATCATGTAGGCCACTTCAGCATATTTCTTGCCTTCCATGTAGCATTGGTCGAGAGCGAATCGTGTTTGTTTCGACATTCGGCTCATCACCTGTTCCACTATTTTCATGCGTTCCTCTTCAATGTCGTCCATCATCACGGCCTCTTCATTGCTTACGAGGTACGAGCGTGCATACTGTTCCCTCACCCTCATTCTCTTCATGTAGTCGAGGCTGCGGTGCCGGACGCTTGTAAAAAGATAGCTGCTGTTGAATGTCTGCAAGTCTTGGTCAAACCTTTCCCAGAGTGAGGCGAACATGTCGTCAACTATATTGCGCGCCTCGTCCTCATCGCCTACGATGGTTAGCGACGCATAATACAGTTTGCTGTAGTTTGCCTCGAACAATAGCCTAAATGCCTTCTCTTTGTCTGACTCTCTCTTGCTCATTTCGTTACGATACTGAACATCTTTGTAAAAGTATCGAATACAAAGGTATATCTTTATTGTGAATTATCAAAACTTAAAAGCACATTTTTTTGTTTTTTTACGAATTTGTATTGCCTTTTAGTCGAGGTGCGGGCGGGACGCCCACACCCCCAGTGCCGTGCGTATGTTATTCATGGCCTTCAAGTTCTCCCAAGAGCTTCACGTATGCCTTGTCGTAGTTCATCATTGGCATTGCGCGCATCACGCCTGGCGGCAGTGGCTCTTCGTTGGCCTTCTCTTTGGCTATGTTGGCCTGTCTCTTCTTTATCCATCCGGCGGCCTTCTTGCGTACAGCCTCGTCCTTGCAGTTCTTGTTTATTCTGCCTGCCCAGTTGTAAATCATCATGTCGTCCTCACCGTATTTCTTTATGTGCTTTGTACACAGGTCGGCATACTGCTTCCAGTTGCCCTGTGCCTCTGCCCATGCGATGTCGATGTTGAGGGCTATTTCTTCGGCTTCCTTTATGTTCCACTTCTTCATCTCGGCCTTGTATGCCTTCATGCCTTCAGCGTCGAAAGTGCTGTTGCCGCCTTCGTTTTTCTTTATGAAGGCATAAGGATATGACTTCCACACGCGGGTGGCGGTGCGGTTAAGCTCTTCCTTGTCGTATTTTGCCTCGAATGCAGCCTTGTTGCCCAGCATATACTGGAAGGCAGGAGTCAGTGGCGACTTGTTGTACTTCAGGAATGCCTTGTAGAGTCCGGCGTTGGTCAGCATGTCGCTTTCGTGGCCTTTCAACAATACTTCGGCCACCTCTTCGCTCTTGTTCTTGTCGTAGGCTCGGTCGAGAACGTTCAGGTAAGCAATGAGGAACGAAGTGTCGCGCTCGCCGCCGTTGTAGCGTTCGGTCATGGCCGAAAGGCTGTTGCTGCCCAGTCCGTCCTTTACGTTTTTCAGAAATCGGTCGATGTCGCTGTCGGCACCCACTATTCTGTTTATTTCCTTGCCGTTGGCGTCGATGAACAGCAGTGTAGGGAATGCCTTCACTCCAAACTTGTTCTTCAGGTCAACGCCCTCGCCCTTTTCCATATCTACCTTCAGCGAAACGAACTCCTTGTTGAAGTAGTCGCCCACCTTCTTCTGTGGGAACACCTTCGATGCAAGCATCTTGCAGGGTCCACACCAGCTTGTGTAGCAGTCGATGAACAGCATCTTCTTCTCCTGCTTTGCCTTTGCAAGAGCCTCGGCGAATGTTCCGTGTTCAAACTTGATGCCCTCGTTGGCAGCAGCTGCCGTCTGCTGGGCGTCGTTCTGTGCGTTTGCCTGTAGGCAGCCCATTGTCAGCAGGGCTGCCGTAAGCATTACATATATTCTTTTCATAATTTTGGTTGAATGTTTATTGTTTTTCGTACTTATTCTTTAACTCCTTAACTCTCAATATCCACTATTTTGCTTTATCGTACCGTTGGATAGTCTGATTTCATACTCTGGTACCGGCATGTTCCAGCGGGCTTCCTTTATGGCTCCCAGCACGGTGTCGCCGAGCAGGTTCTTTGTTCTCATCAAGTCCCAGCGGTAGTGGCCTTCGTAGGCCAGTTCGCGGTTGCGCTCGCGCAGCACTTCCTTCAGGAAGGCATCCACGTTGGCAAAGTCGGAGGCCTTGTAAAGGGCGGGCTTCTTGTCAGCCGGGAAGGCGCGCTGGTGAACGTCGTTCAGATGCTGCACGGCCTCGGCGGTCACTGAGTTTGACGTGCGCGCCAGTGTCTCGGCGTATGTCAGCTTCATCTCGGCCATTCTCATGTACAGTACGTCGTCATAATATCCGCCGCTGTACTTCATTGTCGTCTTGTCTTTCGGATAGTCGGTGGTAGAGCCTGTCCATATAAGATAAGTGCGTCTTACGTCGTCTTCGTCATATTTCTGCTCCATGGTCTCAGGCACGTAGTAGCTCGACTTTCTGTACCAATACTGTCCGTTAGGATAGTTGTCGGTGTATATGCGGCTTGCCTGGAAGAATATCAGCTCGTTGCTGCGGGTTGTCGGGTCGGGGTATGAGCCGCTTTGGCTGTATTCGTTGCAGGGGAACAGTGCGGTGCTGTATTCCGAGCTTGAAGTGGCAAAGCCATAGCCGTTGGTGGCTATCACCTCCTTGGCATAGTCCATGGCGGCCTTCAGGTCGGTCTGGTTGTTGGTGTAAGTGCCTCTATACAAGTGTATTCTGCTCAGCAGAGTCTTTACTACAGTCTTGTTTGCCCTTACTCTTACGGCTATTGCAGGCACTTCGTCGGGCAGGTCGGGCAGAGCCTCTTCAAGGTCTTTCAGTATGTGGCTCCAGCATTCGGCGTTGGTCGAGCGTGTCACCACGTCGTCGGGGTTGTAGCCGTTGTAGGCCTCAGTCCTTATCACAATGCCGTCGCCGTTGTCGTTGCCCATCATGGCCTGGTCGCCGTAGAGGCAGAGCAGGTAGAAGTTTACGTAGGCGCGTATGAACTTTGCCTCGGCAATGTATTGGCGTTTCATCTTCTCGTCAAACGTGCCAAACTCCTCAATCTTGTTGATTATGTTGTTGGCATAGTCGATGCAGTTGTAGCCCCACTGCCACATCGATGCCAGCAGTCCGTCGTGTTCCGACGAGGTGTATTCGCTCTTCTGCACGGCGAGGTAGCCAGTAGCCGTCGAGCGCACCGCCACGTTCTCGGTGGTCATGTCGCCCATCTGTATGGTATATCCGGCGTTTGAATAGTTGTTTTGGTCCTGGGGTGCGCCGGCATAGAACACGTTCATTCTCACGTATGCTCCAAGCAGAGCCGCCTCGGCCGTCTTCTGGTTGTTATACACCTTTTCGTCAACCAGTGTGTTTTCGGGTGCGTAGTCCAAGTTGCAGCTTGTGGAAAGTGTTGCGGCAAGGCACGCACATATTATTGTCTTTTTCATATTGTCCTTATTCTTTAAACATACAAATCAAAAACTTGCTTTCACTCCAAACTGAATGCTGCGCGACTGTGGCATGGTCATGTTGTCGTAGCCGGCATTGAGGGCAGACGAGCCGAATGCGCTCACCTCTGGGTCAAGACCCGTATATTTGGTTATGGTGAACAGGTTGGTCACGGTAGCGTGAATCTTCAGCTGATTCAGCAGTCGCGTGTGTCTTAGCAACTTGCGTGGCACATTGTAGGTCAACGATATATATTTCAGTCGCAGATAGGAATTGTTCTCAAGGAAGCGTGTTGTCGTGACGGCAGTGGTGTAGTCGTAGTTGCCGATTATCGACGCATTGTTGAGTTTTGGTATGTCGGTCACCTGACCCGGCATCTGCCACATGTTGAGAATGTCAGTGCTGAGGTTGTTGGCATCCTCGCCAGTGTAGTTCAGAAGGGTAGCCTTCGTGCTGTTGATCATTCTGCTGCCAACGGAGAAGTTGAACATGAAGTCGAGTTCAAAGTTCTTGTAGGTCAGGGTGTTTGTAAATGAACCGTAGAAGTCGGGCAGAGCTACGCCGCACACGAACTTGTTGTTCTGCGAGTTGGCGTAGTCGGCGGCGGGAGGCGTGCTTGATATGGTGCCGTCCTTGTATTCCCACAGTGGGTCGCCGGTCAGAGGGTCAACGCCCACCCATTTGTGCAAGTACCACTGTGCCACTGGCTTGCCTTCCTCGTAGTATTTGTAGGAGCTGTTGGCCTGGTCGAGCTGGTTGCCCTCGAAGTTCAGCTTCAGTATCTTGTTGGTGGCGCGCGAGATGTTGATTATCGACTGCCACTGGAAGTCGGGGGTCATGATGTTGTCGGTTATCAGCTGAAAGTCGATGCCCTGGTTGCTCATGTCGGCAATGTTCTGGTTTTCCTTCGAGTAGCCGGTGTAGTAGGGCAGGTCTGACGAGAAGAGCATGTTGGTGGTCTTCTTGTAGTAGTAGTCGATGGTCAGCTTAACGCGGCTTTTGAACATTTCGAGGTCGAAGCCGGCATCGTAGGTTATGGTCTTCTCCCATTTCAGGTTTTCGTTGCCCGGCTGCGACATCTGCAGATAGTTCTTGCCGCCGTATGTTGTCAGCGTGTTGAGCTTATACACTGCCTGTGCGCCGTAGTAGCTGTTGTTGCCGTCCTTGCTCGACAATCCCACCGAGCCACGGAGTTTCATCTCGTTGACGAAAGGCAGGTTGTCCTTTATGAAGCTCTCGTTTGACATTCTCCAACCAAAGGATACTGATGGAGTGCTTAGATAGCGGTGGTTGCGGTTGAAGCGCGACGAACCATCGAGGCGGTATGTAAGTCCAAGCATGTAGGTGTGCTTGTATTGGTAGTTCAATCGCGCAAAGGCTGAGAAGAGAGCATATCTCTGCATGTATGCCGCCGTAACGCGCTTTGTTTGGGCAGCACCGACTCCAACAAGGTCGGGGCTGAAGAAATTGGAGCCTGCTACCGAGTTGATGCGCTCCTTGGTGTATTCGTAGCTTTGTCCGAGAATGCCTTGGAAGAAGTGGTCTTCGGCAAAGGTCTTGTTGATGGTAAGGAGGTTGTTGACTACAACCTTATAGCTGTTCTTTGTCGTTTCCTGAGCCTGATTTCCAACAACGCCGGTCAGATATTCGGGTAGTTCGCCCTTTCTGATGTTCGAGAAGGTGTTGTAGATGTCGGTTCCTACTTCGCTGCGCAGTTGCAGCCAGTTCAGCGGACGCCATTCGAGGTAGGCGTTTCCAAATATTCTCGTGTCTTCTGAGTATTCGTCGTTGATGTATGCCATTGCCACGGGGTTGAAGGCATCTGCCGTACCCTTTGAGTTCAGGCCGTAGCCATAGTAGTAGTCGCCTGTGGCATCGTCGTAGATTGGAAGGTTCGAAGCCTTCCGTGTGGCAGCCGAATATATTGAGTTGGCAGCCAAGGCGTTGTTGCTCAGCTGGTTGAGCGAAACACTCACACCTGCCATCCATTTCGGTGCAAGTTTGGTGTTGAGGTTCAGGCGTGCCGACATCGACGACATGTCGTTGTTGATGATGTATGACTGGTTGTTGTCATACGACACGCTGAGGAAATAGTCGGTGTTGTCA
>JAQXRI010000125.1 GCA_029218445.1 Prevotellaceae bacterium | reverse complement strand
GGTGTCAATCCATGAGTAGCCTACACCGTCGCTGAACTGCTCCTTCTGTCGCCAAGCCACAGCCTCAGGCAGCATGTCGGCGAATGCCTCGCGCACAATTTTCTTTTCTATGGTCTTTCCCGGACACATCTTTGCCTCAGGATTGGTGCGCATTGCCACGTCGAGGAACTCCTTGTCGAGGAATGGCACACGACCCTCAACGCCCCAAGCCGAGAGACTCTTGTTGGCACGCAGACAGTCGTAGAGATATAGTTTCGACAGCTTGCGCACAGTCTCCTCGTGGAAAGCTTTTGCGTCGGGAGCCTTGTGGAAATAGAGATAGCCGCCGAACACCTCGTCGGCACCTTCTCCTGATAGTACCATCTTGATGCCCATCGACTTGATGACACGTGCCAAGAGGTACATCGGGGTAGAGGCGCGCACTGTGGTCACGTCGTATGTTTCGATGAAATATATGACGTCGCGTATGGCGTCAAGGCCTTCTTGTATTGTGTAGTTGATTTCGTGATGGACGGTGCCAATATGGTCGGCCACGATTTTTGCCTTGGCCAAGTCGGGTGCGCCTTTCAGTCCTACGGCGAAAGAGTGGAGTCGTGGCCACCATGCCCTTGATGCACTGTCGTCCTCGATGCGATGTTCCGAGAACTTCTCGGCGATGGCACTTATTACTGATGAGTCGAGTCCGCCGGACAATAATACTCCGTAAGGTACATCGCTCATCAGCTGACGCTTTACTGCGTCTTCAAGTGCATCGTGAATATCCTGAACACTTGCGCTGTTGTCCTTGACTGCGTCGTACGACATCCAGTCGCGGCTATAGTAGCGCTTCATCTTTCCTTCGCGGCTCGAGTAGTAGTGTCCTGGCAGGAACACTTCATACCGGTCGCAATTACCTTCGAGGGCTTTCATTTCGCTTGCGACATAGACCTTTCCGTCGTTGTCGTATCCTATATAAAGAGGTATAACGCCAATGGGGTCGCGGGCAATGAGGAATTCATCCTTCTCTGCGTCGTAGAGAGCAAAGGCGAAGATACCGCTCAAATCTTCCAAGAAGTCTATACCTTTCTCACGGTATAGGGCGAGAATTACTTCACAGTCGCTGCCAGTTTGAAACTGGTAGCTGTCGGCATAGTTGCGGCGTATGTCCTGATGGTTGTATATCTCACCATTGACAGCCAAAATCTGCTTCATGTCGGGGCTGAACAGGGGCTGTTTGCCTGATTCAGGATCGACGATAGATAGACGTTCGTGGCAGAGTATGGCCGAACCGCCGTCGTAAATGCCGCTCCAGTCTGGACCGCGGTGACGGATTTTCTGACTCATACGTAATGCCTTTTGTCTCAGTTCAGGAGTCTGCTCCTGGATGTTGAAAATTGCTACAATTCCGCACATAATATTTTTATCTTTTTTTGTTATTTGTCGTTTGCTTTGAATGTTGAAGATTGAAGATTGAAGATTGAATTGCTGCGCCAGATAACAACGCGCAGCAATTCAACTTTCAATATTCAATGTTCAATTTAGTTGAAGCAGCTCTCGCCATGCTCGTAGATGTCGAGACCTTCTTCCTCAATTCTCTTGTCAACTCTCAAGCCTGCAATCTTCTTGATGCCGAAGAACAAGACAATACCTGCTGCGGCTGCCCACAAGTCGATGGCGAGAACGCCGAGTGCCTGTGCGCCGAAGAAGCCCCAGCCACCGCCGTAGAAGGCACCGCCGTCGAGGGCGAACAGACCTGTTGCCAATGTTCCGAAGATACCGCAGACACCGTGGACAGAGCTTGCACCTACAGGGTCGTCAATATGCAGCTTGCTGTCGATGAATTCGATGGAGAATACCAATATTATACCGGCAACAAGTCCGATGATGGCAGCGCCGAGTGGCGAAACGAGGTCGCAACCGGCAGTGATTGCCACAAGTCCTGCAAGAACACCGTTGAGTGTCAGCGAGAACGAAGGTTTGCCATACTTAATCCAAGAGGTGAACATTGTTCCGATACCACCTGCAGCGGCTGCGAGGTTGGTCGTGAGGAACACATGGGAAATGGCTACTCGGTTAACCTCGCCTGAGGCTGCAAGCTGCGAGCCGGGGTTGAAGCCAAACCAGCCAAACCAAAGGATGAACACGCCAAGAGAAGCGGTCAGGAGGTTGTGGCCGGGAATGGCACGGCTCTTGCCGTCCTTACCATACTTGCCAAGACGAGGACCAAGGGCTATCGCTCCTACGAAAGCAAGCACACCACCAACGCTGTGTACAATGGCTGAACCGGCGAAGTCGTGGAACGTTGCGCCGAAGGTGGTCATCATGAAGGATGCCTCATCTCCGTTCATCAGCCAACCGCCACCCCAAGTCCAGTGACCGGAGATAGGATAGATAATCAGTGAGATGAACAGCGAATAGATGCAGTACATCGAGAACTTAGTGCGTTCAGCCATCGCACCAGAGACTATCGTGGCTGCAGTGGCGCAGAAGACAGTCTGGAACACGAGGAAACCCTCTACAGGCAGGTCGCTCTCGTAGAACGAGATGTCGCCGAAGTGAGGCATTCCGATGAAGCCTTCACCGCCGCTGCCAAACATGAATCCAAATCCCAAAAGCCAGAACAGAATCGAGCCAAACATGAAATCGACGAAGTTCTTGAACAATATGTTAGCAGTGTTCTTGCTGCGTGTGAAACCAGCCTCGCAGAGAGCGAATCCAGGCTGCATGAAGAACACAAGCATTGCTGCGAGCAGCATCCATACGGTATCTACAGAAAGTGACAGGTCTGCCACAGGGTCTGTTGCTAAAAATATGTTCGTCATAATCGTATCCTTTTTAAATGTGTTTTATTTTGTTGATTTTGTGTTGTTATTATCCCAATACTTCTTTTAACGTCTTTATTTCTCCTGCTCCGCATTGTATAGTGCTATGTCGCCCCGCTCGGCAGTCCTGATTCTGATGGCATCCTCTATTGGGATGATGAAGATGCGTCCATCGCCTACCTCTCCAGTGTGTGCTGCCTGTTGTATTGCTGCCACCGTCTTTTCGACATTCTTGTCGCGCACGACTACATTAATTAGTACGCGCTCAATGCAGCTTGTGTCGTACATTACGCCACGGTAGATTCTTGCCTGGCGCATCTTGCCTTCTCCTCTGACATCATAATAGGAAAACCATTCGATGTCGGCATTTAACAATGCTTCTTTCACATCCTCGAATTTCGTCTTGCGGATGATAGCTTCAATCTTTTTCATGTTATCTCTCCTTTTTTTATTGATTTATGACATTATGTTATCTTTCGGGTGCAAAATTACAGCTTTTTGTCGTTGTAAGCAAGTAATAATTAGCAAAACGACAATTTAATTATAGTTTTCTTAGCTTTTTATTATTTGATACCCTATTAGTCTTACGATTTGAAAGGATAAATATACGTTTTAATTACAAATTGAAATTAATCGTTAATTTGTTGATGAAATGGCCTCTAAAACTCTTGTTTTTTCTTTCATTTTGTTGTAACTTTGCAGCGGATTTAGAACAAAAGTATATTAATAACAAAAAATAAGTATCAAAATGACAACAACCATTAAGTTCACCAAGATGCACGGTGCAGGTAACGATTATATATATGTAAATACATTGTTATATAATATACCTGACCCTTCGCAAGCAGCCATCGCATGGAGTGCTCCTCATACGGGCATTGGAAGTGATGGATTGGTGCTGATTGGTGAGTCGAAAATTCCGGAGGCCGACTATTCGATGCGCATATTCAATGCCGACGGTTCGGAGGCCATGATGTGTGGCAATGCTTCAAGATGTATTGGCAAATACCTGTTTGAGAAAGGTATAACCGAAAAGACGGAAATAAGGTTGCTGACTCTTTCTGGAATAAAAACACTTCGCCTGCATCTTGACAAGACAGGCAAGAAGGTTGAGGGAGTGACGGTAGATATGCTTGAGCCGGCTTTGGCTAACAGAAAGCAATTGGCAAGTCAAGACGGAACGATGACCGACGGACTGGTGGACGTTGTTGACCGCGAGTTTCGTGGAACGTTTGTTTCCATGGGCAACCCTCACTTCGTTATATTCGTTGATGATATAGAAAGCGTTGACGTAGCCAAATACGGCAAGGCTCTTGAATACGATTCGCTGTTTCCTGAAAGGTGCAACATAGAGTTTGCCCAAATTCTTTCTGACGGTAAAATCAGAACACGGGTTTGGGAACGCGGAAGTGGCATAACAATGGCTTGTGGCACTGGAGCATGCGCAACTGCTGTGGCTGCCGCAAAAACAGGTCGCGCTGGACGTAAAAGCGACATTGTGATGGACGGCGGAACGCTGCATATTGAATGGGATGATACCGACAATCATGTCTATATGACAGGTCCGGCGGCGTTCGCATTCGAGGGTGAGGTTGAACTTCCCCAAAATACATGACAACAATGGCAAAACTTCACAATCAATATAAAAGAAAACAATATAATTATGGCATTAGTAAACGAACATTTCCTTAAGCTGCCGAACAACTACTTGTTTGCAGACATTGCAAAAAAAGTGAATGCCTTTAAGGTTTCACATCCCAAGGCCAGCGTGATTAGTCTTGGTATTGGCGACGTAACCCAACCCCTTTGTCCCGCTGTGATAGAGGCTATGCACAAAGCTGTTGACGAAATGGCCAATAAAGAAACATTCCGTGGCTACGGACCGGAACAGGGCTATCAGTTCCTGCGTGAGGCGATAGTCAAGAACGACTTCCTGCCTCGTGGCATACATCTTGACCCAAGCGAGATTTTCGTCAACGATGGAGCCAAGAGCGATACCGGAAACATTCAGGAACTTGTAAGATGGGACAACAGTATCGGTGTTACCGATCCTATTTATCCAGTCTATATCGACTCGAACGTAATGATTGGTCGTGCCGGAGTGGTGGAAGACGGAAAGTGGAGCAATGTGGTTTATATGCCATGTACGGCTGAAAACAATTTCACGCCACAGCTTCCTGACAAGCGTGTTGACATCATATACTTGTGTTATCCAAACAATCCGACAGGAACAGTGATTACCAAGGAAGAATTGAGAAAATGGGTCAACTATGCCATAAAGAACGATACCCTCATCTTCTATGATGCAGCATACGAGGCATATATACAAGATCCAGACATTCCTCATTCCATATACGAGATAAAGGGAGCAAGAAAGGTAGCCATTGAGTTCCACAGCTATTCTAAGACGGCCGGATTTACAGGCATACGCTGTGGATACACGGTAGTTCCAAAGGAGTTGACGGCTGCTACACTGGGTGGACAACGTGTTGATCTCAACCATCTATGGTATCGTCGCCAGTGTACCAAGTTCAACGGAACGAGCTATGTCAGCCAATGTGCCGCCGCTGCTATATACACACCTGAGGGAAAGCAGCAGGTTAAGGCAACGATAGACTACTACATGGACAATGCAAAGTTGATGTATCGTACCTTGACAGAACTTGGTTTGGAGGTTTATGGTGGCAGAAATGCTCCTTACCTTTGGGTAAAGACTCCTGACGGTATGGGAAGTTGGAAATTTTTCGAGCAGATGCTCTATGAGGCACATGTGGTATGTACGCCAGGAGTAGGGTTTGGCCCTGCCGGCGAAGGCTACATCCGTCTGACTGCATTTGGCGAAAAAGAAGACTGTCTCGAAGCTATGGAAAGGCTGAAGAAATGGCTTAAGTAGGTAATCCGCCCCCCCGGACTCCCCGGAAAGGCCGGAACCCCCGGAAATTCCGGAAATTCCGGAAATCCCGGAAATTCCGCCCCCCCCAGAACAAAACGCACACAAACACAAAATTAACAGAAAGGATAAAAATTATGAAGAACGTAAAAAGATTGGGCTTCGCAGCCGCTATGTTGGTGGCAGGAGCAACAGTGATGACAGCACAGGACAAAGTTGAGACGACAGTTTCGGCTGACGTAGTAAACCAGTATGTTTGGCGTGGTATTAACCTCGGCGAGGCGTCTTTCCAGCCGACACTTGGAGTAAGCTACAAGGGTTTGTCATTGTCAGCGTGGGGAAGTACTGAACTGTCAAACTTCGGACATGACAAAGAGTTTGACTTGACACTTGCCTACACCACGGGAAGATTCAATATCGGTATCACCGACTACTGGTTTACTGGTACTGGAACTGAAAGCAAGGGACGCTACTTCAAGTACAACTCTCATTCCACAAACCATGTATTCGAAGGCAACATTGGTTACGACTTTGGTCCGCTTTCGCTTCAGTGGTTTACCAACTTCGCTGGTTCTGACTACAAAGGAGATGGCAAGCGGGCCTATTCTTCTTACGTTGAACTTAACGTACCCTTCAATCTTGGAGGCTTAGGATGGGATGCAACTGTTGGAGCCGTGCCTTTTGAGGATGCTGGTGTATATGGCTACTGCGATGGCTTTGCCGTTACCAACGTATCGTTGAAGGCTTCAAAGGACATAAAGATAACCGACTCATTCTCTGTTCCTGTATTTGCACAGGTTATAGGCAACCCTCATGACCAGAAGGCGTATTTCGTTTGCGGATTTACGCTGATTCCATAAAAATATAATAACAACAACATAAAAAACTTTAAAACAATGGCAAATTTAAGATTTCAGGTTGTAGAAGAGGCCTTTAAGAAAGGACCACTCGCAGTAGATGTACCAAAGGAACGTCCATACGAGTATTTTGGAAAGTATGTCTTCAATCGTGAGAAGATGTATAAGTATCTGCCTAAGAATGTTTATGAAAAGCTTATCGACGTAATTGACAATGGCGCACGCCTTGACCGTTCGATAGCCGACGCCGTGGCTTCTGGCATAAAGCAGTGGGCTGTGGAAAACGGCGTAACACACTATACACACTGGTTCCAGCCTCTGACCGAGGGAACTGCCGAGAAGCACGACTCTTTCATAGAGCACGACTTCAAGGGTGGAATGGTTGAGGAATTCAGCGGCAAACTGCTCGTTCAGCAGGAACCTGACGCTTCGTCATTCCCATCGGGCGGTATCCGCAATACTTTCGAGGCACGTGGCTACTCAGCTTGGGATCCTACATCGCCAGTGTTCATTATCGACGACACACTGTGTATTCCCACTATTTTCATTTCATATACAGGAGAGTCGCTCGACTATAAGGCTCCGCTGCTCCGTACACTGCATGCCGTTAATGTCGCCGCCACTGAAGTATGCAAGTATTTCTACGACGATGTGAAGAAGGTTCAGAGCAACCTTGGTTGGGAACAGGAGTACTTCCTCGTTGACGAGGGACTTTATTCTACACGCCCCGACCTGCTGCTCACAGGACGTACCCTCATGGGACACGACTCGGCTAAAAACCAGCAGATGGAAGACCACTATTTCGGTACTATTCCAGATCGTGTTCAGGCCTTCATGAAGGACCTTGAGATTCGTGCCCTCGAACTCGGCATTCCTTGCAAGACACGTCACAACGAGGTGGCTCCAAACCAGTTTGAGCTTGCTCCAATATTCGAGGAGACCAATCTTGCTGTTGACCACAACATGCTGCTGATGTCGCTGATGAAGAAAGTGGCGCGTAAGCACGGCTTCCGTGCACTGCTGCACGAAAAGCCATTTGCAGGCATCAACGGTTCTGGAAAGCACAACAACTGGAGTCTTTCAACCGATACAGGCGTATTACTGCACGCACCGGGCAAGACTCCCGAGGACAACCTCCGATTTGTCACCTTCATTGTAGAGACCCTCATGGGTGTGTATCGTCACAACGGACTGCTCAAGGCAAGCATAATGAGTGCCACCAATGCTCATCGTCTGGGAGCCAATGAGGCACCACCAGCAATCATTTCATCGTTCCTTGGCAAGCAGCTTACCGAACTTCTTGACCATATAGAAGCATCAGACACTGACGAACTGTTCGCCATGGCAGGCAAGCAAGGTATGACGATGGATATTCCTGAGATACCTGAGTTGCTCATCGACAATACCGACCGCAACCGTACTTCACCATTCGCCTTCACCGGCAACCGTTTCGAGTTCCGTGCCGTTGGTTCTGAAGCCAACTGTGCTTCAGCCATGACTGCCCTCAATGCAGCTGTAGCAGAAGCTCTTGTAAACTTCAAGAAGCGTGTTGATGCAGCCATTGCCGACGGCAAGGACAAAACAAAGGCCATTGTTGACGTGCTGCGTGAAGACATTAAGACATGCAAGCCCATCCGATTTGATGGCAACGGCTACAGCGACGAGTGGGTTGAGGAAGCCACAAAGCGTGGCCTTGACGTTGAGAAGAGCTGTCCTGTGATATTCGAACGTTATCTTGACGAGTCGAGCGTGGCTATGTTTGAGAGTCTTGGCATTATGACACGTAAGGAACTTGAAGCACGTAACGAGGTGAAATGGGAGACTTACACCAAGAAGATTCAGATTGAGGCACGTGTGATGGGCGACCTGTCTATGAACCATGTCATTCCAATAGCCACACACTATCAGTCAATGCTTGTTAAGAATGTGCAGAACATGCGCAGCATCTATCCGATAGAGAAGGCTGACAAACTCTCTGAGCGCAACTTCAAACTCATCGAGGAGATTGCTGAGCGCACTCAGACCATAGAACGTGGAGTTGACGAACTAATCAATGCCCGCAAGGTGGCCAACAAGATAGAGAGTGAGCACGACAAGGCTATTGCATACCACGACACCGTAGCTCCAAAGATGGAGGAAATACGCTATCAGATAGACAAACTCGAACTGATAGTAGAGGATGACCTCTGGACATTGCCAAAGTATCGTGAACTGTTGTTCATTAGATAGTGATTTACTTGTCAACTAAAAAACATACACAGACAATCTATTTCTTTTTTTGGTTGTTTGAAGTTTGCGACGAGGGATGGCTGTGAAGCTGTCCCTCGTTTTTTTATCGTGTTTTGCTTGGCTCTCTCCTTTTTTCTTTTTACCTTTGCACCATATTTATATAAAAGAGTATAAATGAAGAAAGGCAATATACTTATAGTTGATGACAATGAGGCATTGCTCGTATCGCTCAGAATGTTGCTCACGGGTGTCTTTGACGATGTACAGACAACGACCAATCCCAATGCCATTCCTGCGTTGATGCGTAGGAGCCAGCCCAATGTCGTTCTGCTTGACATGAACTTCGGACGTGGCATTAACAGTGGCAACGAAGGGCTTTTCTGGCTCTCCGAGATAAAACGAACGGAACCAAGCGTACCTGTGGTTCTGTTCACGGCATACGCCGACATCGACCTTGCCGTGCGTGGAATAAAGGAAGGGGCTTCGGACTTCATTGTAAAACCCTTCGACAACGAAGTCCTGATAGAAAAACTGAAAAGTGTGGCCCATCCAACGTCAAAAGGGCAGCGTTCAGCCATAGCCCTCGACTGCTATTGGGGTACGTCACCAGCTATGCGTCAGCTGCATGACATGGTGAAGAAGGTGGCGGCCACCGATGCCAACATTCTCATTACTGGAGAAAATGGAACAGGTAAAGAAGTATTGGCAAGAGAAATACACCGTCTTTCACATCGTGCCGAACATAAAATGGTGGCCGTCGATATGGGTGCCATCACGGAAACACTTTTCGAGAGTGAGCTGTTTGGGCATGTACGTGGTTCATTTACTGATGCTAAGACCGACAAGCCTGGAAAGATGGAAATGGCGGAAGGCAGCACACTGTTTATGGATGAGATAGGCAACATCTCGTATGGCCTTCAGGCAAAATTGCTGACGGCCTTGCAGAGGCGTACCATTATGCGTATAGGTGGAACTGAAGAGATTCCCATCGACATTCGCCTCATTACGGCCACCAACCGCAACCCGCAGCAGATGGTTAAAGAAGGAACATTTCGTGAAGACCTCCTATACCGAATAAACACCATCTGTCTGCATTTGCCGCCTTTGAGGGAACGTAAGGAGGACATTGTTCCACTTGCTGAACTGTTTATAAAGAAATATTCCGATTTATATCATAAGCAGCCTCTCGTGCTTGACGATAAGGCACGGCATGAGCTTATCGACTGCCAGTGGGCGGGCAACGTTCGTGAGCTTGAGCATGCCATGGAGCGTAGCGTAATACTCGAAACGTTTGAAATGCCAACCAACACCATCCAACCAATTCATCCGTCAATGGGGCAGGGGGAGTCGCTGGCTTCTATGGAACGCAACATTATAGCACAGGCCATCCGCGAGTGTGAAGGCAACCTCTCCATAGTTGCACAGCGTCTTGACATCTCGCGCCAAACCTTATATAATAAGATAAAGAAATATGGACTTTAATGTCGTTGTGGCTATTATAGCTACGTCAGCCGTCTTTTCGGTTGTCTGTTTAGTGCTTTATCGTCGCCATCGTCGCACTATAGACAAGGTCGCGTTTCTTTTCAACGCCATCGACAACCTCGACTTTTCGTTCCATTTCCCTGAGGAAGGGCACGACAAGTTTGTCAACGAGTCGCTCAACCGCATTCGCCGCATCATAGAGACTGCAAGGCACGACCTGATGGAACGCGAACGCTATTATGAGCGCATCATCAACTCAGTCACTACCGGCATCATGGTGGTTGACGAGCGAGGCGCCGTGCTTCAGCACAACGAGGCTGCACTACGCCTACTTGACATTGAAGTGCTTACGTTTGCTTCTCAGGTTGAGGGCAAACTGGCATCAGAAGACTTTGCAAAACGCGAAACAATGGCTCATCTGGGCGACAAACGCGTGAAGATAATCGCATTCAGCGACATTAGGAGCGAGCTTTCAACGCGTGAAATGGAAACGTGGACAAGATTGATACGTGTGCTAACCCATGAAATTATGAATAATATTGCGCCTATAACGTCACTTAGCGAGACTCTTAGCCATAAGGCCCATGAGGGGGAGATAAAGGAAGGACTTGCTGTTATCAATTCTACAGGCAAACAACTAATGAACTTTGTTGACAACTATCGTCGTTTGACGCTCATACCCAAACCTCAGCCAAAACTTTTCTATGTCAAGTCGTTTCTTGAGCGAATGATTACTATCAGTTCCGAATATTCCGACCATTCAGCCATTACGCTTCATCTCTCCGTTGCCGACCTCTTGCTTTATGCCGACGAGAGCCTTGTGTCGCATGTAGTAACCAATTTGCTGAAGAATGCTGTTGAGGCTGGAGCCACAATAATAGAAATCTCTGCATATACAGCCACCGACGATTCTGTTTGCATCGACATCAGCAACAACGGCAGGCCAATACCAACTGACGAGGCGCAGCAAATATTCGTGCCATTCTTCACCACTAAGCCCACTGGAAGTGGCATTGGCCTAAGCATATCTCAACAGATAATGAAACAGTGTGGCGGAAGCATTGAACTCATAAAGTCAAACAACGCCACAACACTGTTCCGACTGAAATTCTGACGTGACATCATCAAGACATAATGCTTTTGCCCTTTGCGAAGATAGCTTCTCGGATTGTGCAACTGGCAGACCAAACATCAAGATTGTTCATATTCATCGAACTCACGTTATGGTTAAGTTAAAACATTAGAAATATGCGCCTTAAAATCCTTATGTAATAACGTTGTATCTTATATCCCGCAATGTCCCCTATCAGGTCGAACCAACGAGTAGCCATTCTACACGCATTCATGTTGTCGTGAAGCTGTCTTGTTTCATCTGCACAATCAATATTGTACCTTTTCAGTTGATTCAGCATGTTTGCCTGGTTAAAGAAAATGGCCCTTCTGTGTTTGTCGAATTTATTTTGGCTCCTGTAGTAGTTGATTACATTAAGTGTTCCTCTGGTTTTTTCAAGTAGGAGTTTCATCTCCCTGTTCTTGTTCACACAAAGGTCAGTATAGCTTCCGCTGCTTTCCCTCCTGTAATTGTAAAGGATGTCCTTTATTTGCTTGGTGCTGTTGGTCATACATGCCATTCTTGCTGTCATGTTGAAATCTTCACCATAATTGTATCCGATGTATGGCAGGATATTGTTCTTTAATAAGAAGTCCTTTTTGGTGATGCAACTCCAAATGGAAGCCCACGCTAAATTATACAATATGGTGTCAGCATTTGTCTTTGGCCTCCTGTTGTAGTTCTCTCCACCATGCCATTTTGCAGAAAACCAAATGATGTCAAGTCTTTCATCCCCAATGTTTTTCAGAAGAATGTCTATGGCATCGTTTTCTATCCAGTCGTCAGAGTCTATGCACCAAACATAAACGCCCTCGGCATGTGTTATGCCTGTCAACCTGGCCGCAGCCAAACCTTGATTGTGCTCATGGGTTATTAGCCTTATATTCTCTTCTGGATGTTTGCACATGTAAGTTTTAAGTATATTGACACTCTCATCTTGTGAACAGTCGTCAACAAATATGTATTCGACCAAGTCTTTTGCTTGTTCGTGAAACAGAGAATCAAGACAACGTGAGAAATATTTTTCAACGTTATAGATAGGTATTAATATGGATAACTTTATCATAATTATGTTTTTGAACGATGTGTATGCCTAATTCAATCTTGTCCTTTTTTGTGCAAATGGTTCTTCACATAGTTAATGCACTCGTCGAGAATATCGACTTTAGTGACTTTCATCACACAGAAATACAACCCGCTTGCTATGACGGCTCTTAGTGGTAAAAGAACATAAGGATTGGCTATGAATGATGTGGCAAAATAAGTTACTGCCATGACACTTGCCGCAGCAAACATAAAAGGCATTGTGTCGGCAAGGACACGCGACATGCTGATTCCTATGAGCCGCTTTGCCTGAATTTGCCAAACTATAAGCCAAAGGACGGTGGCGGCGGTGTAGATGGCCACCATGGCTTTTATTCCCAAGCTGTGAAACAACATTATTAACGTTATTTGTACAACAATTTGGCCAATGTTGCACCACATGTATATGTCTGAACGCCCGGAGGCTATGACAAGATGTTGATAAAGGGTATAGAAAGACATAAACGCACCGCCTATACACAGCATTTGCAGCAGTGGTACGCTGTCGGCCCATTTGTCGGTGATGGTAACAAAGATAAATTCCTTGGCAACAATTGCCATGCCAAAGAGAGCCGGAAATGAAAGGAATGCAGTAAAGCGCACCATCTTACGAAATACCCGCCGTTCACGGTCCATGTCATCGTTGATCTGTGCAAGCACCGGTTGTGCCACCTGCTCTATTGTGCCTGATATGGTCGAGCTTGCCATGGTGTTCCATTTCATTGCCTGACTGAAGTTGCCAACGGTCTTCATGGGGAACAAGTTGCCGAAAATGAATGTCAGCACGTTGTTGTTAATGGTGTTAATTATGCTTGTGACAAGTATTTTCACACTGAAGGGAAACATTCTGACAACTGGAGAAAAATCAATCCTTAGCGATGGTCGCCAAAGGTGGCCGGTATAGTAGTAACGGCAGATGTTTTGTATCAGTGAAAAGATGACCGTCTGCCAAGCCAAACTCCAATAGGCCATGCCTTGCCATGCCAGTATTATTCCGCAGCTACCCGACACCAAAAGAGAGATGAATCCTGTTATGGCTCTTTCACGTGCCATGATGTTCTTGAACATGATGGCATTGCGTGTTATGCCAAATGCAGATATTAGAAAGCCGAGGAATACGAATCGTGACAGGCTGACAAGTTCCGGACTGTGGAAAAACCGAGCTATTAGTGGGGCGGAGAAAAAAAGCACTATGTAGCATATCGTGCCAATACCGATGTTAAACCAGAACACGGCATTGTAGTCGTTGGCTGTTGGATGTTTGATGTTGGTCAGTCCCTGGGTGAAACCACTGCTCTGCAGATTGCCGGCTATAAGGGTGAATATGGTAAGCACGCCAACGATACCGTAGTCGTGAGGCGAGAGCATGCGTGCGAGGAAGATGCCGAACACAAGGTTCAGCACCTGCATCGTTCCGCTGTTCATGGCTCCCCAAAACAGTCCCTTTGCCGTCTTTTCTTTCAGTGTTTCCATCTTTTCGGGTGCAAATATAGCATATTTTCCCGACATGAGGAAAAAACACGGGGATTATTTTTCTAATTCTTCGTCTTTTGTCGTTTGTGGATTTTCAGTTCTATCATCTCATATATTTTGTAGCCATATCGCAGAAACTCCAGCAAAATGTTACTATACACGCCGTTTCTTTTGAAAGCCAACTGATGGTCGCGCAAAATCTGCTTGTGGCTCGCCAAGCCACTAAAATTTAACATTCCCAATTTGGGAATTTTTGATTCTTCATATCTGTTTTATATGTAATTTTGCAAACAGATTCTTGACGACCAACCTGTCAACTCGTCAACTAAGCATCATAGGGACAAGTCACTATGACCCTCGGCGAACCAATGTACCTGACCTATGACCCTCGCAGTACTATCAAAGGGTGTATATGCCAAAGATGACTTGTATATACACCCTTGTTCTTTGTCTTTCTTTGTACGGTCAGAGACAGGCAGGGACGGTGCTTGCCTATTATATCTTCTTTGGTAGTAAGATTAATAACCTTAGTGTCGTATGATTAATAACCTTAGTGCCGCAGGGTTATTAACCTTATCAGCAATGAAACCGAATGGCATTGGCATGGCTGTAATTCTCTTATTGTACACCAGTTTGTTTCAAATACGCCAACAGAGCAATCACAACATTATTCTGTCAGCCTCTTCGGGCAGGTCTATATGATAGGTGTGATTGCTGTCAGTGGATATGTCATAGTGCCTCATGGACGGCACGGGCAATGTTTTCATCGTTAATCAGATAATTGAAGATTCCCACATCTATCTAAGAAATCGTACAAGAATCAATTTAATTCTCCATTATATATAGTTTTTTTTCGTTTTTACTGTATTGTTCTCGTTTTTTTGTTGTAACTTTGCATAAGTTAAGCTGCATCTCGGCAAAACAACCAAGCAAGCTTGTTGATTTTGCTCTCGATTTGCATTAACTTTGCCCCAAGATAAAAGAAAAATGGACATAAGGAACATTAAAGCGAGATGGAACGCCACAATTCTTGATATATTGAAGGCGTTCATGGAAATATGCGAACGGCAAGGCCTGACGTTCTATTGTTGCGCCGGCACTGCAATAGGTGCTGTGCGCCATAGTGGTATCATACCATGGGATGACGACATCGACGTGATTATGCCGCGACCCGACTACGACCGCCTGCTTGAGATTGCGAAGACGGAGGATTTTGGGAAATATGAGTTGATTACTCCTTATAATGATTCGAGTTATCCTCTCTATTTCTCCAAATTGTCAGACAGAACCACTACCCTTGTCGAGGACAGGCAGATACCTTGCGTCATAGGACTATTCGTTGACATCTTCCCGCTCGATGCCACCGACGACGACGTTGAGAAGGCGAAGATACTGAAGGCGAGATATACGAAGATAATAAACCGGTTGAACGCCGTTTCCACACACAACACCTTTGGCGAATATATTGCACTGCTTGCAGACCCGAAGGAATGGGGACGTTTCGCAATTAAGACAGCTGCCTATTTCTTCCGCAGCGCAATACGTAGGCATCTTATAAGGCAGATGGACCGCCTTAGCCATCTTTACGACTACGACAAGGCACGCAACGTACAGGTATATACTGGTTCATACGGCTTTAAGGAGGTTTTCCCCAAGGCATGGCTTGGCAAGGGACGGATGTTCAAGTTTGAGGACATTGAGGTGCCGCTGCCGGAGGAATACGACAAATATCTCCGACACTTCTTCGGCGACTACATGCAGTTGCCACCTGTGGAACAACGCGTTGAGAAGCATCATCGTGCTTACTTGAACATGGATAGGAAGGAGGAGAAAGAAGAAGTTCTAAAAAAGATTTGAATATGAATTACGCATTGATAATAGCCGGAGGCTCCGGCAACCGCATGGGGCAGGACATACCAAAGCAGTTTATGCATGTTGACAACTGTCCGATTATTATTCACACGATGCTCGCCTTCCAGCGGCATCCCGACATCGACGGCATCGCGGTGGTTTGCCTCGATGGTTGGCAGACTGTGTTGCAGTCGTATGCCAACCAGTTTATGGTGACCAAGTTGAAATGGATATTCAATGGTGGCGAGAACGGACAGCAGTCGATACACAATGGAATCTATGGACTGAAGGAGGCTGGCATAAAAGACGACGACCTCGTACTTGTACACGATGCCGTGCGCCCGCTGCTGTCGCAGGACATCATCTCGTCGAACATCGCCATTTGTCAGAAATATGGCTATGCCATAACAGGCATAAAATGTCGAGAGGCTATTCTTGAGAGCGACGACGGTTTCACCACCACCACAAGCATTCCCCGCGACAAGCTCATTCGCACGCAGACTCCCCAGACGTTCCGTCTGCACAACCTCATAGCCGCACATGAAGAGGCTGCACAGAGAGGCATAACAAACTCAGTGGCCTCCTGCACGCTGATGGCAGAGCTTGGCGACCGCGAAATGCACATCGTGCCTGGCTCGGAGAAGAACATCAAGGTGACTACGGTGGAAGACCTTGAGATACTCAAGGCCTTGATGCACGTGGAGAAGGAAAGCTGGCTGAAGTAGGCATCTCGCCCGCACTTTGTAAAGACAATAATACTATTGGAAATAAGGAATGGGAAGATATATTGATGATATTTTTTCTGCGGCAAGCGAGGCATTGCCGTGGGAAAAGCTGGAGGGAAAGAACATTCTTGTTACGGGAGCCACTGGACTTATCGGCGGATGTCTCGTAGAGGTGCTGTTGGCGCATGATGGCGACTACAACGTCTATGCCGCCGGACGCAACGAGAGAAGGGCAGGGGAGAGGTTTGCGCCATTTGTCAACGACAGGCGTTTCCATTTTCTCTACCATGATGTCTGCGAGCCATTGCTTGCTGAACAGGATTTCCATTTCATAGTCCATTGCGCCAGTGGCGCATGCCCCTCAGCCTTTGCATCGCATCCTGTAGAAGTTGTGAAGGCAAATGTCTTTGGTGTGGCCAACCTCATGGATTATGGGCTTAGCCACAATATGCAGCGTATGCTTTACATGTCAACAGGCGAGGTCTATGGCGAGGGAGGGGCAACTCTCGACACTCCCGACGGCAAGGCTTTTGTTGAGACCGACAGCGGCTATGTCAACTGCGCCACCCAACGAGCCTGTTATCCCTCGTCGAAGCGTGCAGCAGAGACTCTTTGCATAGCATACGGTGCTGAGTATGGCGCCGATGTGGTAATTGCCCGTCCGTGTCATGTCTATGGTCCTAACTTTACAGAGAGCGACAACCGCGTCTATGCCCAGTTTCTCCGCAACATTCAGCGAGGTGAAGACATCGTGATGAAGAGCGACGGAAGTCAATACCGTTCGTGGTGCTATGTAGTCGATTGTGTCCGCGCTTTGCTTTATATATTATTAAAAGGTGAGAGTGGCGAGGCCTACAACATTGCCGATGAACGCTCTAACGTCACAATACGCCAGTTGGCTGAAATGATTGCTGAAATTGGCGGGAGGAAGGTAGTGATAAAAAAGCCCGACAACCAGGAGTCGTCGGGCTATAATGTAGTTACAAAATCCATTTTCTCTACCACTAAGCTTCAACGTTTGGGTTGGAGCATTAAGGGAAGCATGGGCGAGAAATTATCCCACTTGGCTTCCGGGCTTCACCTCCCTTAGCGTTGTCGTAACGCTAAGTGAACCGTCGAAGTTTACTGCCGAAAGAATCATGCCTTGGCTTTCTATGCCCATCATCTTGCGTGGGGCAAAGTTGGCTACGAAGAGTACGTCCTTGCCAATGAGGTCGTCAGGCTCATAGTAGGCGGCAATGCCGCTCAGAATGGTTCGGTCGGTGCCTGAGCCGTCGTCGATGGTGAACTGCAACAACTTCTTCGACTTTTTCACCTTCTGGCAGTCCTTGATGTGGCCCACGCGGATGTCGAGTTTCTCGAAATCCTCAAACGACACCTCGTCCTTTATAGGGGCAGCAACGTATGAAGCAGCCTCATTGGCCTTCTTGGTGGCCTCGAGTTTGTCGAGCTGTTTTTGTATTGTCTCGTCGTCAATCTTCTCGAACAGCAGTTCCGGCTCGCCCAGTTGGTGTCCTGCTTCAAGCAGGTTGGTGCTGCCGAGCTGTTCCCACTCGTAGTGGTCAACATTAAGCATGTTGAGCAGTTTCTTGCTGCTGAACGGCAGGAAAGGCTCGAAGGCAATGGCGAGATTGGCGCAAAGCTGTAGCGAGATGTTCAGTATCGTTTCCACACGCTTCATGTCGGTCTTGGCCACCTTCCAAGGCTCGCAGTCGGCAATGTATTTGTTTCCGATGCGGGCAAGGTTCATGGCCTCCTTCTGAGCATCGCGGAACTTGAATGCGTCGAGCAGTCGCTCAACGTTTTGCTTCACGTCCTTGAATTCTTCAAGAGCCTTGCGGTCGATGTCTTCCAATTCGCCACATGCGGGAACTACGCCGTTCCAATATTTTTTTGTCAACTGGAGCGCACGGTTTACGAAGTTGCCATACACGGCAACCAGTTCGTTGTTGTTGCGGTCCTGGAAGTCTTTCCAAGTAAAGTTGTTGTCCTTTGTTTCCGGGGCGTTGGCTGTGAGCACATAGCGCAGCACGTCCTGCTTGCCGGGGAAATCGACGAGATATTCGTGTAGCCATACGGCCCAGTTGCGTGATGTTGAAATCTTGTCGTTCTCAAGGTTGAGGAACTCGTTTGACGGAACATTGTCGGGCATGATGTATTCGCCGTGAGCCTTCATCATTACGGGGAATATAAGGCAGTGGAACACGATGTTGTCCTTGCCAATAAAGTGTACGAGGCGTGTCTCGGGGTCTTTCCACCACTTCTCCCACGAGCCCCAGCGTTGCGGGTCGTTGTCGCACAACTCCTTTGTGTTGGAAATATAGCCTATGGGAGCGTCAAACCACACGTAGAGCACCTTTCCTTCAGCGCCCTCAACAGGTACAGGAATGCCCCAGTCCAAGTCGCGGGTCATGGCTCGTGGCTGCAGGTCCATGTCGAGCCACGACTTGCACTGTCCATACACGTTTGGTCGCCATTCCTTATGTCCTTCCAGAATCCACTCTTTCAGCCAGTCCTGATATTTTCCGAGAGGCAGATACCAGTTTTTTGTAGGCTTCTTTACAAGTCCGTGGCCTGGGTTGTTCTTGTTGGTAGGATTGATAAGCTCGTCGGGCGACAGTGTGGCTCCGCATTTCTCGCATTGGTCGCCGTATGCTCCTTCGGCTCCGCAACGTGGGCATGTGCCTACGATGTTGCGGTCGGTAAGAAATTCGCCTGTCACTTCGTCGCAGTATTGCAGCTCTGTTATCTCTTCCAGTTCTCCCTTGTCGTAAAGTGTACGGAAGAAATCGGCAGCAAACTTATGGTGTATGTTCGATGTGGTGCGGCTGTATATGTCGAACGAGATGCCGAAGTCCTCAAACGACTTCTTTATCAGCGTGTGGTAGCGGTCAACTACTTCCTGTGTTGTTATGCCCTCTTGGCGAGCCCTGATGGTTACCGGCACTCCATGTTCGTCGCTTCCTCCGATGAACACTACCTCCTGCTTTTTCAGTCTGAGATAGCGTGCGTAGATGTCTGATGGTACATACACACCTGCAAGGTGTCCTATATGCACACCGCCATTGGCGTAAGGCAGTGCTGCTGTGATGGTTGTTCGTTTAAAATTCTTGTCTTCCATTGTGTTAATCTTTATTTTGGGTGCAAAGTTAGTGCAAATGAGTGAAATAACAAAGGAAAATCTCATTTTTCTTTGTATTTCCGAATGCCGCCTAACTTATCAAAAGTTAGTGCAAGTTGAGTGAAGAACAAAACAAAATTGGCAAAATTTTTGTTTTGTTCTTCCGAAACGCCGCCTAACTTATCAAAAGTTAGTGCAAATGAGTGAAATAACAAAGGAAAAACAGAACTTTTTATTCAGCAAACTGGCGGAAATAGCCAAGGCAAGTGTCACGCCACTCGCGTGCATTCTCCTCTTGAAGTTTCAGTCGTGCATCCACTTCTTCATATCTTTGCCTATCAACATAATTCTTCATTTGATGCCATGTTGCCACATGGCTTTCCACTGTGGCCACACCACGGTTGTAGCGGTAGGTCATCTCGCCCCACAGTGTGCGTCCGCTCTTCATAATGTAGTTCCAAGGCAGGTGGTGGAACCAAAGAAGATATTCCTCAGGGCATGTTTCAACGTTGTCGTATTGTCTGCGGAAAGGCTCGCGATATTGGCTTGTGGCATTGGTTCCACGGCTTGAACGGTCGAAACCTACACCTTCCTTTGTCGCTTTATGGTAATACACCGGTTTCCATTCTTCAGGGAAATGAGGCTGATTGCCGTCCGGTTCCGGGCCATAGTGGTGGTCGGCCTTAAAAATGTGGTGCAGACCAAGAGGCATCATGTAGTCAACACATGCCTCGCGGCTCTCCATCATGACGGTTGTCATTGGTTCAACAAACTTCCTGTCGGTGGTGAAAGTTTGGCAGAGCCACTCGTGTGCTATGTCCTTTGACGAGAGTGACGGATTCCATGCCATGCGGCCAAAGGCATACCAGTTGGCTTGTGAGAAGTGGTGTCCGCACCAGTTGGCGTCGTCGCCAATGTTGGCCACTCCTGCTATGCCTACCATTGTGTCTGGCTTGACAAACTTGAAAAATTCTTCCCACATCGGTGCGAGATAAACGAGATGGATGCTTTGTCCAAGGTATTCTTGGGTTATCTGCAATTCCGACATCATCGGTGTCTTCTTCATAACGTCGAATATGGGGGCGTAAGGCTCGCGGGGCTGGAAGTCGAGCGGTCCGTTCTTTCCCTGAAGTATGACGTTCGGACGGAACAGTCCGTCAACCTGCTCAAATTCAGTTACAGCCTGTTTTACCCTGTCTTCTCCCTTATGCTTGTTTCCATAAACGAAGCATCGCCACATGATGATGCCCCCATAAGGCTTTACTGCATCGGCGAGCATGTTGGCCCCTTCGGCATGGGTGCGGTTGTAGTCGCCAGGCCCCGGCTGTCCCTCGGAGTTTGCCTTTACGAGAAATCCTCCGAAGTCGGGAATGGTGGCATAAATTTGTTTAGCCTTAGCCTTCCACCATTTTGCTACCTGTGGGTTGAGTGGGTCGGCTGTCTTTAGGTTGCCTATTACCATGGGCGATGCGAAATTTACCGAGAGATAGGTCTTTATTCCGTATTCGCGCAGTATGTCGGCTATTACTTTCACCTTATTTATATATTCAGGCGTGAGAATCTTTGGCGAAGCGTTGACGTTGTTGATAACCGACCCATTGATGCCTATTGAGGCGTTAGCCCTTGCATATTGCTCAATTTTTGCCTTTAATGCAGCTGAACACTTCATTTTCTTGGCTGAAGAACCTTCTATTTCGTCCCAAAGCCAAATGCTCTTGCCTGCATATCCGCGCTCTATGGTGCCGTCGAGGTTGTCCCAATGGTTGAGTACACGCAGGCCATAGGCTGGAATGAAGTCGCCTTGGGTTAAGGGCAAGCCCGTTTCTTGCTGTCTTATCAGTTCGTGTGCACCGTAGAAAATGCCTTCTGGGCATGAAGCTACGATTGTTCCGTTTTCGATGCGGAATCCGTCTTTGAGTAGAGTGAGGTTTTTGTCAACCACGAGCCTAATCTCTCCTCCGTGCCAATAGCGGTTGATTTCGTCAGAGGCTTTCTCTACGATGGTGTTGCGATACTGAGCGTCAAATGTGGCTTTTATCGCTTTTGTCTTGTTGTGCTTCGCTCTTAGCCACAAGGCCGAGCCGTCTTCGGCCAACGTTTGACCGAAGAAAAGTGCCATGCATAGTGTGATGAGTAAGTTTTTCTTCATATTTATTTTTTTATAATCTGGTTATCTTGCAGGTTTGGTGCCCAATGGCTTCTTGCTTTGCAAAGTTAGTATAAAACATCGATATATCAAAGCAAAACGCCATTTATTTTTTGTTGCAATATTGCTCTATGTTTCATTTAGAAGCTATATTTGTTACATAAACCATAAAAAAATGCACTTATTGGGCGAAAATGAAACAAATGGAAACGTAATAGTTACATTTTTTATTGGAATAATATAAAAAATCATATTACCTTTGCAACCGAAAAGAAATCCGAATAGGTTTTTGGGCTGTTTCTTTAAGACAGTCTTCGTTCTAAAGAGATACAATGTTTCATAGCAACACGTTTTTTAAGTTAAGGTTAGTTTGTTTCGGTTTGCCCCCCGCCGCTGCTTCGGGAGAAGTTGCGGCGGGGGTAACTGAAAAAAACAAGCCCTGCTTTGACTTTGTTTCGTGAACACCCTTTACGGACTGTATTGCCTATTAGATATTAACTGGAAACAAAATAACTTAATAAAAAAGATGGAACTTACAAATAACAACTCAGGCGAATCCAAAGGATTCTACAAATTGTCGTGGCTGCAGCGCATTGGCTTCGGCTCGGGAGATTTGGCGCAAAATCTCATTTTCCAGACTACATGCATGTATCTGTTGTTTTTCTACACCGACATCTATGGTCTTGATGCCGTCGATGTGTCGGTAATGTTTACCGTGGGCAACGTGGCTAACGTCATTTGGGACCCTATCGTTGGTGCGCTCATCGACAAGAACAATCCCAAGTTAGGAAAATATCGTGCCTATCTTGTATTTGTAGGCATACCATTGTCGGGTTTTGCCATTCTGTGCTTCTGGAACGGTTTTGCCCCTTCTTTGTTATATGCTTATGTTACCTACATAGCAATGACTCTCTTATACACGTTCATCAATGTTCCTTATGGAGCCTTGAATTCATCGCTCACACGTGATACCAACGAGATAACCATCCTTACATCCGTGAGAATGTTTATGGCCAACTGCGGTGGCTTGGCGGTAGGCTCAGGCTTGCCACTGCTCATTGCCTATTTCACCGACGATGTACACGATGGTCTGCCAAAAGACCCTGTGGCATGGTTCACCACGATGACCATCTATGCTGTAGTGGGCTTGGTATTGCTGCTGTTCTGCTTCTCTCAGTGTAAGGAAAAGGTGGTGATGAACGCCGAGGAGAGTGCCAATGTTAAGATAAGCGACCTTTGGATGGAGTTTTTCCACAATCGTCCTCTGCGTGTCATTGCTTTCTTCTTCATCACTGCTTTTGCCATGATGTCGATAGGCAATGCTGCAGGTGCTTACTTCATCAACAGCAACATGCACGGTACTTCTGAACAGCTGTCCATATTCATGGGTCTTGGTTCCGCACCTTCGTTCATTTTCATGCCATTGGTGCCAATGATAAAGAATGCCGTTGGTAAAAAGAACATGTTCTACATCTTCCTCTCGGTAGCCATAGTGGGCATGGCATTCCTGTATGTTGTGGCCAAGATGGAGAATCCAAGCATGATGTATGTATATGTGGCACAGTTTGTCAAATCTACTGGCGTCATCGTTGCCACAGGCTACATGTGGGCTCTTGTGCCTGAAGTGATTTCTTATGGCGAATATGTAAGTGGGAAGCGCATTGCCGGCATAGTAAACGCCCTTACCGGCATTTTCTTCAAGGCCGGTATGACCCTTGGCAGTGTTGTCGCTCCAGCTATCCTCGCTTATGTTGCCTACGATCCGAAGTCAATTTCTCAAAGTCCATTGGCTGAAGAGGGTATTCTGTGGCTCGTATGCGTCATTCCCGCCGCCCTCCTTCTCCTGGCCATGTTCATTATTTCAAAGTATGAACTTGACGATGCTACTATTGACAAGATAAATAAGGAAATAGAATCGAGAAATGTATAATCAGAAGTAAGTGGTGAGAGGTGAGAGGTGAGAGAAATGTCATACCGCAATTTAGGTACTGTATTGCGCAGCTCACAATTCTCTCACCCCTTACCTCTTACCTCTCACCTCTTACCTCTTTAATTAATTAATTATGAAAACAGAAAAACGCTATCTTTTCCCTGCCGACTACATGGCAGACCCATCCGTTCATGTGTTCAACGGCAAAATTTATATCTATCCCAGCCACGACTGGGAAGCGTCGAATGTCGAGAACGACAATGGCGACCAGTATATCATGAAGGACTATCACGTCCTTTCAATCGACGGCGACCCAATGACTGGCGTTGTCACCGATCATGGTTGCGTGTTGCGTCAGGAGGATATTCCTTGGGCTGGACGACAGCTTTGGGACTGCGATGTACAGGAATATGAGACTGAGGTGCCTACCAATGCCGAAGAACAGGCTGCCGGCATGGGCTACAGCAAGAAGGTGAAGAAATATGTGATGTATTTCCCACTGAAAGACCGCAACGACGTGTTCCATTGGGGTGCTGCCATCGCCGACAACCCTGCTGGACCGTTTATTCCTCAACCAGCTCCAATAGCTGGAAGCTACAGCATCGACATGTGTGCCTTCAAAGATGATGCCGATGGTGAGGTTTATGTATATTTCGGCGGACTTTGGGGTGGACAGCTGCAGCGTTACAAGGACAATATCCACCTTGAAACACCGCATCTGCCCGAAGGTAAGGAAGACTCGCTGCCAAGCCGTTGCGTACGTCTAACCAAAGACGGCCTGAACTACGCTGAAGCTCCTCGTCCAATTTTTGTTGTTGACGACGAGGGCAATCCATTGAAGGCCGACGATCCGCATCGTTTCTTTGAGGCATCGTGGATGCACAAGTATAATGGCAAGTACTATTTCTCTTATTCTACCGGCGACAGCCATTTGCTCTGCTATGCTGTTGGCGACAATCCCTACGGCCCGTTTACCTATCAGGGCGTTATTCTTACCCCTGTAGTGGGTTGGACTACTCATCACGCCATACTTGAATATAATGGCAAGTGGTATCTGTTCCATCACGATTCAGTTCCATCGGGCGGCAAGTCATGGCTCCGAAGCCTGAAGGTTTGTGAGTTGGAATACGACGAAAATGGCAAGATAAAGACCATTGAAGGTATGGATTAATTAGTTGACGAGTTGATGAGTTAACTTGTCAACTCGTTAACTTAATAAATATGGAAAAGAAAGAATTGATGCATAGAGCCATTCAACTGTCTATTGAAAGCGTAAAGAATGGTGGCGGCCCTTTTGGCGCAGTCATTGCCAAAGGAGGCGAAATAATAGCTGAGGCTTCTAATAGTGTGACCATCGACCACGACCCAACTGCCCATGCTGAGGTGAATGCCATTAGAAAGGCATCAGCCAAGCTTGGCACTTTCGACCTGTCAGGTTGCGACATCTTTACCTCATGTGAACCTTGCCCAATGTGTCTTGGAGCTATATATTGGGCGCATCTTGATAGGATATACTATGCCAACGACCGAAAGGACGCAGCCAACATCGGCTTTGACGATGATTTCATTTATGAAGAAATATCCATACCCGTATCACAACGCAAAAAGCCCATGGAGGCATTCATGAGAAGCGAGGCCATCAAGGCATTTCAGCTGTGGACCGATAAGAACGATAAGGTTGAATACTGACCTCGTGTTATTGTATAACTATAAAGCTGACTGAAACATTTAGTGAAAATGTATGAAATTGCTGTTAAAATGCGTTGTGTGCGCAAACATGCGTTGATTTAAGTCAAGAATAACGATGTTTTAGGCACTTATTTGCATTTTTCTATTGACAGATTGCGAAAAAAGTTGTAACTTTGCATTGTCAAAAGGTTAATAGATTGTTTTAGGTTAGTAGTAATATTTATAGTTTTAGGTTTTTAGTTATTGGTAGAAAGAAAGTTTTAAATGTGGATAACAGAGGCCGCCGCGAGGCTCCCTTAACTTTCAAGGTTAGTATTAGTTTTAGTTATGACGCCCCGAGAGCTATAATTTATAGCTTCGGGACTCTGACTAAACTAAGTCAGAAATCATATGAAAAGGATTTTTAGTTAAACATAGGCTTTGAACGTCGCGGCTCGTTGATGAGTGGCGGCGTTTTTTTTATTGTCCTTCAATGAGAACGGTAGCGTAGGCGCTAATGCCTTCCTCACGTCCGGTAAAACCAAGTTTTTCTGTCGTTGTAGCCTTGATGGATACGTCGTCTTCGTCGCAGCCTATTATGGCGGCGAGGCATTGTTTCATTGCTGGTATGTGTGGGTTCATCTTTGGACGTTCGGCACAAATGGTCGCGTCGATGTTGCCAACTTGATAGCCTTTGGTGGCAATGAGGTCAACAGTTTTTTTCAGCAGTATCTTGCTGTCGATGTCAAGTGTGTCGGCCGAAGTGTCGGGAAAGTGATAACCTATGTCGCGCATGTTGGCAGCGCCAAGCAGTGCGTCGCAGATGGCGTGAATTAATACGTCGGCATCGCTGTGACCCAGTAGGCCCAGCTTGTGCTCAATCTTTATTCCGCCCATCCATAGGTCGCGTCCTGTAACCAGTTTGTGGACGTCAAATCCAAATCCTACTCTTATTTTCATATCATGTTTTTATCTTCTAAACAAATCTTTTATTCCATCCATGTCAAACGCAAGTGTGAAACGCAGGGTTTGGTCGAGGGGGTTGCTTTGGGCTGTCGAGATGACATAGCCAACGTCGAGCGAGAATACGTTCATGCGGAAACCTCCACCTACGGTGAAGTATTTGCGGTTGCCTTTGTTCTGGCTCTCGTGATGATAGCCTGCACGCAGTGAGAACTGGTCGTGATACACGTATTCGGCACCCACGCTCCATTGTATTTCCTGCAGTTCTTCCTTAAAGCCTCCAGGTGCATCGCTGAAGCTCTTGAATATGCCTGATATAGCACTTACATCGCTGTATTCGCGTATCACGCGTTCCTGATAGTCGGCTGAACTTTCGCCCTCTTCTTGCTTGGGAACAGTGGGAACGAGCAGTTTGTTCGCGTCGGCATTGATAGAGAAGCGGTTGTATTCGTCAACAGGTATCAGCAGTGAGGCTCCAAGACGGAGGTTGGCGGGCAGAAACTGGCTGCGGTCGTCGCCGTAATACGATATCTTGCTGCCCACATTGCTTATGTTGAGTCCGAGGCCAAGCTGGCATTCGCGGTTGCCCATGTTGAAGTAATTGTTGTAATACATGGCTATGTCGGCGGCGAAAGCCGATGCCGGAGCCGAATCCTCCGAATAGTCGTAGCGCAGGTCGCTGTATATCCAGCGCAGTGCTGCCGCCAACGAGAAATGCTCACTAAGCATGAGAGAATAGGCAACGTCGATGGACATCTCGTAAGGGTTGACGGTCATGGTCTCGTTGGCGGTAATAACCTCGCCCAACGAGAAATAGCGCAAAGAACCTGAAATGGCACTATAGTCGCCAATGCGGTAATAACCTGACAGGTAGGCGAGGTCGATGTCGTTTACAAGTTGGCGCAGCCATGGAGTATAGTTTAGCGAAAGGCCTGCACGGCTGATGCAAAATGGATACTTTGCGGGGTTCCAGTACTGTGAGTTGACGTCAGGGTCGGTGGCAGCGCCAACGTCGCCCATACCTGCCGCTCTTGCGTCGGGGGCAATGGTTTGCGAGATTACAGCGTGTTCCACTTGGTTGAACTCCGACAGCTTGTCGTCTTGTGCCGTGGCCGTCACTGTGGCTATAATTGCTGCAACTATTATTATCAGTCGTTTCATTGTCATGTTTTGTAAGAAAACGGATATTGTTTTTTATTTATTGCTTAAAATGATGAGTTTTTTTGCATTCGACGTAAAAACGCCTTCCGAGTTTGACATTTTTACCCTGTAGAGGTAAATGCCATTGCCTATCCTGCTGCCTCCGGCTGAGTTCAGGTCCCAGTCGATGGAGATGGTGTTGCTGGCTGGCGTTTCGTTTTGTTGTTTAGACCATATCTTCCGTCCTGCCATGTCGTAAATGTCGATGGTTACGTCCATGTCACTGCCTATGCGGTCGTGGATGATGCGGAACGATGTCGATGTTGACGCCGGGTTTTTTGTACACACAATGTCGAGCACCTTAGGCGTGGCGTTGCCTCCTACGGTGAAGTTGAGCGACGCTGTTGACGAGTTGTTGTAAATGTCCCAAGCGCGGAATGTGAGGTGGTGGTCGCCTTCTGAGAGTTCGGGTATCTGGAATCCCACCATTCCGCTTTGATAGCTGCCGAAATCGAATGTGAAGTAATCGTTAAGAGTGTAGCTCTTGTTCGGGTCGTCGTCGATGGTCAGCTGCAGGTCGTGGCCGATGCCGGTGCCTGTAGCGTTGATGCCGCTCTCGTCGTTCAGCTCGGCTATGAAATAAGGTGAATGGTTAACCATGTCGCCATTGACAAACGCCGACGAGTTGAGATAGCAATATATTGAAGGCCCTATGGCATCGCTTCTGTCCAATGCAGTGCCGTTGAAGGCAATGCCCTCATATTCGCCGTTTGCCTGTCTGCCGTTTGCGTCCATGCCGTACAGAAGTATCTGTCCTGTGTTTTCGCTATATACAATGTCTTTGGGCACAACAAATTCTATGTTGAACAGTCCGTTGCGTATGCTGTCGTTGCCTCTGAACAGCACGCTGGTTCGGTCAACGTATTTGAAGGCCCAGTCGGTACCATCGGCAGTGGTGTTGTTCATTCGGCATGTTATGGTTTCTTCGGCACCTTTTACGGTGGCGTTTATCTGTCCGTTGAAGTCGGTGGCCGTTGCGTTGTTGTCTTTTATTCGTCCTGAAATCCTTACGGTTTCGCCCGCCTTCAGCGTTGTTGTGTTGCCTGCGCTTATGGCTTGGCCGTTAATGCTGTCAACCTCAGCCGCCATGTTGGGGCAGGGCAGTTTGAGCGCAGGGTCGCCAAGCAGTACATACTGCAGCTTGTTGACGGTCAGGTCCTGCAAGGCGCTGCCCGTTTCGGCTGTATATGTGCTCGCCAGTTCCACTTTTGCCTTCCTTATGGCTTCGCCTAATGTTGGCATTGAGTTTGCCTCATCTTTTGTGAATAGATGTTTCAGTGTGGCCTGGTTGATGTATCTGTTGCGGTCGGCATACACGGTGCGTGTTGTGCCGAAAAAGGCGATAGCTCCACCCTCGCCATACGACATTGCCGTTTCGCCAATGTTTTCTTCTTGTCCGTCGAAAGGCATTATGTCGCACGATGCCGTTATCCACACGGGCAGTCGTGAGGTCTTGATCGACTTGAAATCGACGAGTCGCAGAACGTATTCGTGCGACAGGCAGTCGGCGCGTCCATGTCCACTGTAGTTCATCAGCAGTGCCCCCTTTTGCATTTGTTGCCTCAGCAGTTTTGTCACGTCTGGATAGCTGTTGCCCGTCGATGAACTCTCTAATTTGTAGGCATCCCATATCACTTTCTTTATGTCCATGGCCGGCGCCAATGCCCTTACGGCCTCCGCCGCATCGTCGGCATCTTGCATGTGTATGTTTTTGTTGCCGTCGTCGCCCATAAACACGAGGGTGTTGCGCCATGTGCCGGGTTCGCCGTTTTCGGTGTAGTTGATTATTTTGTCAACCATGGTCTTGGCTTCCTGCGCTGTTCTTGCCGTCAGTCGGCCAACAGCCACGTCGGGTTTTCCTGTGTATTGTGTGCCTACGCTCAGTTGCTCTTCATCGTCGAGCATTGTATAGAAGTCGTCGGTGACGAAGCAGCTCACGGCACTCAGCGAGTTTTCGCTTTCAAAGCACAGCAGGAAGTCGTTGCGGTTTTCTCCCTTCCATTCGGTTGTCAGCATGCGGTTGTCCCATGCCCCGTCGCCGAAGAGCAACAGGTGTTTGGGCATGTCGGCTTCGGTTGAGGCGCGGTCGTACAGCATCTTCATGTATCGTCGTAGGGCTGTGGCGTCGGGTGTGCCGCTCGAAAACTCGTTCCACAGCTGGTCTTCGGCCACGATCTTCACCCTCATGCCGTCTCTGCGTTCGTGCATGTCCTTGAGCCGTTCTGCCTCCGAGGTCCATTTTTGGCTTTGCGGCACCACTATAACCATGTCTATGCCTTCGTCTGCATGCAGGTCTTGGTTGCTTATCATGCAGTCGAATTCGGCGGCGGGAACCGTAGCTGTCGCCAAGTCGGGCTTGTCGGCAGTAGCGTCGCCAAGCAGTGCAATATAGTCAAGCCGCATGTTGCCGTCGCCTGTTTGCTGTATGCTTACGGTGTTTTGTTCCGACTCAGTCGTTATGTTGAAAGTCTTTGTCGATGTCTTGGCGTAGTCGTAGCCTCCGCCGCTTGCTATCGACACGCTGCCTAATGTTTCTCCGTTTAGTTTCACGGTGGCGGTGGTTGCCTTGTCGGCTGACAACACGACAGTCAGTTTTCCTGTCGTAGGCGTTTTTTTCAGCCTTAGGCTGTAGTCGCGGTTAGTGCCGTTGCCGAACAGTTGCGAGTCGTAAAGGTTGCGGCCGCCGTGATACCATGCAAAGTCATCGCGTTCGTAAAGTGCGTTGTTGTCGATAGGGCAGTGCTTTTCCATGAAGTCGGCCTCGCTCGTCAGGTCAACTGCCGTGTCGCTCTCGGTCAGGAAGTAGTAGCCATAGTCGGAGTAGGGGTTTCTCGTCCTTCCGTTGCTTGTCCAGCTTATAGGGCCTTGCGCATAGAATAACCGTTTGCCTCCTGACATGCACGAAGCCACTTCCTTAAGGTCGTCGGTCGAGCGCAGATAGTTGTCGGTAAGCATTTCGGGTTGCAATGCTCCTCCATAACCGTATATCCTGACACGCGACAAGTCGTTGAATCCCGCTTTTCGTGCCACGGCTGCCGTAAGCTCGTGTATTCCCGATTCGGCCACTCTAATCTTTGCCCATCTTCCTTGGCCCAACACCGAGTGGCTTGCATATCTTTCCTGTGCGCTGGCTGTGGCAGCTTTTGCCTTGCTCATTGCTGCCGTATGCAGAGTGAGCTTGAAACTTACAATTTTTTTCCACCGTCCGTCTTTGAACACTATCGGAACGAACGAGGCGGTCAGCGAAGCCTTCTTTCTTTCCACACCGATGTTGATGTCGATATGAGGCGTAGGTGGCAGCTTTTCGCATGTCAGCTTTTCAATGCGCTTGATGTCGCTGGCGGTCATGTCGATGTATTCAGGATAGTCCAGGCTCACGTAGTATGAGCCGTTGGCATTGTCGATGGCGAATGTTTGGCTTACTACCGGCAATGCGTCGTCAATCCTGACCTCCCGTGCGGTCAGGTTGCGGAACGACTGCGCAAAGGCGGCTATGCAGCCAAGAGCGCAGAAAAGGCCTGATAGTAATGTTCTTTTTTTCATTCGTTGGTGTTAATGTGTATGGACTATTTGCAGTTGAACTCCAGCACCTTTCGTTCTTCTATAAAGCCTTCGAGGTGGTCGTCAATATGTACTGGTCCTATGCCTGCAGGCGTTCCTGTATATATTATGTCGCCTGTCTTGAGTGTGAAAAATCTGCTTATGTAGCTGACTATCTCGTCTATTTTGAACACCATCTCGCTTGTGCATCCAGCCTGTACCGTCTTGCCGTTGATGTCGAGGTGGAAGTGTAATGCCTGCACGTCGAGGAATTTCTCTTTTGGCACCCATTCGCCAATAGCCGCCGAGCCGTCAAAACCTTTGAACAGGTCCCATGGCATGCCTTTGGCTCTCATTTCCTTCTGTATGTCGCGTGCCGTAAAGTCGATGCCCACGGTCACTGCGTCGTAATATCTGTGTGCAAACCTTTCGGGTATTCCTTTACCCAAACGGCATATCCTGACTACGATTTCCGTTTCATAGTCCACTTGTTTTGACCAGTCGGGAATGAAGAAAGGCTTGTGGTCCTTCAATAGTGCCGAGTCAGCCTTAGTGAATATCACAGGTGCTTCTGGCTTATAGGCCGTACCGTCGAGTTCAGCCGTGTGTTGTAGGTAGTTCATACCTATTGCAAATATCTTCATAATATATATAACGTATTAATTTCTGCAAAATTACGTAATTTACTTGAAATTATTGAATAAAAGTGCAATATTTGCATTTTTTAAGTGCTTTTTGTTTAGATATAAAGACTACAAGCGACTAAAAGTCGCCACAAAGCTTAATAAGTAACTATTCCAATTCTGCATCCTTCCAAACGGTTGCGTCGGAAAAAGGGAGGGGTGGCGGCATCGACGACTCATGACATATAGTCAATATAGCAGAATTCTTCCCTATGACCCGCGTGTCCCTATGACCCGCGTACATCCTTGCGAGGTCAAAGTCGAGCACAACCATTCTTCCTTTAACAATTCGTAATTATAGAGAGGACTTTGGAAATAAAGTCCAGTATCGGGATTGTTCAATGCCTCAAACCACTTAGAGTTGTAAACTACATTTAATGCTTCCTCCAAACTTGAATTATTGTCAGACAGGAACAATGATGCCACCTGCTCTAAATTGGAATCAATCAAATACTGTATTTTATCGTTGTCAATCATAACATCAATAATTTTGATATCGCGAGCTCAGTCGCAAAACAATATTGCCTGCTTAATTTTCTATATGTAAGTTCCCTAACCAGCTGTTCCAATGAAATGAGATGGCGTACATACAAATCTAACTGTAACACTACACCATCATCGGCTATGGGTCCTATGACAATGTCGTATTCATGATGGTAATCTCTATCCATCCTATTTTTCAAAATAAAATTAGCCCACTCTACGGAAGGACTGTCGAATTGCAGTACATTTAAATCACCATTGGTCAGTAAATCATCATCAAAACAGAACATTAATACAACAGGCTCACCGCCTCTACTTATTTTTGTGCGTCGAACCGCCATTTCCTCAGCTTGTCGCCTTATGTCCGTCAGATAGAATCCCCTGCCGAAATCCTTATATGGACGGCATTTCGACAACTCAATATTATCGAAATGCACATTCGTACCGTGGAAAAGTTCAATCATGACAAATTGCCTCCATGCTTTAAACATACGGCAGTCAGGTCATCTACCGCATCATCAAAGGACAACGTGTGTTCTGCCTCATAACAACAGTCAAGAAACTCGATGCCTTTATACTTATGCAAGTAATCAAAAGCCTCTTTGACTGTAATGCCAAAGCGTTCAGCGAACTTCCTTATACAATATATAATATAAGCTATTCTATAATTCATAAGTTATAATTTAAATTACGCTGCAAATATACGAAGAAAGAACGAAACCTCCAAACTTTTGCGGCAAAAAAAGTGAGAGGCGGTGGCATCGGTGCCGCCGCCCCTCGGGGGTAGTTTATGAATATGGATGAAGGGGATTCATCAGTCACAGATTTACTGCTTTGTTATAACGACCTTGTTGTTGCCTTCATAACTGAGGTAGAGCTGTACTTTGTAGGTACCGTCACCATCAGGAGTATTCAGATCCTTACCACTGTTCTGTGTCAAATCGTTGTAAGATGTCGGATCGCCATTGGCTCCGCCCCAAGATACTGTCCAAGCGTCGTTCATGGCGAACTTGAAGCCATCCTTCAGAGTGGTGGTTATCTCCCAGCAGCCGGCATCCTTGTTGTAGGTCATGTGCTGAGTGGCGTCAGCCTGATTCCACTCGTTGTGGTTACCTACACATGTGATTGACTTAACCTCAACCATCTTGGCCGTCATATTGACGAGGTCGATGTTCATCTCGTAGAAGCCATTGAGGCCTGGGAAGTCCGATTTGCCTGCGGTATCGAAAGTATATTCGTTGTTGCCAAGGTCAGAAACCATTTCCCAGTCGCCGTCCCAGTTGTCGGCATTTGGCTTGAACTTAAAGCCGCCGTCCATCCAGCAGTAGCCCTGATATGTGCCTTCACCATTCTGAGCAAGCGGATTAACTCCAGTCCAACCTGTGTTGTTGCCAATTTCATAAATGAACGGACTCCACTTGACTGCTTCAATAGAATAAGTGTATTCCATCATATTGATGGTCATCTTATACTTGCCGGGAGTGGCAATCTTAGCTGCTTTCGGGCCATTGGTTATCAACAAGCCAGATTCGCTTGTGTCACCATCAACGGCGACGCCAACGACACCCGTTCCGTCCTCAGGCTCTGCCCAAACGTTACCAGCGTCAACATTGCTCTGCGGAATAATCTTCCAATATTGGTCAACGTCGGTCGTTTCAAAGAATACCGTGAAAACGGGGTCTTCATAAACGTCATTGCCCGAATGATTGAAAGGAATCATTGCACTTGCATCCCAATTGTTGGTCATGTTGCCAATGAGGTAGTAGCCCGTAGAGATGAAAGGTGCATTAGGCTTCGCACTCAACAGGATAGTAACGAAGGTTTTGTCCACAGTAACGACACCGTCAGGCGTTGTAACGGCTATCTTGGCATGAATGTCTGTATATACAGTACGTTCCACCGGTTTCTTTCCGAATATTGAAATTACTGCATTCTCCAAGTCGGCCGTAGCCACCTTGCCCTCTGCTGACGCCTGAATTTGGCATGGATTCTCACCATTGTTTGAAAGCGTCAGGTCGAAACCGTCGGTAACGGCCACACCCTCTTGCAGGTTTGTTGTGAAAAACAGGAGGCTGTCGCCGTGTTCAGCCGCAAAGTCAATATCCATCAAAGTCTGGACTACTTGCAGGTGAAATTGGTCGATGGCTTCACTCGCAGCATTGCTTTGAGGAGTTGCCCAATCGTCGTAGTCGCCGTTGCAGGAAGCGAGTCCTGCAACTATGGCGATACTATATAATATTTTCTTTGTCATACTCGAATAATGATAAAATGTTTACTGTTGTTTCTTGATAATGCTGAACTCGCCTGTCATGTCGTTGAACATTATAATCCAAGTTCCTTCAGCCACACCGATGTTCTTGCCACCTGACGTGCCCTTGCCGCATACGTTAACTTCGCCGTCGGCAGTGCCGTAACCCCAGTTGGTGTCCCAAGAAGCCGGAATCTTGAACTTAATCTGCTCTACAGCGCCCTCTGGTACAGTCAGCTCGTAAGCCCAAACGTGGTTCTCGCCTGTCTTGTTGGCCGGAGTCATGTTGACGTCAGTCCAGTCGCAGAACGAACCAGTGATGCAAATCATGTCATATACCTTCGGAGTTGCCTCGTAAGGAGTGATGGTACAGGTCTTGTCCTTGGTGTTGACCACAATCTTGTAGTAACCGGCTGGCTCAACCCAAATGTTTCCTGCATCACCAGCACCGCCACGGAATACGGCTGTATTTGCTGAACCACCGCTCATGAATCCGTTGTCCCAGTCGCCAAGGTTAGAAGGATTGATCTTGAATCCGTCGGTGTTGAAGTAGTTGATGAACTGGATGTCACCCTCGCCACTTCCCTTGTCATACTTGTAGCCAGGAATCAGGAACATTGGCATTGTGCTGACGCCAATCTTCTCGTTGCTTGTGCTCCAACCGCCATCTCCGATATTATTACCAAGGAGATACCAGATGATAGGATCGGCATCGCGAAGGTCGCGGTAGTATGGAGTGATTTTAAGCTCTATGGTGTTTGATGCAATTTCGTTGAGCTTTTTGGTGCCTTCGAGTATGTAGCCCACTATGCGTACGAACAGCGAGCTCTCGCTTGGAGTATTGTCGGCCGTCCACTTGCATATCTGCAACAGTGAAGTATTTACGTCTGAGCAAATCAATTCGCCATCGCAGGTCTGGAATGTATTTGGTATTACATCGTAGTCTGCTACGGTAGCTCCGCTCTCGTCGGCGTTGGCCTCTGCCACCGTCTTGGTGAACGAGTTGGTGGGTGAAATCTGTATCTCGTAAGTCGCATTCACCGGAGCGTTTTCGGCGGTGAATTTAGGCTGCGACCATGTGAGCTTCAATGTGGAAGTATTTTCCAAGTCAATGGTCTGATTCACATACGCTGGAGTGTTGAGAGCCAAGCTCGTTGGCTGGATGAGCGTTGGGTTAGAGTCGCGGTCATCCTCACACGCTGTGAATAAGCTGGCCATGCCCACAAGCATTGTGCCAAGCAATAATGTTTTCTTCATATTGCGTATTTGTATTATTCGTTTTACAATGTTGTTATTCAGTCTCGTTGTATCCGTCAATCTGAGTCAGGTTAGAGTTGGCCTGCACCTCGCTTGCCGGAATAGGATAGACATTTCTGAACTCTTCAAAGCGTCCGCCCTTGGCAAGCTCGCCATTCTGCATTGTGCCTCCCTTGCCTTCCCATGAATAGGTTGCCTTGTTGCCACCATACTGGTTGAAGCGGATGAGGTCGGTGCGGCGATGGCCCTCGGTGTAAAGCTCACGGGCACGCTCGTTGAGAATATCATCAAGTGTGTAAGATGTCTTGGTAGCTGCATTCGCACGGTTGCGGATAGCGTCGAGATACTTCTTGGCAGTTGCCGAGCCTTCACCGCTGAGATGCATGTCAGCCTCAGCTGCTATGAGGTAAGCCTCTGCTACACGGAACAGGAAAAAGTCGGTGTCCACACAGTATTCATCGTGAGGATTGCCATTGTTAGAGTAGTTGTTGTTCCACTTTACGGTTGGAAGACCTTGTATGAATGAAGAGTTGTTCTTCAAACTTGCTGTACGCTTGTCGCCGTCGGCATTTGGAGAGCCGTCAATCAACAGACGGTCGTCGATGCCGAGTGAACGAATATCCTTGGCACTCTTTCCTTCGAGTGAAGTAGCATTGTCAACGAACTTCTCTATGAATGCAGGGCGCAGACGCATACCAGCCCAGTTGTTGGCTGTTGTACCTGGAGAGATGCCGAGTACCGACTTCATTGCAGGATCCCAAAGAGCGGCAATCATGAACATAGAGCCACCCCAACCTTGAGTGACGGCTCCGTCTTGTTTCAGAGGAAGCACAGCCTCGCAGCTTGCACCGTTCGAGCCGTTGTCGCCCATGAAGAGCAGGTCGTAAGGCTTATAGCCAAGGTTCTTGGCGTCGGCCGACATCTTGTCGGCGGTGAAGAGAGTATAACCGGAGTTTATGACCTTCTCGGCATATTCCTTGGCCTCTTTCCAGTAAGGATTGTTCTGGCCGTCGCCGTTAAGATAAGTACCGGCGTTAAGATAGAGGCGGGCGAGGAGCTGCCATGCGGCTGCCTTGTCGGCACGGCCGTAGTTGGGGTCGCTGTCGGTCTTTGCCTTAGGCTCAATCATGTCGGCTTCAGCGGCCTTCAGCTCGTCAACGAGCCATGTGAACATAAACTCTCTACCCATCTTCAGCAGTTCGGCACGAGTATAAGTCTTGCCGGCATCGAAGTCCTTGTGGTAAGCGTGGGCCTGCTTAGGCGTTTCGCCTGAGATGGTTGTGGTGAATGTAGGGTCGCCAAAGAAGTCCAGTTCGAGGAAGTAGTTGTAGGCACGGATGAAGCGTACCTCGGCCAGCATTGTCTTGTCTTCAGCCACCTGCAGGAAGTTGTTGCAGAAGGTTATGTTACAAGCAAGGCGGTAGTAAAGGAATCGCAGCGTGGCGTTGCTTGGCGAAACCTTGTTGAGGCTTACCTCCTCGGCGATGCCACCGTCAGACCACCAGCAGATGGCTTCGTCGGTTGACACTTCGTTGAAGTTATATACATTACGAATCAGTGTTGACTTGCCACCGTCGTCGATGGTGAAGTCGGCATTGCCGTCATTTCCCTCCATGATGAAGCTGGCGTAGCACTTGGAGTACAATCCCATTATGTTCGGCGTGCTGTCGGCCTTGGGATCAATGTTGCCCTTGTCAAGGTCTGCCATACAAGAAGTAAGCGTTGCAGAGAACAACATGGCAACGGCCGGAGCCATCAGTTTTATATTCTTTATTTTCATGACTTATTTCTTATTTATATTATTTAGAAGTTGAGGTTAAGACCGAAGAGGAATGTGCGGCAACGTGGATATACGCTGCTCTCGCGTCCTGAAGGCTGCTCCGGGTCGAGACCATCATAGTTGGTGATTGTAAATACGTTGGTGCATGAAGCATATACACGTCCTGAGATGCCCTCATACTTTGCACACTTGAAGAGGTTTTCGAAAGAGTAGCCCAGTGTGATGTTGTCGCACTTCAGGAACGAAGCGTTCTGCACGAAATAGTCAGAAAGAGGATAGTTGTAAGAAGTCCATCCGTTCTTTACAATGTCAGTTGTGCTGTTTTCGTAGTAGCCCTTTGAACCGTTGTAGAGAACCGATGTGTTCATCTTGCCCTGTACGATGTCGTTATATACATAGTTGCCGAGGCTTGCGCGGAAGTTTGTTCCGAGGTCGAAGTTCTTGTAGCCGAGCTTGATGTTTACGCCGCCTGTCCAAGGTGCTGCAATGTTCTTGTAGAAGTAGCGGTCGTTGTCGTCGATAAGACCGTCGGCGTTGCGGTCAACATAGCAACCCATGATTGGACGGCCGTCGGCATCGTAAACCTGCTGGTAAACGAAGAACGAGTTGGCCGGCTCGCCTACCTTGTGGTATGTGAGGTTCATGTTCTGGCCTACCTGCATGCCAGCCTCAATCTTGTCGCGTCCGCCATACAGTTCTGACACCTTGTTCTTGTTGTAAGCCACGTTTGCACCCATTTCGAAGTACCAGTCGTTGCTTTGGATAATCTTGCCGTTGATAGAGAACTCGAAGCCTTCGTTGTCCACCTCACCTGCGTTGAGCAGCAAAGTGTTGTCGAGGTTCATGCCGGCGGGAATGGTAGGCTGACAAAGCAGGTCGGTCGTCTTGCGCTTATAGAGGTCCAACGACATGGTGAGGCGCTGGTTCCACATGCCGAAGTCGATACCTACGTTGTAAGTTGTAGTCGTTTCCCATGTCAGGTCCTCATTGTATTTGTTGGGCTTCCACAGTGTACCGTCGTTGTCGGGTCCAATAGGATAAGTGTAGTGGTTGTTTGTTCCGTGAACGTAAGTAGGAGTATAATATTCAACGCCGGTATCCTGCTGACCAGTCTGTCCCCAGCTGAGGCGCAGCTTGAAGTCGCTGATGCTCTTTACGTTCTTGAGGAAAGGCTCGGAGTTGATTTTCCATGCCAAGGCTACTGATGGGAAGAAGCCCCAACGATGGCCGTCGGCGAAACGGCTCGAACCGTCATAACGAGCGTTGGCGGTGAAGAGATAGCGGTCGAGCAAAGAGTAGTTCAGACGGCCCAGCCAGCTGACAAGGATTACCTGTCCTTTCCAGTAGTTGGTGGTGTTGCTCTTTACTGTTCCTGCCAGTGCATTGCCATCGTCGTCCTTGCCCTCGAATGTAGTGGGGTAGAAACTCTTGTACCAGCTGTCACCCCAATACTTCATGCGGCTGTACTCGTAGCCGGCCATGATGTCGAAATGGTTGTCCTTGTTGATGTCCTTTATGTACTGTGCATAAGCAGTGGCCTGAATGTTGTATCTCTTTTCGGTGTTGTCGCCAACGCTTCCGTAATAGAATCCATAGGTCGATTTGGGATTCTCATCGGTGTATTCTGCACCGAAAGAATACTGTCCTGCCAGGTTCATGTGCAGGTGCAGGTCTTCAAAGCCGTGAATCTTATAGTCGGCCTCGAAGTTGCCGAGCATGACGTGAGCGTTCTTGTTGAACGTGTAGTGGTCGATAAGTTCAACCGGGTTCTTTGGAGCGTCGTCATTGCGTGCGTATGGGAAAGTCGGGTCATATTCCGACACGGGCTTTGTCCACTGCCAATAGCCGCCCCAGTTCTTATACATCTCGTCGGTGCTTGTCACAGGACGAGTCGGGTCCATCTTTGTAGCATGTCCAATGGCATCCTGACCGCCGGGGTTGGTCTTTGAATAAGAATACTTGGCGTTCACGTTCAGGTTCAGGTGGTCTTCGAGGAGCGAAGGATTAGCAGTGAAGCCGGCTGTGAAGCGGCTGTAGTCAGAACCCTTCAGAATACCCTGCTGGTTGGTGTAGCCCACGCTGACACGATATGGCATGGCCCACTTTGTGTTGCCCAAGCCGCCCGATACGCTTACGTTGTGGTCATGGCTCACACCGCCATGGAATATTTCATCCTGCCAGTCGGTGTCGTATGTGCCTGCAGCTACGTTAGGAGTACCGTCGTCGTTGAACTGCTTCCAGCCGAGGTTGTTCCATGCCGAAGAGCCTTCTCCATAATAGTCTTTGATGAACGAAACATATTCGCTTGCATTCATCACGTCGAGCTTCTTTGCAACTGTGCTGACTGAAACGTTGCCGTTGTAGGCAACCTTTGGCGACTGGTTGCGGCGGCCCTTCTTGGTAGTAATGATGATGACACCGTTAGAACCACGGCTACCATAGATGGCGGTAGCAGAAGCGTCCTTCAACACGGTGAAACTCTCGATGTCGTTAGGGTTGACCAATGCCAATGGGTTGCCCACACCTTTCTGGTCGCTTGCCATCTGCATACCGTCAATCACGATAAGAGGGTCGTTGCTGGCGTTGAGTGATGCACCGCCACGGATGCGGATTTGCGCGCCGCCTCCAGGCTCACCAGTAGAAGAGTTGATGTTGACACCTGCCACCTTGCCTTGGAGCATGTCCTGTGCAGTGGTCACCATACCATGGTTTTTCTCGTCAGGCTTGATGGCTATAACAGAACCAGTCAAGTCGTTTTTCCTTGCCACACCGTAACCGATGACTACGATGTTTTCAAGCACCTTAGAATCATCCTCCAATGTTACCACAACATTAGGGGCAGCCTTGACATTGGCTGGCTGATAGCCAATGTAAGTCACGTTGAGAGTAGCTCCCTGTGGAGCTTTGATTTGGAAGTTACCGTCGAAGTCGCTGACAGTACCTCCTTGCTCACCTGCAACACGGATGGTTGCACCGATGATCGGCTCGCCGGTTGCGTCCTTTACATGTCCATTGACCGTAATCTGCGCAAAGGCTCCGATTGACAGAACGAGACCGAACAAGACGGCCATCATTCTTAGCGGAATTCTAAATTTTACCTGCTTCATCATACATGTTTTAAAATTATTTGAAATTCTTTAGTTATGTAATGTTTCATTTCGTTTTGACCCCTTTGGGGGTGCTTGAATGCTTGTAAACGTTGTTTCACGCTGCAAAATTAGTTTTTCTTTTGCAATGTTGTTCATTTTTTGATATAAATCACTATATTTGCACGTGCAATCGTTTGCACATTGAAAACGTAATTATTAAATAATGTGGCATGACAACAATGCGAAGAAATACATAACTTTGCACTCGGTTAAAGCCAACAAACATACTAAGCCTAAAAAATGAAGGAGTTTGCACAACTTACAATGAAGGACATAGCCGAACATTTCGGCACGTCGGTAGCCACGGTGTCGAGAGCCTTGAAGGACTCGCCGCGAATAAGCGCAAGCAAGCGCATAGCTATACAGGAGTATGCCAACGAGCACAACTTCTGCCCCAACACTATTGCCGAGTCGCTGAGAAACAGCAAGGTGATGCAACCAAAACTAATTGGCGTGATACTGCCGGAAATAGTCCACTACTTCTTCTCTTCGGTGCTTGCAGGCATTGAAGAGGAGGCAAGCAAGCACGGCTACCGCATAATGGTGGCCGTGAGCGACGAGAAGTATGAGCGGGAGGTGAAGATTTGCAAGTCGTTTTATGAAAACAAGGTGTGCGGCATAATTGTTTCGCAGGCCAAGGACACTAAAAACTACGACCACTTCAACCGCTTGATTGACAGTGGCGTGCCACTGGTGTTCTACGACCGCATCTGCACCGGAGTGGATGCAAGCCGTGTGGTGGTTGACGACTATAAGGGAGCGTTCACCGCCGTCGAATATCTCATCAAGGCGGGATGCCGCCGCATAGCCTTCTTCGGCTCGCCCATGACTCTTGAAATATCAAAGAACCGCTACAATGGCTATAAGGACGCCTTGCTGAAGCACAAACTGCCCATCGACACTGCTCTGACGAGGTTTTGCGACAACCGTCCCGACGCTGAGATAATTACGCCCGAGCTGTTGAACAAGGAAGACCGTCCCGACGGCTTCTTTGCCGTGAACGACGATACGGCCATCGGAATAATGTATGCGGCCAAGCGTATGGGATTTCGCGTGCCTGAGGACATACAGATATGCGGATTCACCAACGGACAGCGTGCCATAGCCTGCGACCCCATGCTTACAACCATCGAGCAGCGAGGCCGAAAAGTAGGCTCTGAGGCTGTTGACATATTAATAAAAAAGGTGGAGGGCGTGATACCGAAAGGCAAGGTGGAGCGACGCATCGTGAAGACAAGGCTCGTAATAAGGGGGACGACGAAGGAGGTGGGAGGTTGAATATTATTCAACATTTCATGCGCTGCATTTCAATATTCAACATTCAATATCCAATAAAAAAAATTGTTGCCTAACGAGGGAACAAAATTTCCCTCACTGGAGAAATGTTTTTTGGTCGTAGGACAATAAATGAGATACAAATAAAAATAATTAACAATGAAAAAGAAACCCGATTTACCTTTCATGAAGCTATGGAACATCAGCTTCGGATTTTTTGGAGTGCAGATAGCTTACGCTCTCCAAAGTGCCAACATCTCAAGAATATTCGCCACGCTGGGAGCCGACCCTCACCAGCTGAGCTATTTCTGGATTCTGCCGCCGCTGATGGGCATCATCGTCCAGCCTGTCATCGGAACGCTGAGCGACAAGACTTGGTGCCGCTTTGGCCGACGCATTCCTTATCTGTTTATCGGTGCGGCCGTGGCCGTTCTTGTCATGTGTCTGCTGCCCAACTCCGGCTCGTTTGGCATGGCGGTCAACACGGCCATGGTGTTTGGCCTTTGCTCGCTCATGTTTCTCGACACGAGCATCAACTTGGCCATGCAGCCGTTTAAGATGCTGGTGGGCGACATGGTTAACGAGAAGCAGAAGGCGCTGGCCTATTCCATTCAGAGTTTCCTCTGCAATGCAGGCTCGCTGGTTGGCTATGTGTTCCCGTTCCTGTTCACCATGCTCGGCATTAGCAACATTGCCGCCAAGGGCGTAATACCCGACACTGTAATCTATTCGTTCTACATTGGTGCGGCCATACTCATTCTCTGCGTCATCTACACCACGGTGAAGGTGAAGGAGATGCCACCGGCTGAATATGCTGAATACCACGGTCTGAAAACCAACCTCAACGAAGACAAGGTGAACATCGTCAAACTGCTAAAGAATGCACCTGCCGCATTCTGGACCGTTGGCATCGTGCAGTTCTTCTGCTGGGCGGCGTTCATGTATATGTGGACCTACACCAACGGCACCATTGCCGAAACCTGTTGGAACACCGCCGACCCGACAAGTGCAGGCTATCAGGCTGCTGGCAACTGGGTGGGCGTGCTGTTTGCCGTGCAGGCCGTGGGCAGCGTCATTTGGGCCACCGTACTTCCCAACATCCGCGACCGCAAAGTGGCCTATTCGGTGAGCCTCATTGTGGGCGGCTTAGGCTTCTGTATGGTGCCTTACATCACCAACCAGTACATGCTGTTCATTCCTTACGTACTCATTGGCTGTGCCTGGGCCGCAATGCTCGCCATGCCTTTCGCCATTGTCACCAACGCCCTTGAAGGCTATGGCCACATGGGAGTATATCTCGGCCTGTTCAACGGCACCATCTGCATTCCGCAGATTGTGGCTGCGGCCTGTGGCGGCGCCATATTGTCGGCAGTTGGCAGTTGTCAGTACAACATGATGATTGTGGCCGGACTGTCGCTCGTGATAGGCGCCGTATGCGTGTTCTGGGTGAAGGACAAGACGCTGGCAAAGATGTAGGCAGTGCAAACGTTTGCGCAAAGAGAATGTTCCATTTTCGCAATATATGACAAGGCTAAAGCTAAATAATTAGTACTTTTGGCCTGTGAAAACTTAAAATCGTAACAATGACATTACTATTCAATCTGTCTTATCGTACAATATTTGGCGAGGAGATAATGCTCAACATAATGCCAAGCGGCAACGCCACGGCGACAGAGCAGTTTAAAATGGCGACATGCGACGGCAACACATGGAGTTGCAGTGTCAATATTTTGGCCAAGCCCGGCTCGGTGATAAACTACTTCTACAGTGTCGTGAAAAACGGCATTGAAGTGAGGCGCGAATGGCTCGTCGAGCCACACCGATTGGCCATGACTTCGGAGAAAGGCGTACACTACGTGTGCATGGACCACTGGATAGACATACCAGAGGATTCATATCTCTACAGTTCGGCAGTGACCGACTGCGTGGCTTCGCGTACGAAAAGTGAAGCCAAGAAGGTCTTGTTCTCGAAAACCATCAAGGTCAAGGTGCGCGCGCCGCAGCTTAGGGGCAACGAGAGGCTGGCCATCATGGGCGACATTGCCGAACTGGGCAATTGGGAGGCCATCAAGGCATACCCCATGACCGAGCAGCAACCCAACGAGTGGGTGGCCGACATCGACGCCTCAAACATTACGGCTGAGGCTTTTGAAATGAAGTTTGTCGTGCTCGACGCGGAAAATGACTACACCCCGCTTTGGGAGAACGCCAACAACCGACGCATTGATGTGCCAAAGATGAATAACGGCGACGTGGCCGTGTTTGAGTTGGGCTATGCCTACTTCTCCATTTATCCATGGCGTGGCGCAGGAGTGGTGGTGCCGGTATTCTCGCTTCGCTCGGAAGGCAGCTTCGGCGTGGGCGACTTCGGCGACCTCGCGAAAATGGTTGACTGGGTGGCAAGCACCGGCCAGCGCATACTGCAGATTCTGCCCATCAATGACACCAACATAACCCATACCTGGACCGACTCTTACCCCTACAACAGCATAAGCATCTATGCCCTGCATCCACAGTATGCCGACCTGCGCCAGCTGCCCGAGCTGAAGGACAAGGCGCGCCGACAGCATTATGCCGAACTGCAGAAGGAGCTGAATGCCCTGCCGCAGATTGACTACGAGCGTGTGTTTGCTGCCAAGATGGAATATCTGCGCGAGGTGTTTGAGCAGGAAAAGGCAAAGCTTGACAAGGCGGCCGCCTACAAGGCATTCTTCAACGGCAACAAGGAGTGGCTCGTGCCTTACGCCGCGTTCTGCTACTATCGCGACCTATATGGTAACGCCACATTCAGCGAGTGGCCCGACCACCACGCACTGCCCGACAAGGAGCGCGACGAAATGGCAAAGGCTGGCACCGAACTATATAATAAGGTGGCCTTCTGGTATTATGTGCAGTATGTTCTCGACACTCAGATGCGTGCCGCCCACGACCATGCCCGCGAAAATCGCGTGATACTGAAGGGCGACATCCCCATTGGCATCAGCCGCGACGGTGTGGAGGCTTGGGTCGAACCACGTTACTTCAACCTCAATGGTCAGGCAGGAGCTCCACCAGATGCCTTCTCTATGAACGGCCAGAACTGGGGCTTCCCCACATACAACTGGGACGAGATGATAAGCGACGGATGCTCGTGGTGGGTGCGCCGCTTTACCAAAATGGCACAGTATTTCGATGCCTACCGCATCGACCATGTGCTTGGCTTCTTCCGCATTTGGGAAATACCCATCGACGCAGTGCATGGCCTGCTCGGCCAGTTCTCGCCTTCGCTCGGCATGACCCGCGAAGAGATAGAGAGCTACGGACTGCGTTTCGACGAAGACCGCTACACCCGTCCGTTCATTACTGACTGGACGCTCGACCGCATGTTTGGCGGCAACGCCTCGAAGGTGAAGGAACTGTTCCTCGACCGCCTCGACGACGAGCGTTATCAGATGAAGCCGGAGTTTGACACTCAGCGAAAGGTAGAGGCGTGGTACAAGAGAGTTAAGAGTGAAGAAAACTCATCACTCGACACTCTTCACTTGTCACTTGAAGACCTCCGCGACTCGCTCTACGCACTGATAAGCGATGTGCTGTTCCTGCGCGACCGTAAGGACTCGAAGAAGTTCCATCCGCGCATTGGCGTTCAGCTCGACTTCATCTACGAGTCGCTCTACGACTCCGACAAATATTTGTTCAACCGTCTTTACAACGACTACTTCTATCGCCGCAACAACCACTTCTGGTATTACGAGGCAATGAAGAAGCTGCCACGCCTGACTGAGGCCACACGCATGTTGGTGTGTGCCGAAGACCTTGGCATGGTGCCCGACTGCGTGCCATGGGTGATGAACCAGCTGCGCATACTAAGCCTCGAAATCCAGTCGATGCCAAAGGACGACAAGGTGCGCTTCGGCCATCTCTCGCGCAACCCTTACCGCTCGGTATGCACCATCTCCACCCACGACATGTCAACGCTGCGCCAATGGTGGGACGAAGACCATGCCCGCACTCAAGACTACTTCAACACAATGCTCCATCGCGGCGGTGCCGCCCCGCATCCGCTGCCGGGCTGGTTGGCCAAGGAGATAGTGATGCGCCATCTGACAAGTCCTTCTATGCTCTGCCTCCTGTCGCTTCAGGACTGGCTGTCCATTGACGACAAGCTGCGTCTGGCCGATGCCGATGCCGAACGCATCAACATCCCCGCCAATCCACGCCACTACTGGCGCTACCGCATGCACATGACCATCGAGCAGCTCATGGCTTCCGACGAGTTCAACGAGACGGTGAAGGAAATGATTTCGCAGAGTGGAAGAAAATAGGAGTTGTCTTTAACTTCCTTAACTTCCTTAACTTCTCAAAATAAGATACACAATCAAACAAAGAAGATATGAAACAGATTAGTTTTTTGCTAACTACTGTCCTGTTGCCGTTGATGGCAATGGCTCAGAGCGTCAGCTCGCCTGACGGAAACGTAACTGTAAGGTTTTCTCTCGCTGAAGGTGGTGTGCCTACCTACGAAATGACCTATAAGAACAAGGCTGTGGTGAAGACAAGCCGATTGGGACTTGAACTGGCTAAGGACAAACATGCATCGAAGGGTAAACAGGAAACCGACCTCATGGACGGATTCAAGATTACCGACACCAAGACCTCTTCGTTCGACGAAACCTGGACGCCCGTTTGGGGCGAGTGGGCGCAAATACGCAACAACTACAACGAACTGGAAGTTGACCTCAACCAGCCGTCGGCCGACCGCAACATCATCATCCGCTTCCGTGTTTATAACGAAGGAATGGGTCTGCGTTACGAATTCCCACAGCAGAAGTCGCTCAACTATTTCCTGATAAAGGAAGAGCATACGCAGTTTGCCATGGCTGGCGACCACACCGCATGGTGGCTTCCAGGCGACTACGACACTCAGGAGCAGGAAACACAGGAGACAAAACTCTCCGAGATACGTGCCCGCTTCAAGAAGGCCGTCAATTGGGACAACTCTTCTGTGTCGGTGTTCTCTGAAACAGGCGTACAGACCGCATTGCAGATGAAAACTGCCGACGGACTCTACATCAACATCCATGAAGCTGCATGTGAGGACTATGCCACCATGCACCTCAACCTCGACGATAAGACCTTCGTGTTCGAGTCGTGGCTTACTCCCGACGCTACTGGCCTGAAAGGCTGCATGCAGACTCCTTGCCACACTCCGTGGCGCACAGTAAAGGTCAGCGACGACGCCCGCGACATGCTCTCCACCTCGCTCACGCTCAACCTCAACGAGCCTTGCAAGATAGAGGACACATCGTGGATTCATCCTACAAAATACTGTGGAGTATGGTGGGAAATGATTGTTGGCAAGAGCACGTGGGAATACACCAGCGGACTGCCATCGGTGAAGCTCGGCGAAACCGACTACAGCAAGGTGAAGCCCAACGGCCGCCACGCCGCCAACACTGAGAAGGTGAAGCAGTACATCGACTTTGCCGCCGCCAACAATCTCGACCAGGTGCTCGTTGAAGGCTGGAACGTAGGCTGGGAAGACTGGGCCAACATGTGGAAGCGCGACGTCTTCGACTTCGTTACTCCATATCCCGACTTCGACATAAAGTATCTGAACGACTATGCCCACTCGAAGGGCGTGAAGCTGATGATGCACCACGAGACATCGTCGAGCACACAGAACTACGAGCGTCATCTCAACGATGCCTTCAACCTGATGAACAAATATGGCTACGACGCCGTGAAGACAGGCTACGTGGGCGACATCATTCCTCGCGGCGACTTCCACTACTCGCAGTCGATGAACAACCATTACATGCACGTGCTGAAAGAGGCCGCCAAGCATCACATCATGGTAAACGGCCACGAGGCAACACGCCCCACTGGCCTTTGCCGCACCTATCCAAACCTCGTGGGCAACGAGAGCGCACGCGGCACGGAGTATGAGGCTTTCGGCGGTAGCGCACCTTCACACACCGTAATCCTGCCATTCACCCGTCTGCAGGGCGGCCCGATGGACTATACGCCCGGCATACTTGAGACACAGCTCGGCACATGGAGCGACAACAAAAACTTTATCCACACCACACTCGTTGGCCAGCTGGCTCTTTATCTCACAATGTACTCTCCACTTCAGATGGCCGCCGACCTGCCTGAGAACTATGCGAAATACGACGATGCCTTCCAGTTCATTCGCGACGTGCCATGCGACTGGAGCGACTCGCGCTATATTGAGGCTGAGCCGGCACGCTACATCACCGTGGCGCGCAAGGACAAGAAGAGCGACGACTGGTTCATTGGCGGCAAGACCAACGAGACAGCACGCACTGCCATAGTGAAGCTCGACTTCCTTGACAAGGGCCGCAAGTATGAGGCCACCTTCTACACCGACGCCAAGGATGCCCACTACGAGAACAACCCCAAGGCTTACACCATCTACAAGAAGACCGTAAAGCAGGGCCAGACTCTCAAAATAGACGAAGCTCCCGGCGGTGGCTTTGCAATAAGTCTTAAGGCACTATAAAAAATGGAGTTAGGGAGTTTACTCCCACAAAACAGAAAAATCATGAAGATAAAAAGAAAGATAACGACAACTGTAGTAGCATTGATGTTGGCTGGCGGAACAATGTCCGCCCAGCAGACATTCAATGAGCTGACCTACACAAAGGAAGCATCGTCGTTCAAGCTCAACGCCCCGTCGAAGGCCAAGAGCGTGACGGTAAGTATATATAATAAAGGTATTGGCGGAGAAAAAATAAAGACAGTCAAAATGAAACGCGCTGGCACCGACCTTTGGACTGCCGACATCAAGGGCGACCTCAAAGGAATGTTCTATACGTTCCAAGTGGTTACCAAGAAACAGGCCTTGGGCGAGACTCCCGGTGTATTTGCAAAGGCAGTGGGAGTGAATGGCCGCCGAGCTGCCATCATCGACATGGCAGAAACCAATCCCGAAGGCTGGTGCTGCGACAAACGTCCGCTGACCAAGTCGCCCACCGACCTTGTCATCTACGAGATGCACCACCGCGACTTCTCCGTCTCTCCAACCTCCAAACTGGAACACAAAGGCAAATTCCTTGCCCTGACCGAGCCGCGCGCCGTATATTATCTGAAGAATCTTGGCGTTAATGCCATTCACATTCTTCCTTCCTACGACTATGCTTCTGTAGATGAGTCGAAGCCCAACGAACCACAATACAACTGGGGCTACGACCCTCTGAACTACAACGTTCCAGAAGGCTCTTATTCCACCAACGCCGAATGTCCTGTGGCAAGGGTAAAAGAGTTTAAGCAGATGGTCCAGGCCCTTCACAAGGCAGGCATACGCGTCATCCTCGACGTCGTGTATAACCACACCTTCGACATCGACAACAGCAACTTCAACCTCACTTACCCCGACTACTACTATCGCAAGACAGCCGACGACAAGATTTCCGACGGCTCTGGCTGCGGCAACGAGACGGCCAGCGAGAAACCTCTCATGCGTCAGTTCATGATAGAGTCGGTGTTGTATTGGGCTAAGGAATACCACATCGACGGATTCCGCTTCGACCTTATGGGCATCCACGACATCGAGACGATGAACCTCATACGTAAGGCACTCGACGAGGTTGACCCCTCAATCTACATGTACGGCGAAGGTTGGAGTGCCGGAGCCTGCGCCTATCCGACCGAAAAACTCGCCGTGAAGGCCAACACCCGTCTGCTCGACCGCATCGGAGCCTTCTGCGACGACATGCGCGATGCCATCCGTGGCCCGTTCAGCGACGACCATAAGTCGGCATTCCTCGGTGCCATTGCAGGCAATGAAGAGAGCATCAAGTTCGGCATAGCAGGAGCCATCGAACATCCGCAGATTGACATGACCAAGGTAAACTACTCCAAAGCCCCATGGACCAACTCGCCTGCACAGATGATTAGCTATGTGAGCTGCCACGACGACATGTGCCTTGTTGACCGCCTTAAGGCCAGCATTCCAGGCATCACCACCGACGAGCTGATTCGCCTTGACCTTTTGGCCCAGACGGCAGTGTTCACCTCGCAGGGTGTGCCATTCATCCTTGCCGGCGAAGAGATGTTGCGTGACAAGAAGGGTGTACACAACAGCTTCAAGTCGCCCGACGACATCAACCAGCTCGATTGGGACAACCTCAACCGCTATCCGCAGGTGTTTGACTATTATCGTGGCCTCACCGAACTGCGCCGTAACCATCCCGCCTTCCGCATGGCCGATGCCGATATGGTGCGCAAGCACCTCGTCTTCCTCAACGCCCCCGAAAATGTCGTAGCATTCCGTCTCAAGGACAATGCCAACGGCGACTCATGGCGCGACATCATCGTAGTGCTCAACTCCAACAAGACAGCCCAAACCATAGCCATACCACAAGGCAAGTGGACAACAGTATGCCAAGGCGGACAAATAAACCTTGCAGGCATGTCAGTGGTTGACGGGAAAGAGGCCGTAGTAGCCCCGCAAGAAGCACTGATAATGTTCAGATAAAGCCCCCCAGAAACTCCGGAAAAACCGGACTTTCCGGAAATCCCGGACACCCCCAAAAACACAACAACAATGAAAAAGATAATAACCGCCCTATTACTGGGCACAACATTAACAATGAACGCAGCAGTGAAGATTGACCGAATAGAGCCCACCGACTGGTATGTAGGACTGAAGGACGCAAGCCTCCAGCTTATGGTGTATGGCCAAGGCATAAAGACTGCTGAAGTAACTACCGACTATCCAGGCGCAAGGATTGACAGCCTCGTGCGCCTCGACAGTCCCAACTACTTGCTAATCTACATGAACCTGGCCGGCGCACAGCCTGGTACTATGACCCTCAACTTCCAACAGGGCAAGCAAAAGAAAAAGGTGAGCTACGAACTGAAGGCACGCGAGAAGAAAGGCGAAGAGCGACAAGGCTTCAGCAACGCCGACGTACTCTACATGCTCATGCCCGACCGATTTGCATCGGGACGCTCCGACAACGACCAGATTAAGGGAATGCAAGCCTATACCAACGACCGCACTCAGCCGAGCCTGCGCCACGGCGGCGACCTTGAGGGCATACGACAGCATCTCGACTACTTCACTGAACTTGGCGTCACCGCACTCTGGTTTACTCCTGTGCTCGAAAACGACTCGCCGGACCATGGCACACAGAGCACATATCACGGCTATGCCACAACCAACTACTATCGCGTCGATCCACGATTCGGCACCAACGAAGAGTACCGCCGTCTATGCGATGAGGCTCATTCCAAGGGACTGAAGATTGTGATGGACATGATATTCAACCACAGCGGCTTCGAACACCCATGGGTGGCCGACATGCCTACCTCCGACTGGTTTAACTCGCCCGAATGGCTCTTGCCCGAAAATCAGGCCAACAGCGTACAGCTGAACACGATGGACGGTGCAGCCAAGGTGAACGACAAATATCTGCAAACATCCTACAAGCTAACCCCTGTGGTTGACCCTTACGCCAGCAAGATTGACATGCACGAGACCGTCGATGGCTGGTTTGTGCCCTCCATGCCCGACCTAAACCAGCGCAATCCCCACGTCATCAAATACCTAATTCAGAACAGCATTTGGTGGATAGAGACGGTTGGCATCGACGGCATCCGAATGGATACTTATCCGTATGCCGATGCCAAGGCCATGGCCCAATGGATGAAAGTTATAGGTGAAGAATATCCCAACTTCAACACCGTAGGCGAGACATGGGTAACCGAGCCTGCCTACACGGCAGCATGGCAGAAAGACTCCAAAATAGCCAAGCAGAACAGCTATCTGCCCACGGTAATGGACTTCGCTTTCTTCGACCGCATCAACCAAGCCAAGAATGAGGAAACCGACGCATGGTGGAACGGATTCAACCGTATCTACAACAGCTTCGTCTATGACTACCTCTACCCCAATCCGTCCAACGTGATGGCCTTCCTTGAAAACCACGACACCGACCGCTTCCTCGGCAACGGAAAGGACACCGTAGCCCTGAAGCAAGCCCTCGCACTCCTGCTCACCGTCAACCGCACCCCACAGCTCTACTATGGCACTGAGGTGTTGATGAACGGCACAAAGGAAAAAACTGACGGCAACGTGCGCAAGGACTTCCCCGGTGGTTTCCCCGGCGACACTAAGAACTGCTTTACACGCGAGGGTCGCACCAAGGCCGAGAACGCAATGTTTGACTGGCTCAGCCGACTGCTCCACTGGCGTCAGGGCAACGATGCCATCGTCAAAGGCAAGCAAACTCAGTTCATTCCATACAATGGTATCTATGTCATAGCACGCCAATACGGAGGCAAGACCGTCATGACCATACTCAACGGCAACCACAAGCCTGCCGAAATGCAACTCCAACGCTATGCCGAAGTCTTGGGCAACGCCACACAGGCCACCGATGTAACGTCGGGGCGCAAGGTAAAGCTCGACAAAACCTTGAGTCTAAAGTCGCGACAAACCTTGATATTGGAATATTGACATTGTGTAAAAGTTACAAAAAACATTGCATTTGTTACATGCAATGTTTTTTTTGTCGCTTTTGTTTGCCGACCTCGCCGAAAATGATTAATTTCGCACATCGAAACTCAGTTGGACCAAATGACATTAATATAACAAAAAATGAAGAAAACCCTATTATCGTTAATGGCAGCCTGCCTTATTACAGGCTCTGCACAAGCCCAGACAGCTACTTTCAAATATTTCAGCTACTCTGGCAATGACGCACGCTTCGACAAACAATTCGACCCCACGCGTCAGTATCTTAACCCCGTCATGGCAGGATTCTATCCCGACCCCTCGTTCTGCCGTAAGGGCGACACCTATTATCTCGTAAACTCGTCGTTCAGCTTCTTCCCTGGTGTGCCCATCTTCACCAGCAAAGACCTTGTCAACTGGAAGCAACTCGGCCATGTGCTCGACCGCGAGAGCCAGCTGCCATTGGGCAACCAGAACGTCTCGGGTGGCATCTTCGCTCCTGCCATCAGCTACAACGAAAAAAACAAGACTTTCTACATGATCACTACCAACGTGGGCATGGGCAACTTCTACGTTAAGAGCCAAGATCCCGAAAAGGGATGGAGCGACCCCATCGTGCTTAAGGAAGTGGGCGGCATCGACCCCTCATTCTTCTTCGACAAGAACGGCAAAGCCTACATCGTCAACAACGACGCTCCTTCAGGCACTCCCAACTATGAAGGCGAGCGTTCCATTTGGCTCCACGAGTTCGACGTGAAGAACGATTGTGTCGTTGGCGAAGCAAAGGAAATACTGCGTGGCGGTACCCACGTTGTAAAAAATCCTATTTGGATAGAAGGCCCACACCTCTTCCGTGTAGGCAAATACTACTATCTCATGTGCGCCGAGGGTGGTACGTGCGACTTCCACAGCGAGGTAATCCTGCGCGCCAAAGACCCTAAGGGACCATGGGAAGAATATACCGGGGGCAACCCTATACTCACACAGCGTGTAGGTCTTGACCCCAACCGCCCCGACATAGTAACCAGTGCCGGACATGCCGACATCGTGCAGACTCCGAAGGGCGACTGGTGGGCCGTGTTCCTTGCCTGCCGTCCATATCAGGACGACTTTTACAACACCGGACGTGACACCTACCTCCTACCTGTGACATGGCGCGACGGCTGGCCTACCATACTTGAGAAAAATACTCCCGTCCCAACCGTCAACGACAAGGCAGACCTGCAGCCTGAAGAAGGCCTGACCAACACGGGCAACTTCAGCTACACCGACCGTTTCGAGGGCGACAAGCTCAACATGCGCTGGATGTATCTGCGCAATCCTGACCTCTCAGCATATTCGCTTGGCGGCAATGGACTCAGCATAAAGGCTTCCGATGCCAACATCTCCGAGCGCAAGTCGCTTTCCGCAGTATGGTGCCGTCAGCAGCACAACACCTTTAGTGCCGAGACAGAGGTGACGTTCTGCCCAAAGAGCGAGAAGGAACTGGCAGGCTTTGCCCTGCTGCAGAACGAGCAGTACAACTTCACATTCGGCAAGACCATGCTCAACGGCCGTCCTGCCATTGTTCTCACACGTTGCGAAAAGGACAATCAGTTTGTAGGCTCTGCCTTCATCTGCCCCAAGTGTGCCGACAAGCCAGTCCGTCTGAAGATTAGCGGCAACGGCCGTTACTACAACTTCTACTATTCTTGCGGCGACTGCAAAGAATGGAAGACAATAGCCAGCGGAGTTGATGCAGTCAACCTCAGCACCCACCAGTCGGGTGGATTCATCGGTGCCTGCATAGGACTCTATGCCACAAAGAACAAATAACAATTGTAGTGCGACAATAAAATACATACGCACACATCATGAAACATCCCTGCCAAGGACAGCTTTGTCCTGCAGGGATGTTTCTTTTTATCGACCTAATTGTAACATTACGCCACTTTTTTATGCCGCAGATGCAACATTGTTGTCGTTTTAGTGTAATTTTGCACCCGAAACATGTTCACTCGACATTTTATGAAACTTACATCTTCACTCACAAGCATTCTTATTGCACTTTGCTATTCTGTAGCAGCGCTGGCACAAGAGACTATGCTTTATGCCTCCGACTGCCTTACCGATCCTAATGTCAGGAGCATTTGCCAAGACAAGTACGGCTACATCTGGATTGGTACGCGTTCAGGGCTAAACAAGTTTGACGGCCATCGCTTCACGCCATATCGCCATGACAACAGCCACAACGCCCTGCCTTCAAACTATGTGACACAGTTGCACTGCGACAGCCATCAGCAGCATTGGGTAGGAACGCGCGAAGGCCTCGTGCGCTATGATTATGCCACCGACAGTTTCATCAAGGTAACGTTTAACAACGACCCTATGCTGAAACCTCGCATAGAAAGCCTTATCGAAGACACCGACAGGCAGATGCTAATAGGTACGGCGGGCTTTGGACTATACAAGATACACCCCGACAGCCTCAATGCCAACCGCATCGACCACTACTCGCACAGCGACCACAACGACTACTATTACAAATTGCTCATCGACAGCAAACGGCGCTTTTGGAAGATCGACAAAGATAATGTCGTCAGTTGCTTCGACTCGCACAACCACCGATTCCTCTTCTCCCATCGTCCCGACAAAGGCTATATAGTTGGCCTCGTAGAGATTGCTGGTGGCGATGTGCTGGCTGTATGTCAATACGGCATACAGCGCATCTTGTCCGATGGCACAGGCAGGCCATTGCCTATGGCAACCACTGGGACGGAGTTTACCAAATGCTTCCTTCAATCAAATGGCCGCCTTTTGCTCGGAACAATAGCATCAGGTCTTTACGCCCTCGACACGGCAACACTTCAACCGGAAAAGATAAAGAGCGACATACTTGATGCAGAGATAGGCTTATCGAATGTCAACGCCATATTCGAAGACCGTCAGCACAACTTCTGGATAGGCTGTGACGAAAAAGGACTTGCCTTCATATCCTGCCAGCAGTCGCCCTACAAGCGTTGGAACTTCATGCCGCAAAAGGTGGTCAGCGGAAGCTCAACATCCGGCATGTGCCAAGGAGCCAATGGTTCAAGTTCAAATCGCTGCAAAGATAATTGAAATGAGCGAGTCGAAACGACGCATACGTAACAAATGCTGTTCTGAGTGTAACATCACGGTGCGTAACGGCTGAAATGTTACACTTGGAGCAGGAAATGAAATGGGGAGAACGGATGCGCATGGTTGGTCGAAAGTGTCCAAAAATTGGACAGCGTATGTCCAATTTTTGGACACTTTACTTTTTTGCTGTTTTTGGTTTACATTGAAAATCAGTTGGTTATGTTTTTGGCACGTTTTTTGAAGTAATAATGATGTGGAATTGACATTAAACTAATTAATAATAACAGAATAAAAATGAAGATGAAATGCATGATAGTGGCAGGACTGAGCATGGCTGCAACTGCAATAAGGGCACAGGAGGTGTGGACGTTGGACCAATGTATCGACTACGCCCTCACGCATTCAGCCGCAGTGCTGAAAAGCCAGGTAGAGGCCTGCAATGCACGGCAAGACAGGGGCATTGCCATGGGTGGACTGTTGCCTTCTGTGTCGGCAAGCATTGGCGGGCAGTTTTCTTGGGGACGCAATGTTGACCCTGAGACCAACACCTATAATACTATAACCACTTTCTCCAATGGCTATTCGGTGGGCGGAAGCATTACGCTGTTTGATGGTATGCAGACATGGAACGAGTTTCGTAAGGCGCAGATTGCTGTAAGGCAAAGCGACAATGCCCTGGCTCTTGCCAGAGATGAGAAGGCTGTTGAGGTGATGGAGAAGTATGTAGATGTCGTTTATAACGATGCCGCCACCGTTTTGGCAGAGCAGAAGCTCGATGACAGCCGCTTGCTGCTGGCGAAAACAAAGCGGATGGAGGAACTGGGCGAGAAAAGCTATCCTGATGTGGCACAGCTTGAGGCGCAAGTGGCTGACGATGAATATTCATTGGCCCACCAAAGGACTGCGGCGAAAAAAGCTATTGTGGAGCTGAAAAGAGTGATGGGAATGGAACTGGGCGAGAATATATTGGTTGACTCGAAGCTGGCACTTCGAACACGCGCGCTGGAGGAAGGACTTGGGCTTGGGGAAAGGCGAAAGATGGGGGCGAAGAATGGGGTTGCCACGGCTCGGCTGGACTACAAGATAGCTTGCGGAAAGCTGATGCCTACACTGACGCTGGGAGGTGGAGTGAACACAAGCTATTACAAAAACCTGTCGGCAGGAATAGCTGGCACGAGCTTCTCGCAGCAGATTAAGGACAACCTTGGCGAGTATGTCTATGCCTCGTTGTCCATTCCGTTGTTCAACTTCTCAGCTTACAAAAGAGTGAAGAAGGCGCGCAACAATATAACGCTTGCTGAGATAGAACTTGGCGAGATGCAGCTGAACGTGAACTGCGACTACCGACAGGCGGTGCTCGACCGCGACGGATATATAAAAGAGGTGGAACTGATGGAACGCAAGGTTGCCAACGACTCCATCGCCCATCACCTCAACACCCGAAAATATGAGGAAGGACTTCTTTCGACATTCGACCTGCACACATCGGCACTGGCACTCCATAACTCGAAAGTGATATTGTTGCAGACAAAGCTGATGGCGGAGATAAAGAAGAGGCTGGTGGAATATTATGATAAGGAGTTATAATAGGGAGTTATGATGGGAAGTTATAATAAGAAGTTATGATGGGAAGTTATAATAAGAAGTTATGATGAGGAGTTATGAGGAGCCAAATGTTTATGCGCAGAGGTGCATCAGCGCTGAAAGTATTGGCCTATTTTAACTTCCCCTCATAACTTCCCATTAAATCCCCTTCATAACTCCCCCAAAAGAATACAATTATGGACATAAAGATTGAAAAGAAAAAGTATTGGGTGCCGAAGAAATACTGGCCTTGGATGGGCGGTGGCACTGTGATTGTGGCTGTGCTCGTGTGGCTTGCCATGGGTAATTTCGCTTCTACATTGAAGGTGGAGCGAAGAGGACTGAGTATCGGCAATGTCGAGAAGAAGGAGTTCAACGACTATGTGTCGGTGGATGGTCAGGTGGTGCCCATACAGGTGGTGCAGGTGTCGCCTCAGGAGGGCGGCATCGTTGTGGAGCGTGTTGTGGAGGAAGGAGCGAAGGTGAAGAAGGGCGACGTGCTCGTTAGACTTTCGAATACCAATCTCGACCTTGAGATTCTGCAGGCTGAGAGTGAACTCGCCGAGAAGCAGAACATGCTGCGCAACACGCATATCACAATGGAACAGGACAAGTTGGCTAACCAAAAGGATGAAGTGCAACTGGAACAGGACGTGACAACTAAGCGT
>JAQXRI010000124.1 GCA_029218445.1 Prevotellaceae bacterium | reverse complement strand
AGACTCATACTATGTGGGCAACAAAATCAACGAGTATGTCCAATGTTGGAAAGACAGCATTGGCGGAAACATTGACCCCAACCACACTTGGAACACTACGAGGGAAGCGCAACTGACCGTGACTACAAACAAGTCAGGCACTCTGCGCATACTCACCCGCAGCGCTTTCAACGGCGACGAGGGACGCGCTATGCTATATAAAAGCACCATCAACGGCGGCGAAAGCCTTAGATTCAATATTGACGTGCCACAGGATCTTGACACACTCTACTCTGCACTTTACGACAGCAACGGATATATCGAGGAAATTGCTTTCACCCTTGAAGGCGGCAAGGCGACCATTGCTTACAGCCAACCGCAAAGCTCCGCTTTCGCAAAGGTACGCTCGGTGGAATCGCACAACAATTCCTCGTCCGGCTGGGACTTCACTACAGAATTCGCCTATGGAAATTACGCTACAGAAGTGCCTTCCAACGCTACATTCACTACAGGTGGCGGCGGCGGACCGTTCTATATCGACAAAGAGGCTTCATATGAATTTTGGAGTCAAAGCACAATATACATCAAACCGGGAACATATAACCTAAATAAAATATATATTGCTGACAACAGTTATGTATATCTCCTCCCCGGTGCGAATGTAACCACTTCTGACGATGGTTTTTGCCGACAGGGCGGTGTAAAGGTATATATTGCCGAAGGTGCATCGCTGAACATGAAGGGCATCAGCACCCTAAACACCGGTGCACAAATCTTCTGTCGCGGAACATTTACACTAAAGGACCTTAGCCTCAACAATAGCGGAACAATATACATTGGAAATGGCGGCAAACTGAATTCTGCTAATATCATTTTATGTAACGATCGTTCACAGTTTATTTGTGATGGTTCAGCATACATAGACGGAAACATAACAGCAGCAGGATCGAGCCATATTTACAATTGTGGAGACGTTGAGGTGAAACAAAGCACTATATTAAACAGCTACAACAACACATGGATAAACGAAGGCACATGGAAAACTAACATGTGGGAATTCACTGCATTTAGCACAGATGTTGTCAACAGATGCAAACTTACGGTTGACAATCGCCTGACAATATCCACTTCAAACGGTTCGCCGACATTCTACATCGACGGTTCAGCAAGTGTAATAACTAAAGACTTTCTTATGGAGAAAGCTTACATAAGAATGGGCAAGGACGCATTGCTGCAGATTACCAATAATGCATATATGAATATAACAAATCCCGATTACGGCATCTATGGTCCGTCAGAGGGATGGGCAGTGCTGCAAGCTTACTACATCCGAAAAGGCAATAAGGATGGCGGCAATCAAGACAATTCAAAATATGTAACCTATGGTGGAAACCTGACCGTAGCTGCTGACAAGCATTTCAAGCAGGAGTATTCCGGTGAGCATCCTATGTATTATCTCAAAGACAATGCAAGAATGATTAACTCACAACAAGGAGCAACAGACATCTACATTCCTGCAAGCGCATGTTCGCCTGGCTATGGAACAGGTACACCCACTACACCTGAGCCAGAAGATCCTGAGATGTGGTACTACTATGCCTTTGAGGATTTGGGAAGCATTGGCGATTTCGACTTCAACGATGTCGTGATCAGGGCTTCGTCACCGTCAAACGGCATAGGAAAGTTGCAGCTCTGCGCTGCTGGAGGAACAATGCGCACCACCATTTACCTTAATGGCACTGCACTCGGAAAAGACGGCAAAACGGAAGTGCACGAACTGTTTGGAGTTTCCACAAACACAATGGTGAACACACAGAACCGCACGGAAAAACAATATGTCGATATTGGCACATACGAAGGCAGCAATCCTGCGACATTAGACATCTTGGTGCATGTGCAGGACAAAGGCAAGTCATGTACCATAAGCGCAAGCAATTACAGCAACTACGAGTTACCATTAAGCCTCACCATCAGCGGTTCGCCAACCAATGGATTATGGAATTGGCCGTATGAAAGGCAGAGAATAGACAATGCATTCAAAGATTTCAGCAAATGGGTAGAAAACCAAGATTATAATATCGATTGGTACAAATAAAGTTACTTAACTTTCGCAAGAAAGGGAGATTGTTGGTAGTTAAGGAGTCAGGAGTTTATCCCGCTAATTGGCGGGATAGACTTCTGACTCAATAGGATAGTGATACCATGCGCATGCCTTGCTGTTGTTGTGATCTTTTGCCCATGCGCCAAAAGAGTAAGAACCCATCTGATAGGCTCCCTCAAAATAGTTGAGGTCCTTGGTGTATTTGCAGATGCACACTCCCTCGTTTGGATAGACAAACTTGTCGGGAACAAGCAGTGCCCAAGGCAAATAGTCGATGTTGCAAGGATAGTTGTTTAGAACGTTTACACCCACATAGGAATGTATGTGGGTCTCATAGTATGACATGTTGTAGCCAGTGATGACAAAGAGGTCGATGTCCTTGAAGGTAAAGTTGTTGAAGACGAATTCGTCCTTGAAACTTACCCTGTAGGTCGTTGACACAGGAGTGGCGGATTCCCATTCGGGCATCAGCTTCTCTGCCTTGGTGTTGATGGTGTAGTGTGGCACCATTGTTCCTGTTTCGTCAAGCCTTCCGCCGTTGAGCGCATAATGGGCGTCGTTGAAAAGATATATCACGGCATCGCCGTTCATTGCCGTCTTAACCTTGCCCATAGGGTCTTCGAGATAGTCAACGGCATACTTGAAGAAATCCCAACTCTTGTTTATTATCGCAACCGTATCCACCACATCCGACTTGGACACTCCCGCCAGACGCATTGCGCTGGCAATGGTCTTGGAACCGCCAACGGCACGAAGCCTTACGGTGAAGTCGATGAAGTTGCCCTTGCCATTCAACACCTTCGGGCTCTTTGTCATTGTCACACCCATCACACAATCGTTATAGTCAAAATCGCCAGGTTCAGGAAAGGTCTCTTCAAAGCAGAAGGTGTATTCCGGCGATGATGCCTCTGAAGGAGTCAGGGCAGTTATTTCATCGCCCGCAGATATACGGACCACGTCGTTATCGACAGGAAAATATCCCTGGGCAACACAAAGGGTGCCATCATCTACAGTGGCATAGAGCTCGCCATATTTCTTGTCCTTGGGCACATTGAACGTCAACAGGCCTTCGCGGTTGACAGAGCCTGTGGCGAGTTTGCATGCCGACGGGTCGAAGGGATGCTTGTCGTAGATGTTCACTACAAAATTTACTGGAGGTGCCTTGGTGAGGTCAACCACTGCAGTGATGTTTCTCAGCAGATTCCAGTCGTGGTCCTTGTCGATGATGTCAACAGGGAACACTTCATCAATAATGCTCTCATACCTTTCCTGGTCGAAGTAGTTTGTTGAGCAGGAAGGCATTAAAAAACATAGTGAGGCTATTGAGGCCATGGCAACAAGAGTATTCTTTTTCATATTATTGGGTCTTTATTTCGGCAAAGTTAATGCTTTTTTTTCATCTAGTGGTAATTGGTGCGTTAAAAAAAGCAAGTTTTATGCATTTCATTTAGAAAAACAATGAAAATACATTATTTTTGCACTTTATTTCACTCAACTTTCGCATTTGCTCGACCCTAAGAAGTTAAGGAAGTTAAGGAACTACCATATACGTGCCCTCGTCTCAGGCGTGAGGTAGAGGATGTTGCCAAACTTCACGTCGAAGAGCTCATACCAACGGTCAATATTCATCACGATACCGTTTATGCGCTCACGAGGGAGTGAATGTTCATCGTTTTCCTTTAGCCAGATTGCGTATGCCGGTGTGTATTTGGCACGCCACTGCTCGGCATAGGCCTGAAACAGCTTACGATCCTGCTTCGTCATTTCCTCTCTGCTGTAGCCCTCGCGCTCGAGTTTTTCCATATACGCCTGCCTGCCAACCAAGAGTCCGCCGAGGTCAGCGGTGTTCTCGCCAAGGGTCTTGGTGCCGTCGGCATACACGTTGGGCAGAGCGTCGGGCATTATCTCGAGCAGGTTGAAACAATCGACCAGTTTCTGCTGCCTTGTGTTAAACTCCATCTTGTCAGCCACGGTCCACCAGTTGCGGTTGTTGCCCATGGCGTCATATCTCGAACCTTCTACATCAAGGGCATGAGTTATCTCGTGACCCAATGTAGAGGAAAATGTAGAATAGTTGAACGCGTCGGAGTAGTCTTTGCTGTAATAGGGTTCCATCAGGTATATTGGCAGTATGGTTAAACTGTTGTCAATCGGTTCGTAGCACGCATTGTCAATCATAAGGCTCAGGTCTCCGTATAAAAGCCACATATTTAATGAGTTATCATCCTCTTCTATTTGCTTGCCTATCAATGATTTCAAACCGTCGAACCAGGCAATCCTTATCTGCATCATGTCCTCCACGAGCGACGAGCCAGTGAGTTGTGGCAGTGCCGCATCAACCCATTTGTCGGGAAAGCCGATGTTGAGAATCATCTTGTCGAGTTTCTCCTTCGCCTGTGCCTTTGTAGGCTCGCTCATCCAGTCGAGCGCATCC
>JAQXRI010000123.1 GCA_029218445.1 Prevotellaceae bacterium | reverse complement strand
GATGTAGCGTATCTTAGCGTCGCCGCCTTCGAGCTGCAGCGTGTGCTTCTGACCAACGCCGGTGCGCAGCGGCTTCGACAGCCAGTAGGTGTCAACGCCCGATGCAATGGCGTCATAAACCGACTTGTATAGTTCGTCGGCTGCCTGTGCGCCGTTCATCGCCTGCCAGTTGTCGTATTTGCGATGAGCCACTTCCCAGTCAAACTTCTCCTGCGCGTTCATCATGTTGTAGCCCGTGAGGTCGGGAGCCTCGATGTTGAGGTTGCCGTTGTAGGAGATGCGCATCTCGCCGCTCTTAGGGCGAATGGTCTGTATTACTACCACACCGTTACCAGCCTTCGAACCATAGATTGCCTTTGCGGCAGCGTCTTTCAGCAGCGTTACGCTCTGTATGCGGTTCATGTCGAGGTCAATCACCTTCTCAAGCGTCGTCTCGAAACCGTCGAGAATGAACAGTGGCTGGTTTTGGTTGCCCTCATAGTCGCCTTGGATGTTGAACGATGTCTCGCCGCGCAGCTTGAGGTTTGGCATGGCATTTGGGTCGCTACCCATCTCAAGGTTCTCTACAATCTGGAAAGTAGGGTCGAGGTTTTTCAGGCTGCTGACGAGGTTCTGGTTTCCCACCTCCATGAGGTTTTCCTTCGTAAACGTGGTTGAGGAACCTGTGAAGCTGTCCTTGCGGCGCTCAAACATACCCGTAACGACCACTTCCTGCAGCTTGGTGTCCTCGCTCAGCGAGATATAGATGTTTGCCTTGTCGCCGCCCTTGCCGTCGAAGGTGCGTCGTGCCGTCTTCATTCCGATGTAGCTTACCACGAGGGTCGATTTCTGTCCCACGGGCAGGTCAACGGAGAATGCGCCGTCGTTGTCGCAGACGGTGAGGATGTTTGTACCCTCGACTGCTACATTTGCGCCTGGCAGTGCTCCCATGCCAGAGTCCATCACATGACCTTTCACCTTGTAGGTCTTCTGCCGGTTGACGGGCTGTTTCTTTTCCACCTTCTCGACGAGCAGCACCGATACATACTTTCCGTCGATGGTCCATGCGAAAGGCTTGTCCTTGAAAATCTTGCCCAGTGCCTCGCTGATGTCCTTAGCCACGATGGGTCCCTCGACGGTGAACGGCTTCACGTCGTCGTAGGTGAACAGAATCTGATAGCCCGATGTCTTCTGCAGCTTTTTCAGTGCATCAGCCAATGAGGCTTTCTTCAGTTCAATCTTTATGGCCGACTTCTGCTGTGCCTGCGTGTCCAGTGGGACGGCAAACAGGCAGACTGTAGCCAAAAGAAGAGTTGCCAATAGTTTTCTTCTCATAATGTTAAAGTATTTGTGTTAATTAAACAACTTGTTTATTTCCCTCTCCAAATCCTCGCCGAACAGGTCGCGGCCAATGATTGTGCCGTTCTTGTCGATAAGGAAGTTCTGCGTAACATGGTCGATGGCATGTTCCTTAAACCATGGACAGTCAAACCCCTTAAAGTCGGTGACGAAATGCCAGCGCAGTCCAAAGTTGGCGGGAGCCTTGATGACGTTGACGAGATCGCCGCTGAGCGAGTAGTCAACCATCTCCAATCCGCAGGCCTGATACTTCTCATAGAGCGACTTGCGCAGAAGCAGGTCGCTGTCGTAGTCTTTCAGTCCGAAATTGGACAGTGTCAGCAGCACATACTTGCCCTTCATCGTAGCTATGTCGATGGTCTTGCCATAAAGGTCGTTCATCGAGAATGCAGGCATCGGATGACCAGGCTCAAGGGCGAGGTCTTTCTCATACCACTCGCACATCGTGTTCCACTGTTTGCCCTTGAAGGCTCCTGGCGTCAGCACGTCAAGAAATTTCTTGTATTCCTTGAATGAAGCCTTGTCCATGCCACGCATGTTGTATATTTTGTTCAGCGTTATCTGACTGGCAGGATGCGCCTTGGCGAAAATCATGAACAGGCTGTCCTCCTTTGGCTTTAAGGTGTTGTCGATGATATTCTGTATGGAGTCAAACTTGGTGAAGTCGTTGCGTGACTCTGCCATCAGCTTGCGCCCCTCATCCCATATTGATTCCATAAGTGCGAGATACTCCTGATATTCGTCGTTGCTCTTCGAGCCCTTAATGACAGGAAGGTCGTTGACGGTGGTGAAGTCGATGGTGTCGTTGCCCATCCAAAAAGCACAGCGCCATTTTCCGCTCGAATGGTGCATGAAGACGTATGTAGGAGCATCCAACTGCTTACTGCCCACGATGGTGAAGCAACCCTTCGACACTACGGCAGAGTCGGCACGCCTGCCGCTGTGCTCAAGATACATCATGCCGCCGTCGAGTCCCTCGACGTCCTTGGCATTGATGCGATACTGCGCATGGCAACCTAAAGCCACGACTACAAAAGAGAAGAAGAATAATAATTGTCGTTTCATCACTTTCCTGCTGTTTAGTTCTTACTTAGATTGTTTACTACTGCTTCGCGTATCTTGCTGCCGCGCAGCTTCTTGGCAACTATGGTTCCGTTGCCGTCAACGAGGAATATGGCTGGAATGCCATTGAGGTTGTACCACTTGTAGAGTCCGTCCTTGGTGCCGCGGTAGTCAACCACCTGCGCCCAAGTGGGCTTGTCCTCGTCGAGAGCCTTGCGCCAGGCTTCG
>JAQXRI010000122.1 GCA_029218445.1 Prevotellaceae bacterium | reverse complement strand
TTCAGGTCGGCATAGGTGTTAGTCAGCGCCCATTCGCTGTAGTCGCCTGTACCTATCGCCTCGTCCTTCTCCGGCAACAGGATGTCGCTCTGTATGCTTCCGTGCAGCTTTATTCCGCCGTCGGAGTCTTGGGCGAATGTCACGGAGACCGAGGCAGCCAACGCCGCCAATGCTATTGTCTTCCTAAAAATCTTCACTTTCTTGCTTTTTCAGTATTTCCCTAATCTTCTCAATGATGTGGTTCTCTGCGCCCTCAGTATATCCGCTTCTCGACTCCACAATCTTTCCCTTGCCGTCGATTATCAGCACATGGGGAATCATCTGTATGCCGAGTGCGCGTCGGAAGTCGCTGTTAGGGTCGAGCAACACCTCGTATTCCCAACCTTCGGCATCCACCATAGGCTTCACCTTGTTGATGTTCTGTGCCTGGTCGATGGATATTGCCACCACCTTCATTCCAGTCTCGTCCTGCCAGTCGGCATACTGTTCGCTGATGGCTTTCAACTCGCGGTTGCAAGGCTTGCACCATGTGGCGAAGAAACTGATGACGAAAGGTTTTCCATCGTTGTTCAGCTCTGCCGTGTCGATAGTCTTTCCCTCAGTGTTCTTGAGCAATACCGATGGGAGTTGAGCTTCGGCGGTAGCGGCTATCAAAGCGATAGCCACTACCAAAAGAGTCCTTATTATTCTGTTCATATCGTTTCCTGTATTATTTCACCATTACTTTCTTGACCGTTCCGTCAGACATCTTTACAATGTTGATGCCCTTCACCGTGCCGTTTGTCTCACGTCCGTCGATGGTGTAGGACTTCATCACCTTCACCTTGTCAGCTTGCGTGCCGCTGATGCCGGTGGTGTAAGGCTTAACCAAGGCTTCTGCTGCGTTGATTACATATTTTTCATCGTTGTCAGTGTCGGTAACGATAGCAACCACAGAGACTTTCTCTGGTATTATGGCTCGCTTAAGAATCTCCTTAGCGTTGAGAGGAATGGTGAAGCTGCAGCGTGTAGTCTTTCCATCCGAGAGGTTTGTCAATGCCGGCACCTCGGTATAGAAGTCCTTATATGTCGAGGAAATCACGGCATTGTCATGCACAAAGCCTTCTATTGGCGACATTTCTCCATACTCTCCACCCTGCATGAACTTCTTAAATTCCTCATAGAAAGGAAATGACTCATAGATCTCAGGATTGTCCCATGCGTAAGCATTCGACTGTGCCCACTCTCCCTCTGGTCCTGTCAGTCCGTCGGCTTTCAACACGAACGCAACCTTTACGTTCACGTTGTTGGTCAGTGGAGTGATATCGGCATAAGCCTCAACAGCCGTTCCGTCCTCATTCCAATAGCCCGACACTTCCACATCTGCATACGTTGGCTTGGAGTTTATACCATCGAAAGTGTCAAAAACGGAAGCAGGGTCTTGAAAACTTGTCCTATCCGCAATCACACTTGGGAACGAATTACAATTGCTGTTGTAATAATACACATAATCTATATACATTGGATCGTCGTTATTAAACTGGTGGATTCCTAAGACAACAGCCTTTTCACCAACCTGTTTTGTCAGAGCCTCCATTGCTGCTATTCCACGTGGACAGAAGGCACAGCCAGTTCCTGTGTATTCCTCCACCAAGGTTCGGCGTGTTCCTTCTTTAGAGCAGGTTATGGTGTTGAGGCGTGCCGACTTGCTGTTGCTGTAGTCCTTGCCGTTTATCTTTGTGATTTTGAAATCGGCAAACGTATTCATGGCTATCGTAGAAGATGCCTTGAATGGAACCTCAACCGTTCCCTTAACGTCAATGCCGGCAGGAAGAGGTTTCTCAAGCGCGATGTGTCCACTATGGGTTGATGTTCCGGTGTCAACAGTGTAGTCAATGTCAGTCAGCTTCGATTGGCTATTGTTTGCCAAAGTCAGTGTTGCCTTGCCATTTGCGCCTGCCTTTACCACCACATTATTGTCATTCCATTCAGCCAATGCCCCTGTCTCAGGCAATTCCTTGTCCAATATCAGTTGTATGGCATGGTCACCTCCTTTGGTTCTTCGCCACCACATTTCTCCATATTGATTCGTATAAGCGATTCCCCAACTATTGATGCATTTTCCTGCAACAGGGAATACGGGAGCAGATTTTGACGTGAATGTATAGCCAACACAAAGCATTTGCTGTCCTTCTACCCACATACCAAAATTGCCACTACTTGGCACAACATAAGGTTGGTCGAAAATAGCCTCAACGAATTTTCCGTCCTCGCTCTTTATAGTCTTTGAAGCAAGGTTTTCGCCTTCAAATACTTGTCTTATCCAGAATGTCACGTCACCCATATCGTCAGTGCAGGCGAGCCTTATACCTTTCACCTTAGCGTTTTTGAGAACATCCATAGGTACAAAACTCATAGCACTATAGGTTCCTGCTCCTCCATCGCCGACTATTTCCCTGATGTCGTCCATTGAGTTGCCACGATAGTAACCCCAAAGCCAACCTTCGGTAGGCGAGCCTTGGTTTTCCACCACTGCTCCGTCTTCATCTTCAGAAAACGTTACCGTTGCCTTGCTGATTATCTCGCTTTCGTTTTTTCCTACTAAGATGGTGTATTCTCCCGCATTTGGCGGACAGAAATTTACCGTCATCCTCGTTTTACCATTTGCCGGCACATCACATATTATGCTGTTAAGGAACTGTTTTCCCGATGAACCATTATCCAAATAGAATTCCAAAGCTCCCTCATAACCTATCGACGCACTGTTGCTGAGGGTTATAAGCACGTCGTTATAGTCACCAACTTTTCCTGTCGCCATACCATGGATTTTCGCAGTGGCGGAAAGATATTCTTTGAAATCTACGGTCGAAGGTTGTCCATTAGCGATATTCACTACTGGCAGTTCAAGCCCATAGCCATTCTCGCAAACAATCCACTTCTCACCATCCTTGTTCTCAATGGCAAACAACCTGTACATCTTGCCATCCTCAGCATCAAACGACAAGTCAAGATCAAATACTTTTCCTTGCCGATTATCCAGTGAGGCTGTAATAGTTTCAGAAACCTTATGAATATTATTGCTCTCGTCTCTATAGGCTACTGCAATCTTTACCTCATTGGGGTAATCATGATGATTTGTCAACTGCATACCTACAGTTGCTTTAAGTTTACCTCCCTCATACCTTAGATTCCGAATTCCGTCAATTGGAAAACTTTCAAGCGTAAACAAACTGAGATTTGGATTACCGTTTGTGTCTGCCTTGCCGTTGTCGGGACACATGCCTACCGTCATTCTCGCATCGGCAGTATAGTCCAGCAGTCCTGTAAGCGCGAACAGTCCGTCGCTGTTGCCACTCCAGCCCCAGTTGATGCTATACAATCCGTCCTCGTAGCCATCAACTATGAAGCAGTGACCTGCCCAATATGGCGTAAAGCCCTCGTAAAGCACGGGACGCTTATCGGCAAGCTCGTTGTAAACGATTTCTGACCAGTCCTTCAGATTATAGTTTAAACGGTAAATCATTTTAATGTAGTCCTTGTCGAGACCAAAGCACTCTGCAAGCCTTTCCGGATTTGGAATGGCACCCGACTCAGGTCCATAGTCCATCTCCACGGCACAGCCGGCGTGGAGCATCAGTCGTGCCACGGCTTCCTTCTGTGCGTCTGTCTCGTCGCCTGTGTATGTAAGGCACATGTTGTCCCAGTCGTATTTCTCGCCAGCCTTTATTTCAGGCATTGTTATTCTGTAGCTCCATGTGGTATATGAAGGTATGTCTGCAAGCAGTTTTTCTGGACATCTGTGATAGTAGAGAATCTGTGAAATCGCCGTTGCCACGCAGCCCGTTATCGTCTGTTGCCCATTGTCCATATATGGGCAATAGATGTTGTAGGGATATGGCTGGTCCCACTTTGTCTTTATCATAGGCTCAATGGTGGCACGTCCGGACATTTCAGCCTGCACGTTCCTTATTTCCTCTATCTGCTCGTCGGTTGCCGTGGCAGCGAAGATCTTGTAGTCCTCAAGCATCTTTTTCAATGCTGGAGGCATCTTCTTGAAGTCGAAGTCGCCATTCGTGGTGTAGCCAATTATCTCAGGGAAACGGTCGTCGCCCGACACAATGGTAAAACCCTCGGTCGGCTTTGTGGCGAACACATAGTAGCATGGCTCAGCCTTTGTATCGTTCTGGGTATAAACCAGCTTCAACTCTGCCTTTCCGATGCCTTTTGCCCGGTCGCCACCTTTCTTTGTCATCTGCCTCAGCGCAAGTTGTCTTGCCTGTTCAACACTGCGAGTTGCAGCCATCAGCATTTCCACTGGCAGCAACAGCAATGTCATAAGCATCACTATTACTATGTTTCTTGTTTTAATCTTTACCATAAGTTTATAAGTTTTAGGTTCACGCTTATTTCACCATCACTTTTCTCACCGTACCGTCAGACATCTTTACTATGTTGATGCCCTTCACCGTTCCGTTTGTCTCACGTCCGTCGATGGTGTAGGTCTTCGTCACCTTCACCTTGTCCGCTTGCGTGCCGCTGATTCCAGTAGAGTTTACCTTTACAGGAATCTTCAAGGCGTTGGCTGTTGGACCATCTTTCGTGTTGACAATAACCACAAGGTGTGTTTTCTCCCTGTCAATCAACTCCTTCAGTTCGTCGGTGGTCTGATATTTGAGCGTATAATCCACCTTGCTATGGTCGCCT
>JAQXRI010000121.1 GCA_029218445.1 Prevotellaceae bacterium | reverse complement strand
GGTTCAAGCCCATCCTGAAGCGCAAAACACAAGTTCCTGTAAGTTACTCTACTTACAGGATTTTTTGTTTTATACACATGCCTCTCAATATTCAACGTAGGGCAAGAGGCGTTGTATGTCGCGCTCGGTAAAGTCGGGACTCAACAAGAGTACATCAATGGACTTTATCATACCATTGAGGCGACGATAGTCAACAATGGCACGGGCTTGATAGTAGTTGAGATAAGGATGACGACGCAGCTGCTGAAGCGACAGCTTGTTGACGTTGAGCTTCTGCGGCGAAGTCGCCTGTAAAGCGAAATACTGCTTCGAGTCTTTTGGAAAATCTTCTATCTCGTCCAATTGGTCGATGCTTACGTAGCCTCCAAGCCGCTTGCCATACTGGACTATCTTGGCTGCAAAATAATTGCCAATGCCGGGAACACGCTTCAGTTCTGCAGTATCAGTCACGTTCAGGTCGATGTGTTCTCCCTGGCCTATCTTGTGCGCCTTGACAACTTGTGGTTGCTGTTCCTTGGGTTCGTCGGCAAACAAGGCCGAGGCAGGCGTGGTGAAGTCGGGAGAAATACGGATATAAGGTGCAAGGCGTTTATAATCATGCACCGTAAGGCCGTAAAGGCGTGCAAAGTCTGACGGCTTTCGGAACACTCCTCCTCTGCTGCGGTATTTGTAGATGTTCGCCACCTGCCACTTGCTTAGTCCCAACTTCAGCAATGCTGTGCTGTCAGCTGTATTGGGATCGAAGGCAAAAAGGGCGGCTGTGGCTGTTGCGGCATGTAGCTGATGGTCGTCATGCCGTCTGACGATATGCGTCTTGCCTTTCACACTATCCGCCGCCATCGTCTGGCCTTCCATCATGTCGGCGGCTTTGCCTCCGGTTCTTAGCAGCAACACCATAACCGAAACGCCCACGATGAGCAACGCCAGTACGAGTATCGTACGGCGGTCGCTTCGAGTGTAGAACAGTCGCTTAGCCATAGGCAGATGTATCAGAGCAATCCAAGCTGGTCGAGGAATATCAACAAGATGAATATGGGGCAGACATAGCGCACCAGCAACAAAAATACCTTAAACAGCGAGCGGTTGACGGTAGAGTCGTTGGTGAACTCTTCGTAAATAATCTGACGCGGAGCAAACCAGCCGATATAACAGCATGTCAGGAAGCCACCTAAGGGCAGCATTATCTGTGCAGTAAGTTTGTCGAAGCAGTCCATGATGTTCATGCCAAACAGCTGCAGTTCAGTAACGGCGCCCACCGACAACGAACTTACGATGCAGATAAGCGAGGCAATGCCCGTAATCACCCATGCGGCAGTGCCACGAGGTTTGCTCATCTCTTCGTGGAAGAAAGCCGTACCTATCTCATGCATGGATATGGTGGAAGTCAGGGCTGCTAAAGAGAGCAGGGCGTAGAAGATGATAGACGTGACATATCCAATGGTTGGCATGACAGCAAAAGCCTGCTGGAACACGTTGGGAAGGGTGATGAATATGAGCGAGGGGCCTGAGTCGGGATTGATGCCAACACTGAAGGCGGCGGGGAAAATCATCAAGCCTGCAAGAATGGCGACGAGGGTATCTATAACCGCTATCTGAACCGAAGAGCGCACGAGATTTGTCTTGCGGCTGAAATAAGAGGCATAAGTGCAAAGGCAGGCCGTGCCGAGACTGAGCGAGAAGAAGGCCTGACCGAGGGCTGCAAGAACGACGTGGCTGTCAACCTTGCTGAAATCGGGCTTCAACAGGAACTCTACACCCGACATGGCACCCGGCAACAGGCACGAGGCAACTACCAATATCAGAAGAAGAATGAACAGCGTGGGCATCATCATCTTGGAAAACTTTTCAATGCCTTCACGCACTCCCCTCACCACCACGAGATGTGTGAGCAGCACAAAACCTACGCCCCAAACAACAGGACGCCATACACTGGACGAGAACGAAACGAAATAGTTAGACACATAGTCGGCATCGCCAAGTATGTCGCCTACAAAGGATGCATATAGATATTGAAGACACCAACCGGCCACGACCGAATAGAAGCCAAGAATGATGGTGGAAGTGACTATTCCCAACACACCGACATGTTTCCACGGCCGCCCCTGCGACAGGCGGTCGTAGGCACGGGCGGCATTTGATGCGGCATGGCGGCCAATGATAAACTCGCATATCATGCCTGGAATGCCAAGCAGCATGATGAAGAAAATGTAGATTACGATAAAAGCGGCACCACCATTCTGACCTGTCATGAACGGAAAACGCCAAACATTGCCAAGACCTACGGCCGAACCTGCCGTGGCCAATATCAAGCCTATTTTCGAACCAAAGCTGTCGCGCATAGTTTTTTATTTTTAGGGAGTTAAGAAGTTAAGGAGTTAAGACATTACCAACAACTCGTCAACCATTATATTAATCCAAATTGGTGCATGAATATCAACAGTATGAACAGTGGACACACATAGCGTACAAAGAAGAGATATACGTGGAACATGCGGCCACGCAGTGTCCCCCAGTTGGTAAACTCGTCGCGCACAACCTTATGGGGAATGTACCAGCCTACGAAAAGGCAAGTGAGGAATCCGCAGACAGGCAAGAACACTTGCCCCGTGACGAAATCGAAAATGTCGAACAGTGTCTGTCCGAGGAACGACAGATGCTCAACGCCACCAAGCGACAACGAGCAAAAGGCTCCCATCACACAGCACGACACCGTCACTATAAGCGCTGCCATGTTGCGCGTCACATGGAGTTCTTCCTGGAAGAACGCCGTGCTTACCTCATGAAGCGAAATGAGCGACGTAAGTGCGGCAAGCGACAGCAATGCATAAAACATGAGTGCTATGACATAGCCCACTACAGGCAACGACGAAAATGCCTGTTGGAACACGTTGGGCAGAGTGATGAAAATAAGTGAAGGGCCCGAATCGGGACTCACGCCTACGCTGAACGCTGCCGGGAAAATCATCAGTCCGGCAAGTATTGCAACGATGGAGTCTATCACACCTATCTGTACGGCTGTTGCTCCGAGATTGGTCTGTTTGGAATAGTAGGAAGCGAAAGTGCAGATGCAGCCCATGCCTATGCTCAACGAATAGAACGACTGTCCGAGGGCACCAAGAAACACGTCGGGCGTCAGTTTGGCAAGGTCTGGCTTGAACAGAAACTCTATTCCTGCCCACGCATTAGGCAACATGCAAGAGCTGACCACTATCACCAACAGCAGTATGAACAGTGTTGGCATAAGCATCTTCGAAGCCCTTTCAATGCCGTCCCTTACTCCGTGGCGAATGACGAGATGGGTAAGTCCGAGTATCACTAAAGTCCACAAAATGGGCTTATAGGTATCGGTGGAGAAATTGACGAAATATTGCTTTATGTAAGCAGGGTCGCCCTGCAAATGGCCTACGAGCGAGGCGTAGATGTACTGCAGGCACCAACCCGACACCACGGCATAATAGCCCGTGATGAGAAAACCCGTGAGCACGCTCAGGTAGCCTATGACCATCCAAGGCCGTCCGTTGGACATTGTCCTATACGCCCTCGCCGTGTTTGACTGGGCATGTCGTCCAATGATAAACTCGCTGATCATGCAAGGAAGCCCAAGCATCAACACGCATATAATGTAAAGAATGATGAAAACGGCTCCACCATTCTCACCTGCCATATATGGGAAACGCCACACGTTTCCAAGCCCCACGGCCGAACCTGCCGTAGCCAAGATAATACCCAATTTACTGCCAAAGTTGGCTCTCTCAAGTTGTGACATATCAAAATATTCTTCAATTTGCTTGCAAAAGTATAAAGAAATTCTTAATTTTGCACTCAAATTTTGAAATAATATGCAAAAGAGGAGTCAATTTGTAAGATTTTTAATAATCGACGTCAGGAAATACCCGTTTTCCACAGCTTGTGTTTTGTTGATATGGTATTTGTCGTTCTTCACCCCGCCAAAGACCGACATGGCCGAAGTGCCGTTCATCGACAAGTGGGTTCACATTGCAATGTACGGCCTTACCTGCGGAATGATATGGCTGGAATACTTCTACAGGCACAAGAAAATCGACAAGTGCCGGACGGCGGTTTTCGCCTTTGCCTTGCCTATCGTCATGAGCGGCATCATCGAACTGCTGCAGGAATACTGCACTGGCGGACGCCGAAGCGGCGACTGGCTCGACCTTCTGGCTAACGCCATTGGCGTTGCCTTGGCCGCACTGGCAGGCTATGCGCTGGCACGACACCAAGGCCGCATGTAGTATGCTAATCCCAAGTGCTGAACGGCCTCTTTATGAGCATGGAATTGTAGTAGCGCCTGTCGCCCGTCACTTCCTCGCCGAGGAAGGACGGCTTGTCGAAATCCTCGTCAACGGCTCCGAGTTCCACCTCAGCCACAACGAGTCCTTCGTTTTCGCCGTGAAACTCGTCCACCTCATAATTGTGGCTTCCCACAGGGACGATGTGCCGGTGCTTGACTATCACGCCTTCCTCACACAGCTGGAACAGCTGTTCGGCCTCATCTATGCTTATTTCCTTTTCAAACTCATAACGGCTCAACCCGCCGTCAAGCGATGGTCCCTTGATGGTCAGAAAACCACAGCGGCCGCTGGTACGCACCCTTACAGTGCGTCCGCGGTCGCTACAGATGTAGCCTTGCTTAAGAAGTACGGAAGATGTGGCCATCGACTTGTATGAGTCGTCAACCACAAGAAACTTGCGTTCTATCTCCAGTCCGCTCATTCTTACATAGCTATTATTACTGAATAGGCGATGAAACAAAGGGCGAGAACCACAAGCACCGCAAAAATCCAGTTGACTACTTTCTTTCCTTCTTTCTCCTGTCGCGCTTCATAGGCAGCACGGCGTGCCTGACCTTTTTTGCTCATAATTATTTAAGTTTTAAGATTGTAATATATATACTTTGGGGTGGGGAGTTAAGGAGTTAACTCCTAAATCTACTCCTCCTCATTCACGGGGAATTCCATAAGATATGCCTTGATGAAGCCATCGATTTTTCCGTCCATCACTCCATCCACATCGGTCGTCTGATAGTTTGTTCGATGGTCTTTCACACGGCGGTCGTCAAACACATAGCTTCGTATCTGGCTTCCCCACTCTATCTTTTTCTTCCCGGCTTCTATCTTCGCCTGTGCCTCAAGGCGCTTTTTCATGGCGCGGTCGTAGAGTTGCGATTTCAGCAGGCGCATGGCGTTGTTGCGGTTTTCCAGCTGCTTGCGGCTTTCGGTGTTTTCAATCAGTATCTCCTCTTCCTCGCCAGTGTCGGGATCGACATACTGGTAGCGCAGGCGAACGCCTGTTTCCACCTTGTTCACATTCTGTCCTCCGGCTCCGCCGCTTCTGAACAAGTCCCAGCTCACCTTCGACGGATCGACATACACCTCGATGGTGTCGTCAACCAATGGCGACACAAACACGCTGGCGAAACTTGTCATGCGCTTGCCCTGTGCGTTGAACGGCGACACTCGCACCAAGCGGTGCACTCCGTTCTCGCTCTTCAGATATCCGTAGGCATAGTCGCCGCCTTCTATCTCCATGGTTACGCTCTTTATGCCGGCCTCGTCGCCGTCCTGGAGGTTGCTTATGGTCACCTTGTGGCCATGCGCCTCAGCCCATCGCTGATACATTCTCATGAGCATTTGCGCCCAGTCTTGGCTTTCTGTTCCTCCGGCTCCACTGTTAATCTTCAGCACGCAGTCCATGGGGTCTTCCTTCTGGCGCAACATGTTCATCAGTTCGAGGTCTTCAATGGCCTTCACGGCCTTAGTGTAATCTTCGTCCACCTCCTCTTCGGTCACCATCTCGTCTTTGTAGAAGTCAAAGGCCAGTTGCAGCTCGTCGGCAAGAGTCTTCACTTCGGCATATCCGTCAAGCCATTTCTTTATGGCCTTCACCTTCTTCATCTGTTCTTCGGCCCTCTTTGGGTCGTCCCAAAAGTCGGGAGCCTGCGTTCGCAGGTCTTCCTCTTCATATTCTATTTTCTTCTTGTCTATTTCAAGATATCGATGCAGCGATTCAGTGCGCTCAACGACGTCCTTCAGTTGTTCTTGAGTAATCATACTTATTCTTTCAATATTGTTATCGGCAGTCGTGTCGGGCCAACACCCACCGACTACTCCTCGTACATTTTGTCAATCACATCCTTATAGTTCTCGTTCACCACCTTTCGCTTCAACTTCAGCGTGTTGGTCAGTTCGCCGTTTTCCATGGTGAAATGGCGAGGCAGCAGGGTGAACCTCTTTATCTGCTCATAGTGTGCCAGCTGTTGCTGCAGTGTGTCGATGCGCTCCCTTATCATTTCGTTTATTTGCTTGTTGGCACACAGGTCTTCATAGTTTTCATAGTCTATACCGTTGGCCTTGGCATACTCTTCCAGCAGTCGGTATTCGGGTATTATCAGTGCCGACACAAACTTGCGCTCGTCGGCCACTATGGCTATTTGGTCGATGTATTTGTCAACCAATATGCGCGACTCTATCATCTGCGGGGCAATGTACTTGCCATTGGAAGTCTTGAACAGGTCTTTTATTCTCTCCGTCAAAAACAGCTCGCCGTCTTTCACGTATCCCGCGTCGCCGGTCTTGAAGTATCCGTCGTCAGTGAATGCCGCCGCCGTCAGGTCTTCACGGTTGTAGTAGCCCTTGAATATGGTTGGGCCCTTCAGCAGCACCTCGCCTTCCTCGCTAATCTTCAGGTCGAGGCCTTCTATCACTCGTCCCACCGACCCTACGGTATATGGCTCGCCCAAGCGGTCGCATGTAACGGTGGCGAGGCTCTCAGTCAGTCCGTAGCCCGAAATCATGTTGATGCCTATCGAGTGGACAAACTCCTCCACCCTGGCCGATATTGCCGCTCCTGCCGTCGGGAAGATGTTCGGATTGAGCAGTCCAAGCTGCTTGCGCACTTGGCTGAACAGCGTCTTGTTGATTATCTCATACTTCAGGTGCAAGGGCAGCGGCGGACGCTTGCCTCGGCTCAAGTATTCGATATTGTGCTTGCGGCCAATGGCCAGCGCGTTTTTGAATATTCGCCTCTGCACGCTGCTGGCCTTGTCAATCTTTTCAAACACGCCCGTATATACCTTCTCCCAGAATCGTGGCACCGACGACATGCTCGTGGGATTGGTCTCACGCATCGACTGCTGCACGTTTCTCGGGTTGGTGTTCACTATCAGCGTGGCACCCACCGAAAGGCTCAGCAGCGTCCATCCCTTTTCAAATATGTGTGCGTATGGCAGGAAGTTGAGCACGCGGTCGGTGTCGTTTATGTTCACACACTTGCCGTTGGCCTCCAGTGCCGCATGATACTGCAGGTGTGACAGCATCACGCCCTTGCTGTCGCCCGTGGTGCCGCTGGTATATAGTATGTTTGCGAGGTCGTCAAAGTTGGCCTCGACGTACAGCTGCTCCAGCTCGGTTTGCCTCGGGCATCCCTCACCCAGCTTCAAGAAGTCGTCGAAGTATATTGCGTTGTGGTCCTGCAGGCTGAAGCTGACGTTGCGGTCAAACACTATTATCCGCTCAAGCGTAGGACACAGTGCCGACACACGGTGGGCCTTGTCGTACTGCTCCTGCTCGCCAACAAACAAGAAGCGCACCTTGGCGTCGTTTATCATGAATTGTATTTGCTGCTCGCTGCTCGTGGCATAGAACGGAATGGTCACTGCACGTATTCCCCAAGCGCCAAAGTCGCTGAACAGATACTGCACGCTGTTCTGCGAGAATATTCCTACATTTTCCTGCACCTTGACTCCAAGGTTCAACAAAGCATTGGACACAACACTCACCGTGGCAGAAAACTCCCGCCACGACAAAGACTTCCATTCACTACCGCCGAAATCCTGATAAACCAAGGCTTCGCGGTCGCCGTATATTTTGGCCTGGTCGTGTACCAAAACCGAAAGATGACTGTTTGTCTGCATGACTTTTTTAATTTATTATCTTTTGCAAAAGTACATTAATTATGGAAAACCACAAAGAAAATGACCGAAAAATTACGTTTTCTCCACTATTTTTCCTACTTTTGCATTCCAAAACATATAATATCACACATTATGGCAAGTATAGACATCAACACCATCGACACCATGACCCTTGAAGCCGCCGAGCTGCTCAAGACTCTCATAGCCACTCCTTCCGTCAGCCGCAAGGAGGACGCGGCGGCCGACAAGCTCGAACTATTCATGAAAAGTCATGGCCTCGGCACAACGCGCGAAGCCAACAACATATGGAGCACAGCCGAACATTTCGACCCCTCAAAGCCCACGCTGCTGCTCAACGCGCACATCGACACGGTGGCTCCTGCCGCCACCTGGACGCGCGACCCCTACTCACCCACCCTTGAGGGCGACCGCCTCTATGGCCTTGGCAGCAACGACTGCGGCGGAGGCCTTGTCACGTTGCTACAAGCATTCCGGATGCTCAGTTCCATGCCGTTGCGCTACAACCTCGTCTTTCTGGCCTCAGCCGAAGAGGAAGTGTCGGGAGCCAACGGCATCAGGCGTGCCCTGCCCCTGCTGCCCCACATCGACTTGGCAATAGTGGGCGAGCCAACCGGCATGCAGCCTGCCATTGCCGAAAGGGGACTTATGGTGGTTGATGCCGTGGCACACGGACAGTCGGGCCACGCCGCACGCAACGAGGGCATCAACGCCCTCTACATTGCGATGGACGACATAGCATGGATTCGCAACTACAAGTTTCCTGAAACGAGTTCGCTGCTGGGCGACACCAAAATGACCGTCACCATCATCAGCGCGGGCACTCAGCACAACGTCATACCCGACACATGCCGCTTCACCATCGACATACGCTCAAACGAGCACCATGCCAACGAAGACATCTTCGCCTTCCTCCAAAGCCATCTGAAAAGCGAGCTCAAGGCCCGCTCGTTCCACCTCAAGTCGTCGATGATTCCTGCCCACCATCCACTCGTGCAGTCGTGTGTGGCAATGGGCATGACGCCCTTCGGCTCGCCCACGCTCAGCGACCAAGCCCTCATGCCTTGGCCCTCCATGAAACTCGGCCCCGGCCAGTCGTCACGCTCCCATACAGCCGACGAATACATCTGTCTGAGCGAGATGAGGCAAGCCTTGCAAACCTACGTCAGCCTGCTCACGCAATGACTCCAAAAGCCGCATTCATGACGCCCGAACGGTCAAAATAACGAATAATTGACTAAGATTAACGATTTATGCACCATGAATGCAGGAATTAATTAGTAATTTTGCACCAATGAACTCAAAAACCCAAAATTAACAATAATATGAAGCACATCTTTAAGACAATTTGTCTGGCTACAATGCTGGCCACAGCTTCGGCTCCAATACAAGCCGCCGAAGCCACACACGACTTCGTTGTAGGCAAAGGCTCATTCATGCTCGACGGCAAGCCGTTTGTCGTTAAAGCCGCAGAGGTACACTATCCACGCATTCCACGTCCCTACTGGGAACACCGCATCAAAATGTGCAAGGCTCTCGGCATGAACACACTCTGCCTTTACGTCTTCTGGAACATACACGAACAGCGTGAAGGCGAATACGACTTCACAGGACAGAACGACGTGGCTGAGTTTTGCCGACTGGCGCAGAAAAACGGCATGTACGTCATCGTACGCCCAGGACCTTACGTTTGCGCAGAATGGGAAATGGGCGGACTGCCTTGGTGGCTGCTGAAGAAGAAGGACATCAAGCTGCGCGAGCGCGACCCTTACTTCATGGAACGCGTACGACTGTTTGAAAAGGAAGTAGGCAAGCAGCTCGGCTCGCTCACCATAGAAAACGGCGGCCCAATAATAATGGTGCAGGTGGAGAACGAATACGGCTCCTACGGCATCGACAAGCCATACGTGTCTGAGATACGCGACATCGTGCGCCAGTCGGGATTCGACAAGGTGGCACTTTTCCAATGCGACTGGTCGAGCAACTTCACCAACAACGGACTCGACGACCTCACCTGGACAATGAACTTCGGCACCGGTGCCAACATCGACAACCAGTTCCGCCGCCTCAAGGAGCTGCGCCCCGACGCACCTCTCATGTGCTCTGAGTTTTGGAGCGGATGGTTCGACAAGTGGGGAGCGCGCCACGAAACCCGTCCCGCCGACGACATGGTGGCCGGCATCGACGAAATGCTCTCAAAGGGCATCAGCTTCTCGCTCTACATGACCCACGGAGGCACTTCGTTTGGCCACTGGGCGGGCGCCAACAGCCCCGGATTCGCCCCCGACGTCACCAGCTACGACTACGACGCACCCATCAACGAGTGGGGTCTGCCCACCGAGAAATACTGGACACTGCGCAAAACCATGGAGAAATACAACGACGGAAAGAAACTGGCCGCCGTGCCTAAGGCGCCCATGGGCATCATCAGCATACCACGATTCTCGCTCACCGAATACGCGCCACTGTCCAGCGGTCTTGGCAAGCCCATCAGCAGCCACGACGTAAAGACCATGGAGGAACTCGACATGGGATGGGGTTCAATGATATACGAGACCACACTGCCCGCCATGCCTGCCGCCCTGCTCACCGTGAACGACGCACACGACTTTGCGCAGGTGTTCATCAACGGACAATACATCGGCAAAATCGACCGCGTGAAGAACGAGAAGAGCATCATGCTGCCTAAAGTTGACAAAGGCGCACGACTCACCATTCTCATCGAGGCAATGGGACGTATCAACTTCGGACGCGCCATAAAGGACTTCAAGGGCATCACCGAGCGAGTTACACTGAGCACAGAGATTGACGGCCACGAGATGACCATCGACCTCAAGAATTGGACCATAGCCACCCTGCCCGACGACTATGCCACGGCTCAACAGGCCTTCCAGCCACGCGTTGCCAACCCCATTGCCCTGCTCACGCCTCTTGCCACCAAGGCCGGATACTATCGCGGCACCTTCAACCTCAAGAAGCCGGGCGACACCTTTATTAATATGGAAGCCTTCGGCAAGGGGCAGGTGTATGTAAACGGCCACGCCATCGGCCGCTTCTGGAACATTGGTCCTCAGCAGACGCTCTATGTACCCGGCTGCTGGCTCAAGAAGGGTGCCAACGAGATTATCGTACTCGACGTTGTAGGCCCAGCCGCCGAGCCAGTATGCTTCGGACAGGACAAGCCCGAACTCGACAAGCTCAACCTTGAGAAGAGCAACAAGCACAACAACCCCGGCGACCGTCCCGACCTTAACTCCGCCACTCCAATAGCACAGGGTTCAATGGCTTCGGGCAACGGCTGGCAAACCATCAAGTTTGGCAGTCAGGCCAAGGGTCGATATGTAGCCATCGAATGCCGCTCAACTCATGCCAACGACCAAGCCGCCATTGCCGAAATCTACGTGCAGGGAGCCGACGGCAAGCGTCTCAGCCGCGAGCCATGGACCGTGAAGTATGCCGACAGCGAGAACGAGATAGGCAACCACACCGGCGACAAGGTGTATGACCTTCAGGAGTCAACCTACTGGCAAACCCAGCGAGGCACCGACTTCCCCCACCTTCTCGTCATCGACCTCGGCAGCGAGCAAACCATCTCAGCCCTTGAATATCTGCCACGTGCCGAACAAGGTGCGCCGGGCAACGTGAAGGAATACAAAATATTTGTATATTAACGTGGGTAAAAAGGCAATACTTCTATAAACATAATTATAATAAGGTGCAGCCTCGGCAATCGGGGCTGCACCTTTTGTATGATAAATTATTGTTATAAAACAAAGCACACAATGTTGATGGAGGTACTTTACCCTCAAAAAAGCTTATCCCGATAAGCGGTTTTAGCTAAAAATCGCTTATCCCAGTAAGCTTTTTACCCGTAATATTTGGTACTTTCGGTTGTTTTATATAATTTTGCAGCCAAATAAACACTCAACAATGAATAGTTATGGAATCATTATTCAGAAAGCACAAAATGTATATTTCCCAAGTGAAGATGGACATCATAAGGGAAATAATCAACGATATCAACTGGTCAAGACAACTCGTCGCCATTAAAGGTTCGCGGGGAGTTGGCAAGACCACGCTTATGCGCCAGTATATTCGACAGACATACGGCATAACGGCGGGCAAGGCACTGTATTGTGTGGTTGACAGCATGTATTTCACTGCCCACACGCTATTGGAACTCGCCGAGCGGTTTGCACAAATGGGAGGTGAGCATCTCTTTCTCGACGAAGTGCACAAATACCCCAAATGGAGCGTGGAGATAAAGGAAATAATCGACCTATATCCGCAGTTGAAGATTACCTTCACCGGTTCGTCGCTTATTCAGATTCTGAATGCTGATGCCGACTTGTCGCGCAGGGTGTTGTCATATACCATGGAGGGACTGTCTTTCAGGGAATATCTTCATTTCTATAAAGGAATACAAATCCCCAAATATTCCCTTGACGAGATTCTGGCCAATGCCGACAACATCTGTGCGGAGGTAAATGCCAAGTGCCGTCCCGTGAAGATGTTCGAGGAATACCTGAGGGTTGGGTATTATCCATTCTATGATGGCATAGAGACAGAGTATTACAGCAGGCTTGAGAATGTGGTAAACTTTATCATCGACCAGGAAATCACGATGTTCTGCGGAGTGGATCCTGCTTTTACTCGCAAGCTGAAAGCCATGCTGCTTTTTCTCGCCGACAATCTTCCATACGAGGTGAACATCTCAAAACTCGCTTCATACCTTGAAATAAACAAGAACACGGTGGTGAACTATCTCAGCGCAATGCAACGGGCAGAACTGCTACACCTTATATACACAGACAACAAGTCGGTGACCAAGATGCAGAAGCCCGACAAGATATTCATACACAACACCAATATGCTTTATGCCCTCTCAAGCCGCCTTGTAATAGGCACTGTCAGGGAATGTTTCGTAGTTAACCAACTGAGCGTCAACCATACTGTGGAGTATTCCAAGGACGAGGGCGACTTCAAGATTGACGGCAAGGTAACATTGGAGGTTGGCGGCAACAAGAAATCATTCGACCAAATAGCCGACATTCCCGACTCCTACATCCTTGCCGACGATATGGAATATCCCATCGGAAAGAAACTGCCGATTTGGCTTGTCGGGATGAATTACTGATTAAAGAACAAGGTGCAGCCTCGGCAATCGGGGCTGACCCTTATTAATCCCTACTATAATTTTTTTTCGACAAAGAAATGCCACTAATGTCACTTTTAGTCTTAAACCGTTGACAACCAAGTTGTTGCAAAATGGCATTTTAGTGACATTAGTGACATTAATGTGATGTTAGTGACATTAATGTGATGTTAGTGACATTAAGGCATAGTTTACGGCAAATGACACATATTGTAAATTATTATCGCTATGACGGTTTTTAGTAATAATGAATATCCTACCAAAATCACCAAACATTTCCGGAAAAAACAGCCAAGAAATGCCACTAATATCACTAAAATGCCATTGCCATTACCTTCTAATTCTTAATATATTAGATGAAAAATGACATTTGTGGCATTAAAAAACTGAAAAACTTTTTGTAAGAAACGGGCTTTTTGTATAATGTAAAGGAATATCAATCTCTTATTACCTTTGACATATTTACCTCTCCCCCTAAAAGTTTTCCGTTCAAAGCACTCTGAATGTGCGTTCAAAGTATTTTGAATGTACGTTCAAAGTACTTTGAACGGCCGTTCAAAAGCTTTGAACGGAATCTTCCAAGGTGATGCCCAACTTTTCCCAAAGGCAGTGCCTGACTTTTCCCAAGTTTGTCGTAGGTCAAGTATCTGCTTCTGCATCTCCATTATCTTTTTCGGATTCTTCAGTATGGTTTTCCGCTCCTCCTCTTCCTGAGAGCGTTTCTGACGGCCAAACACTTTGTCTGAGGCGTTCGAGATGTTCTTCTCCGACTCTATCTCACGTATGTAGCTGTCGATGTACTCAGTGTTTCTGCCCACTGTGGTTTATCCTTTTCCACCATTGCTTCAGCTTTCGGCTGAGATTACAGTTTATTCTGTTCACCTTATTATATAAAGCAGCCTCGTCGTTGTCGATGCCTTCCTTTATGTCGAGCAGATAGGTGCGGTGGTTTGCCATGGCCGACTCGTAAATCATGTCAAACAGTTCATAGTAAAGATACATTTATTCAAAAGTATTATCGTCGAGCTCAAAGGCCAGAAGTTAATTTTTACCAAAGGATATTTTGAAATATTACATGAATATTTATAAATTTCAGCCTCTCCCATCGTCTTCTTTTAAATGTCTTTTGTATTCTTCAAAATAAAAATAGCAGGCAAATCAGACTATAATTGTAAAAATGATACTTATAAGCATCAAAACCTCCAAAAGCGTTGCTTTTTGGTTGTTTTTTAGTAATATATGATATTTTTATACCCTAAATGTGAATTTATTGGCTATTTTATTTTGTTATTAAATTAATTTGGTATAAATTTGCACCGAATTTTAAAATTTTTAGTTTAAAAAAGAGAGAGATTTTATGGAAAAAAGAATCAAAATGCTTTTGGCATGTCTGTTCCTGTGTGTAGGAATGGCCATGGCGCAGATGCAGGTGACAGGTACCGTCATCTCTGACGAGGACGGACAGCCGGTCATTGGCGCTGCTGTAAGAGTTGTCGGCACGAACATCGGTACTGTGACCGACGCGAACGGAAAGTTCAGCATTTCGTGTCCTGACGGAAAGAAGATGCTTTCGGTCAGTTTTGTAGGCATGGAGCCTATTCAGGTTAGTGCCCGTAGTAACATGAAAATCATCCTTAGAAATGATTCGAAGAACCTCGACGAAATCGTCGTTGTGGCTTACGGTACACAGCGCCGCGAGGCCAAGACCGGTTCAATCACTTCTGTAGGTGCAAAGGACATTGCAGACATTCCTGCTACCTCATTCGACAAGATGCTTTCGGGTAAGCTCGCCGGCGTGCAGGTTACCCAGAGTTCAAGCCAGCCTGGTGCCGCCTCGCAGATACGTATTCGCGGTATCAGCTCAATCAATGCTGGCAACGAGCCTCTCTACGTTGTTGACGGTATTCCAATCATCAACGGCGACGACGCCGAGCTCACCAACTCCAACAGCATGCTGGCCGCCATCAACCCAAGCGACATCGAGAACATCACCGTGTTGAAGGACGCCGCAGCCGCTTCTGTCTATGGTTCGCGCGCTGCCAACGGTGTCATCCTCATCACAACCAAGAGCGGTAAGGAGGGCAAGAGCAACATCACGGCACGCGTAAAATATGGTATCTCGCAGTTGGCCAACGACAACAACTTCCGCATGATGAACGCTGAGGAGCTGCTCAGCTTCCAGCGTCAGGCCATAGTCAACGCCGGTCTCGACCCCGACAATCCTGCCAACCCCGTCAACAGCTACCGCCCAATGACCATGCTGTCGCAGCCTCTTTACAACTGGATGGACGTAGTGACACGCACTGGCAAGATGCAGGAGTATGAGCTGACACTCTCAGGCGGCTCTTCAAAGACGAAGTACTACAGCTCGCTGTCTTACCACAAGAACGAGGGTGTGTTCTACGGATTCAGCTTCGAACGTCTGCAGGGCCGTATCAACGCCGACCACCAGATCAACAAGTATCTCTCGACCGGTACGCGCATCAACCTCAGCTACAACTACGGCGAGGACACCCCAATGGGTGAACTCTACTATTCCAACCCTGTCTTCGCCGGCATGACCATCTGCCCATGGGACCAGGTTTACACTGAAGACGGCATGTTCAACACCAACCTGCCAAACAACAGCAACACCAACCCGCGCGCCACAGCCGCATACGACGACCAGTGGCAGAAGAAGTATGCCGTTCAGGCCAGCATGTACCTGCAGTGGCAGCCCATCAAGCAGCTGACCTTCAAGACCACCAACGCTGTAGAGTTCAACCTTGTGCATGGCCGCCGCTACTGGGCTCTTGAGGCCCACAACAACCAGTCGGGCTATCCTGTGCTTCAGACTTCACAGACCACCCGCCGCAACCTCACCACTTCAAACACGGCCACATTCCAGGACGTTTACGGCAAGCACAGCGTGCGCGCACTGCTTGGCCAGGAGGCAAAGCACTACGAGTATGAAACAAACTTCCAGTACTCTAAGAACCTCAATCCGCAGATTCCTTACCACGTTTGGGGTAACGAAACCAACAACATCGACTACAGCATAGAGGACGAGACATTGATGTCGTGGTTCGGCATCCTCGACTACAACTTCGACGGCAAGTACTACCTGCAGGCTTCAATACGTACCGACGGCAGCTCGCTGTTCGGCGAGAACAAGCGCTGGGGTACATTCTGGTCGGTGGGCGGCTCTTGGAACATCAACAAGGAGAAGTTCATGGAGAGCACCAACGAGTGGCTGCAGGTGCTGAAGCTGCGTGCAAGCTACGGTGTGAACGGTAACAACAACATCACACGCTACATGCAGTATGGTACCTACACACAGTCAACCTACAACGGCGTAACCGGTCTGCGTCCTTCAACTCCCGCCAACCCCGACCTTTCTTGGGAGAAGAACAACTCGTGGAACTTCGGTCTCGACTTCCACTTCCTTAAGCGCTTCTCGGGCAGCATCGACTTCTATACCCGCAAGACCACCGACATGCTTCTGCAGAAGGCACAGTCATCGACATCGGGCTTCAACACTGCTTGGGCCAACGTAGGTTCGATGCGCAACACCGGCGTAGAGTTCCAGTTTGACGCCAACATCATCAACACCGACGACTGGCGTTGGGACCTTGGCTTCAACATTGCCCACAACAAGTCGAAGGTGCTCGACCTTGGCGACGACGAGATGATTTCATACTCTGTGGACAGCCGTCTGAAGCACATCGTAGGCGAGAAGATGTTCACTTACTATCTGAAGGAGTACTACGGCGTAAACCCAGTGAACGGCGAAGCCCTTTGGGTGACCGAGGACGGCTCGCTGAGCAACGACTACAACAAGGCACGCTGGATCAATGCCGGCAGCCCCGAGCCTACCTACACCGGCGGTGTCAACACCACACTGTCGTGGAAGGACCTCTCGCTGAGCGTAGTATGCGAGTTCAAGGGCGGCAACAAGATAATGATTATCGAGAACCGCTACCTGCAGGGCGACGGCTCGACAATGGTGATGAACCAGTCGGCAAGCGCACTCAACTACTGGAAGAACCCGGGCGACACAGGCTGCAATCCTAAGCCAGTGGCCGGCAACTCTTCAAACTCATACAGCTTCTCTTCTACCCGCTTCCTCGAAAACGGCGGCTACTTCCGCATCAAGGACGTTACACTCTCATACAATGTTGACCGCAACCTGCTGAACAAGATTGGCATTGCCGGCGCGAGAGTATATGCCAGCGGACTTAACGTATTTACATTCCACAATGTGAACTTCTGGGATCCAGAGCGCGGCGTTGACGGTATGGGATATGGTATCTATCCTGTGACCAAGACCTTCGTTCTCGGTTTGGACCTCACCTTATAATATATATTATATACACAACATAAAAGGAACATCAATATGAAAAAGACAATATTAGGTTTGGCCATTGTGTCGGCTGGTTTGCTTTCGTCGTGCAGCGACTTCCTGACTGAAGAACCTGCACTAAAGCAAAGTAATGAGTTGACCTTTGCCGAATTCAACAACCTCGACATGGCCGGCGCAGCCCTCTTGGGCATGCTGCAGAGCGACGCGTGGTATGACGGTTCGTATATTATTCAGTCGGAGATGCGTTGCGGCAATGCAAAGAACCCGACATCGGTGCCAGGTTCAGGACGCTTCCTCAACGAGACACAGTGGAACTTCAACGAGAGCTATACGTCAAGCCTGTGGGGCTATGCCTACTATACAATAGCACGCGCCAACAACGTCATCAACAACCTTGAAGGCAAGGAGGGCGGCAACGTAACGGCACAGCAGGTAAACAACCTCAAGGCTGAGGCTCTGTTTGCAAGGGCATTGTGCCACTTCGAGCTGGCCATCACCTATTGCCAGCCCTACAACTACCAGGCCGACACCCTTGGTGTGCCCATCGTGCTGGTTACTGAGAACGCCAAGCCTGCCCGCAACGGCAAGAAGGCCGTTTACAATCAGGTGGTGAAGGACCTGACCGAGGCCGAGACGCTGATGTCTGACAGCTACACACGCAGCGACGCCACCGACAAGGCGGCCGTAGTGTCGAAGTCGGCCATTCAGGCTCTGCTCTCGCGCGTTTACCTCTACATGGAAGAGTGGCAGAAGTCGGCCGACTATGCCACAAAGGTAATCAACAGCGGCAAGTACAACCTGGCCGGCGCAGCCGACTACACCAAGATGTTCAGCGCAGCCACGGCTCCCGCCGGCGGCGAGATAATACTTGAGGTGTATGGCTCGCAGAAGAACGAGTACTGGGACAACTCCGGTTGGCAGCACCTCTCTCACCTGACCTCGCTTGACGGCAACCCCGACATCTGCGCCACAAGCGACCTCTACAACCTGTATGAGGACGGCGACGTGCGCCAGGCACTGTTCCAGCAGAACGGCAACGACTGGTTCTGCCTTAAGTACTATGGAAAGGAAGGCGGTGCTCCACGTCAGACCAACGTGCCCATCCTTCGCCTTTCGGAAATGTACCTCAACCGTGCCGAGGCCATCATCAACGGAGCCTCAATCAGCGGCGTAACGGCCGAGAGCGACCTCAAGGCCTTGGCTACGAAGAGAAACGCCACTCCATCGGCAGCCACACGCGCCGGCGTGTTCACCGACCGCCGCAAGGAATTGGCATTCGAAGGCCACATAGCCTACGACTATGCACGCACCAACACTTCGCTCACCCGCACCGACTTCGACGAGGTGAAGAACAAGGACGTTGCATTCCCAAGCTACATGTGGGCCATGCCGATACCAAAGCGTGAGATGGATGCCAACGAGAACATGAAACAGAATCCCGGCTATTAATTTTTAAGAGAAGAAACAATTATGAAATTATTGAATAAGATAACATTTGGACTTGTTGCTCTGGCTGCCATGGCGTTCTCTTCATGCAGCAACGACCTGCCGGAGTTCAACGACAGCGACGCTTTCGTGGCCCTGAGGTCTTCGTCGGTTTCGTTTGCCGAAAACAGCGAGGGCACTGAAATAGACGTCCTGCTCACTTCGCTCAACGGCATTGAAGGCTCGGTTGACTTCGAGATTGTGCCCGACTCCTTGGCTCCTGCTGTGGAGGGCAAGCACTACACCATACTCAACGACAGCAAGACGCTGAAGTTTACAAAGGCCGCACCAACACAGACCATCAAGATAAAGGCCATCGACAACGACACTTACGGCGGCGACGTGCGCTTCACCATCAACCTTGTCAACGCTCAGGGCGTGAAGCTCGGCGCCGACAAGACGGTGAGCGTCACCATAGAGGACGACGAGCACCCATTGGCATTCATGCTCGGCACATTCAACGCAAAGGGTAACTCTTACTTCAACGGCGAGAGCGAATGGCAGATAAGGATTACGAAGGACGACTCCGACGTTTCGAAGGTTTGGATCTACAACTTCGTTTTGGGCGGTTCTTCTTCGTCAAGCCCAATCTATGGCACTGTAAGCGACGCTAAGGATGAAATCAGAATACCTGTAAAGCAGACCCTTGCCGTTTCGTCGAGCTATCCTCACATCTGGCTTGAGGCTTACAAGGGTGAAGAAGGCGAAGAGGATGTCAACGACTTCATCGTGGGTGTCATTACCACCGACGACGATGGCGACGCCATCATCTCGTTCCCTGACTACTGGTTTGGTTCGTTGGTTTACACCGACGATGCTGCTACATCGACAGCCGGCTGGTACAACCTGTTCACTAATGGTGTGGTTCTGAAGAAAAGTAAATAACAGTAAAAGCAGAATTAGTAAATATGAAAAAGATATTATTTAGTTTAGCAGTCGTTCTCGGCATGGCAAGCTGTACCACCTGGGACGATGAGCATACTCAAAGCTATGGTGACGGTCCTTCCGTTGCCATAGATTTGACCACGACAACCGACTCGACGTTCACGTTCACAGTCAATCCGGCTCAGGGCACCAACTATTATTCTTATGCAGTCGCCCCGGGCAGCGCGGCTGAAGACATCAGTGCAGAATCGGTGTATAAGACACTCGTTCCGGGCGCAATAGCCAGCGCCATCACAAAGTATGACAAGAGCGCATCGGTGACTGTCAACATGCGCAACGCAAAGGGTGCACCACTCTGCTCGCCAAACACTTCCTACGTCGTTTATGCCGTTGCGGCCAGCGACAAGGGCGTGGTAGGCAAGGTGACTACTATCGTTGTGAAGACTACCGACGGCAATGCTCCTGTAGCCATCGACGTTCCTGAAGATGTTGAGGGTGAAGAAATAGCAGTGACATTCTCGGAAAGCGTACAGCTGCAGCCAGGCAAGGTGACCGCAAAGTACTACCGCGAATGGGATCCGGAGTTCAAGGCCATCGAAGTGCCTTCGGAAGACATCATCATTACAGTGGCCAACAACAAGGCTGTGTTTAAGGTTCAGAACGTACCGGCCGGCGCCTACGTGTTCTTCTCTTGGCCAGAGGGTGCATTCGTTGACAGCTTCGGCAACGGTTGTCCTGCCATGAACAGCGACTTCAACTGGTCAACAGGCGCACTGCAAGGCGTTGCGCTGCACCTTACCAACAAGTCATGGGCCATCAAGGCAAGCAACCTCAGTCCCGAAGCCGGAACTCTCATCAGCGACTACACGACCTTCGAAGGTACAATGGAGTTCGACATGCCTGTATTCCGCAACGACGAGGAAGTAAAGGCCGGTGACATCTCTGTAGTTTATACGACAAAGAAGAAGTCGCTCACCATCGCCCTCGACCCAACTGACTGGAGCGTTAGCGGCAACAAGGTAACATTCCACCTGCCCGAGGCAGCCGAGCCAGGCGCCATCATCACCATCAAGGTGAAGGCCGACGTGCTGTTTGACATCTGCGGCAATGGCAACGAGGCTTTCGAAACCACAAGCAAAGACGTGTGGTGGAAGTACTTCGCCGCTACGAAGGACATGATTCTCGGTTCGTTCAGCTACAAATACACTTCTGCCTACGACGATGAGCCTGAGTGGTATGACGACGAGCTGACCGTAACAATCGAGGAAGATGCAGATTTGGAGGGCCGACTGATCATCAAGAACTTCTACCTTGAAGGTTCAGAGATTATCGGCTACTATGACCTCAATTCGGGCATGGTTTACATTTATCCATATTTTGAGTTGGGTACCGTAGAAGGCAAAAACCAAACTTACGGACTCATTACCTACAGTCAGAGCGGCAAGGATGCCATTCCGTTCACCATTAATCCTGACGGCACGCTTACATCAACCGACATGGGCATCGTAGCCTGTGACGAGAACTATGAAAGTGCTTTAGGTTGGTTTGAAAAGATGTCGAACCTTGTGTTCTACAGACCTTCTGCTGCTGCCAAGACCCGCAGTGCCAAGGCTTTTGCCACTAATGCAAAAAAAGCCGTAAGCGTTAAAGTGAACCCGGCTTCGCTGAAGACCATCAGCAAGTAAGCTGCAATACATAAGTTAAAGGAGCATGAGGACGGCTTGTCTGTCCTCACCTCCTTTATTTTGTTATATATAATATTATTACCTCAGAATAATCCTTTTATCTTATACAATTATGATTAAACGCTGTACTCTATCCTTATTGGTCCTCATTGCCATGATCACTTCGGCATGGGCAAAGGACGTGACTCCGGAAGCCGCCAAGACAAAGGCGGAGGAAATAATGAAAAGCCGCTTCGCTTCGACGGAGTGGAATGTGACCGACGTAACGCCGGTGATGTACGAAGGACAGAAGGCTTACTATATAGTTTCGTTCAGCCCCGAAGGCTGGACCCTCATTTCAGCCGACGACAACACGGAGCCGCTGATTGGCTTCTCCGACACCGGCCGCTTTGTGGCTGAAGGCATGCCGAGTGCAATTGAGAATGTCGTCAACTGTTTCAGCCGCAGGATAGTAGAGCGTGCACGATTCAACTTCGACGTGGCCGAAGGCTGGGAAACGGGCACTGCCGACAAGGCCAAGACGAGAGCTACGGAAGAAAAAGTGGAGCCACTAATCAAGGTGAAGTGGAACCAGACAGGCGCATACAACAAATATTGTCCGAAAGACGCCAACGGACAAGCCGTAGTAGGCTGCGTAGCCGTAGCCATGGCACAGGCCATGAGCGTGGCACGCTGGCCTCAACGACCAGTAGGCTCATTCTCCTATACATCGGACAACTACGGAACACTCAGCATTAACTACGACGAAGAGCCGGCTTACAACTGGGACAACATACTGGCCGGTGCCAACGGCAAGGACGACGTGGCAAGGCTGCTGTGGCACTGCGGCGTGTCGTTGAGAATGGACTACGGTGTTGACGGCTCAGGCACGCAGACATCCTACATTCCCGCCGCCCTTCAGCGTAACTTCTCCTATCCCGCCTCAGTGAAATTCTATAATCGCAGCAGCTACACCGAAGCGGAATGGCACGACATCGTTTATGGCGAACTGGCGGCTGGAAGGGCCGTTTGCTTCAGCGGTGCCGACCCAAAGAAGAGCTACGGCCACTGCTTCAACCTCGACGGCTACAGCAACGGTGCTTACCACGTAAACTGGGGTTGGGGTGGCTCCAACGATGGCTATTTCGAGCTGAACGCGCTCAAAGACCTTACCATGGACATGGACTACAGCGACCCTGCCTATCAGGGAGTGGTGGTAGGAATAAGGCAACCATCAAACAAGCCAAGCAACATTACGCTGTCGAACACAATGGTAGAGGCCGGACAGCCAGTCGGAACGGTAGTAGCTACGATAACAGTGGAGAACGAGTCAACAGAAACTCCTACATACACATGGGAAATACTCGGTCCCTACAATCCTATTCTTCACAAGCGACTGCCCGCTCCATTCAAAGTAGTTGACGACAAGCTGGTAACTACTGAAGTGCTGAAGCTCTCGGACGGCAACCGCTCTATAACGATAAAAGTAACCGACCAAAATGGCGAAAGCGTAAGCCGCGACTTCACCATTAAGGTGGTAGAATCGTCGGGCATTGACGAAATAAGCAGTACGGCCGACTGCAAGGCCATCGAGCATTACGACGTACAAGGACGCAAGACAACGCCTACATCAAACAGCGTGACAATAGTAAAATACAAGATGAACGACGGCAGCGTAAAGACAGAAAAGAGAATAAATTAATAGAACTTTCCCACCCTTTAGTGTAGTGATTTCGACGAATTATCTTAACTCGTCAAATCGCCGTCTGTAGGGGCGGTTATACCGATAGTTAGATTTCGTCGAACTCACGTTAACTGCATAGAAAAGGGAAAAGCAAAGTTCAGTAAAGTAAGAAAAATCATAATAGATTATGAAAAAGACAATGATGTTGTTTCTTGTGCTTATGGCAACCTTAGGGGCATTTGCACAATACCAGCCAAACACCAAGTGGCCATACATTTACGACGATTTCACCGATGGCACGATATATTCATCCGACAACAAGAAGAGTACATACAAGTTCAACGTGCATCTGTCGGGAAACGTTCTGCACTACATTGGCAACGACGGACGCATTTACAAGGCCGACGACCGCAACGTGGTGAGAGTGGAAATAGGGCAGGACGCTTATCTATTCGTCAATCACCAGCTGATGCAGCTCATTGCCAACAAGGGCGACAACGTGTTGCTGAAACTTGTGAGGGCCGACTTTGAACGCATGGTGTCCGACGGTGGCGGTGCCTACGGTTCAAGCCTCAGTTCCTCGGCCACCAACAAGCTGTCGTCGCTCGACCTTGGCGGATTGAATGTGCCTGAACACGGCAAGATGCTTCAGGAGAAGAGAGACGGAGCTGAAATACCTGTCAACAATGTATATTTTATCATATACAACGGCAAGCAGTTTGAGGCGACCAAAGGCAACATTGCCAACGCTGCCGGCGAAGCAAGGAGTGCCGAACTGAAGGCCTTCGTCAAGAAGAACAAGATAAAGTGGAAAGACGAGCGTAGCCTCGGGCTAATACTCAATTTCCTTACTGGCCAAGCAGAATAGAGAGACCAGTACGATTTTTATCGGACTAAACCATTGGGAGTGTGGGCGTTGCGCCTGCACTCCCAATGGCTTTAAAAAAAAAGGAGAGAAAAGTTTGGTTCTTTAATGGAAAAGACTTAATTTTGCACCGATAATTATTAAAAGATGGTACTGAATTATATTTGGATAGCTTTTTTTGTCGTTGCCTTCGTAATAGCGACGTTGAAACTGATTTTCATGGGGGATTTTGACGTATTTCCTGCCATGATGGACTCCACCTTTTCTTCATCGAAGACCGCCTTCGAGATATCGTTAGGCCTAACTGGAGTTTTGTCGCTATGGCTCGGCATAATGAAGATTGGCGAAAAGGGCGGAGTGGTAAACGTGCTTGCCAAGATTTTAAGTCCAGTGTTCGTGCGCTTGTTCCCCGACATTCCCAAAGGACACCCCGTAACAGGCAGCATATTCATGAACATAGCCGCCAACATGTTAGGACTCGACAATGCCGCTACGCCATTAGGCCTGAAGGCAATGGAACAGCTACAGCAATTGAACAGTAAGAAAGACACGGCAACGAATCCCATGATTATGTTTTTGGTGCTCAATACGAGCGGACTTACCATCATTCCGGTCAGCATAATGGTGTATAGGGCGCAGATGGGAGCAGCTCAACCCACCGACATCTTCGTACCCATACTTCTTGCAACGTTTTTCTCAACCTTGGCGGGAATAATAATAACAAGCCTTTACCAGCGCATCAACCTTCTCAATAAGACAATGATACTCACGCTTGGCTGCGCCTGCCTCGTGGTGGCATCCATCATTTGGGGATTCAGCCAAATGGACAAAGACCAAGTAAACATAGTCAGCACTACAGTGGCCAACATACTGCTGATGCTTATAATAATAGGCTTTATCCTGTCAGGAGTAAGACACAAGGTGAACGTTTATGATGCATTCATCGAGGGAGCGAAAGACGGTTTCCAAACCGCAGTGCGAATTATTCCTTATCTTGTAGCCATCCTCGTTGGCATAGGTGTTTTTCGTGCTTCAGGAGCCATGGACATGCTCATCGACGGAATAAAATGGACAGTGGCGTCCATTGGCGGCGACACCGACTTTGTGGGCGCATTGCCAACTGCCATGATGAAGCCATTGTCGGGCAGTGGCGCACGAGGAATGATGGTCGATGCCATGACGACCTACGGAGCCGACTCGTTCATAGGTCGTTTGAGTTGCGTGTTCCAAGGTTCCACCGATACTACATTCTATATACTTGCCGTGTATTTCGGCAGTGTAGGCATAAGATATACCCGTCATGCCGTGGCCTGTGGCTTGCTTGCAGACCTCGCGGGCATAATATCGGCGATAGCAATATGCTACATGTTCTTCTAACGACAAACAAAAACGAGGAAAAATTATGGCGAACTTAAAATCATTATTCAAGGAAACAGCCATTTATGGCCTTAGCAGCATAGTGGGAAGATTCCTCAACTATTTGCTTGTACCGCTTTATACGGCAACACTTTCAGCTGCAAGTGGTGGCTACGGAGTCATCACTAACATGTATGCCTATACGGCACTGATACTTGTCCTCCTGACTTTTGGCATGGAGACAACATTCTTCCGTTTCTCCAATAAGGAAGGTGAAGACCCGCAGAAGGTCTATTCCACCGTCCTTACTGCTGTTGGCTTTGTAGCTGTCGTTTTTGTGGCGCTCGTCTTAACCTTCATCACTCCACTGTCGGACGTGATGGGCTATGGCGACCATCCTTCCTTCGTTTGGACCATGGCGTTGACGGTGGCGATTGACGCCTTTCAGTGCATTCCCTTCGCTTATCTCAGGTATAAGAAGAGGGCGATAAAGTTCGCTGCGCTGAAATTGCTGTTCATAGCAATGAACATCGCATTCAACCTCGTCTTCTTCCTCCTACTGCCAATGCTCTATGCCTCCAATCCAGAGGGAATAGGGAAAGTTTATGACCCGACGATTGGTGCCGGTTATGCGTTCTATATCAATCTTGCTTGTACGGCGTTGATTACATTCTGTTTCTATAAGGAACTGACGGAGTTTAAATACTGCTTCGACGGCAAACTCTTAAAACGCATGCTGTCTTACAGTTGGCCTATATTGATTCTTGGAATAGCAGGCATACTTAACCAGACAGCCGACAAAATTCTCTTCCCTTATATATATAAAGGTGAAAACGCCCACGAACAACTCGGCATCTACGGAGCCGCATCAAAGATAGCAATGATAATGGCAATGATTACCCAAGCATTCCGATATGCCTACGAGCCGTTTGTATTTGGCAAGGCCAAGGAGAAGGACAACCGCGACACATACGCCAAGGCCATGAAGTTCTTTGTTATCTTCACCTTGTTGGCATTCCTTGTCGTGGTGGGTTATCTTGACCTTTTGAAACATATAATAGGCAAAGACTATTGGGCAGGATTGAAGGTTGTGCCTATTGTTATGGCGGCAGAGATAATGATGGGGGTATATTTCAACCTCTCGTTCTGGTACAAACTGATAGACAAGACCATTTGGGGCGCATGCTTCTCAGGAATAGGGTGTGCCGTACTCATAGGCATCAACGTCATTTTCGTTCCGCAGTATGGTTACATGGCCTGTGCGTGGGCAGGTTTTGCAGGATATGGCACTGCCATGTTGTTGAGCTATTTCGTCGGACAAAGGTATTATCCGATAGCTTATCCTCTGTCAGACATGGCAAAATACCTGTTGCTTGCCGTAGTAATATTTGGACTTATGACATTCGTGAACTCTTCGCTTGACACGTTGGCCTCAGTGCTTGTCAATACCATACTTATCGGCGTGTTTATGGCATTCCTTGTAAAGAACGACTTCCCGTTAAGTTCATTGCCCATTATCGGCAAAAGATTCAGAAAGTGAGTAATAATAATACATATATAAACATGAAAAAGACCTCAATGATTTTGGCAGCCATGCTTGCCACCACGTCAATACATGCCGACGAGGGCATGTGGACGCTTTACAATCTGCCACAGGCAGCCTTCGAGCAAATGCAGAACGAGGGCTTTGCCTTGCCTTACGCAGACCTCTACAGTTCCGACAATGCCATAAAGCATGCCGTTGTCAATTTCTCCGGCTACTGCTCAGGCGTGGTTGTCTCGCCCGACGGCCTTGTCTTCACCAACCACCATTGCGGTTTTGAGTCAATACGCTCGCATTCTACCGTGGAGCACGACTACATGCTCAATGGCTTCTTTGCAAAGACCTATGAGGAGGAGTTGCCAAACGAGAACATGTTTGTCAGCTTTATGATAGAGCAGAAAGACATTACAGACTTCCTTGAAAAGAAGGGCATCAACAAAATGATGCCTTCACAACAGGCTGTTTTCCTCGATTCCATCGAGAATGCGATGTCCAAGGAGGTAAAGGCAAAGGACTCGACGCTGCGACTGGAGATAAAACCTTTCTTCGAGGGCAACAAGTATTATGCCACAACCTATCGCGACTTCACCGACCTGCGCCTTGTATTTACTGTGCCAAAGTCGATAGGCAAGTTTGGAGGTGAGACCGACAACTGGATGTGGCCACGCCAGACTTGCGACTTCTCAGTGTTCCGCATCTATGCCGACCCGAAGACCAACGGCCCTGCCGCCTACAGCAAAGACAACGTGCCCTACCATCCTTCATCGTGGGCTCCCGTGTCGGTTCAGGGCTATAAGGACGGCGACTTTGCCATGACGATGGGTTATCCTGGCAGCACCAGCCGCTACCTTTCATCTTTTGGCATTCGCGAACGCCGTGACGCAAAGAATGCTCCAATGGCTCAGGTCAGAGGCGTTAAGCAGGATGTGATGATTCGACACATGCGTGCCGACGAAGGAGTACGCATAAAGTACGACACGAAGTATGCACAGAGCAGCAACTACTGGAAGAACTCGCTTGGCATGAACAAGTGCATTGACTCTACCGGCTTAATCCAGCAGAAGGTGGAGTTTGAGAAGCGCATCAAGGAATATCAGAAATCTACCGGTTTCCTCGATGGAAAGCTTGATTTCGCACTGATGGAGAAGCTGTACGACAAACGCATAAGGTTTGCAAAGGCAATGACTCTGTTCCGCGAGACTTTTATGAGAACCAACGAATTGGCAACACGCGCCGTAAATGTTCATAATGGTATGGAGGTGCAGGGTCCGAAGGACAAGCCAAAGAAGCAATACGTCACATTTGCCGACAACAGCGACACTTGGGACGCCGCTCTTGACAAAGAGGTTTACGCCACTCTGCTGAAGAACTACCGCGACTATGTAGATGCCGAGTTCCTGCCGGATTTCTACAAGACAATTGACGGAAAATTCGGTGGCGACTATACAGCATACGTCAACCATGTATGGAACACGTCGGTACTTATGAAAAGCGGCGAGAAGATATACATCAACAAAAAGGGATTCAAGAAAGACCTTGGCGTGGTCATGGGTCTCGACATTACCGATGTAATGCACAAAATAATGCAGCCCATGAAGGATTTGAGCGATTCCATCGCCGTACAGGAACGTTACCTCTGTGCCGCCAAGGTACGCATGGAAGAAGACCTTCCACATTACAGCGACGCCAATTTCACCATGCGTCTCAGCTACGGTCAGGTGGGCGGATACGATTTGGGCGGCAAGCCATCTGGCTACTACACCACAGCAGAGAGCATAGTTGAGAAGATGAAGACCGGCGACAAGGTAATCGACTATTATGCCGAGCCTATCATGCACGACTTGATGAGCGCAAAAGACTTTGGCAGATATACCGACAAGACAAGCGGCAAGCTGCAGCTGTGCTTCCTCACCAACAACGACATTACCGGCGGCAACAGCGGCTCGCCGATGTTCAATGGCAAGGGAGAACTTATAGGACTCGCCTTCGACGGCAACTGGGACAGCCTCTCGGGCGACATCTTCTTCGACAACAAACTTGCACGTTGCATTGGCGTTGACATCAGATACGTGCTTTACATGATGGACAAATGGGGTAAAGCCGACAGACTGATAAAAGAAATCAACGCAAAATAGACAGTGCATAAGCCGACGCTCATTTTTTGAGAACAAATGAATAAAACACCGTAATGTTGTGCTGTTGACAATCAGTCGCGGCACAACATTACGTAATACTTAATACGTGCTTTTGGTGCAATTTGTATAGCCAGTGTGTTTCAAAAGTGTTTAAATTGCAGTCATAGACGGTATTTTTTATACTTTTTACTTTTTTTCTTAACCAAAAGCATTCATTTTTCAGATAAATATTATAATTTTGCACGGAATTGTTAAAGAGAGAATGGAAACGGACATGAAAGAAACCATTAATATCGACAAGATATTGGCAAGCAAAATGGGAAGCAAGGCAAAATTTGTTCCCCGTCCACTTGTTTCGTGGCTGAAAAAGATTATTCATCAGGAAGAGGTGAACAAATATCTGTGGGAAAGCCGTCACCTGACAGGCACCGAATGGCTTGAAGAGTGTGTGCGCTATCTTGACATGACCATTGAACTTGTGGGAGAGGAAAACCTTCCCAAGAAAGACGATGGGCGACTCTATACTTTCGTCAGCAACCACCCATTGGGCGGCGAAGACGGCGTGGCTCTCGGTGCCATTATAGGCAGGCACTACGACGGCAAATTCCGCTATCTCGTAAACGACCTCCTGATGAATCTGCCCGGTTTGGCTCCCGTATGCATACCCATCAACAAAACGGGAAACCAAAGCCGCAACTTCCCTGCCATGGTGGAAGCCGGATTCAAGAGCGACAACCACATGCTGATGTTCCCGGCTGGAATATGTTCAAGAAAACGCGGCGACGAAATAAGGGACATAGCATGGAAGAAAACCTTCATAACAAAGAGTGTGGAATACCAGCGCGACGTCGTGCCAATACATTTTGGCGGACAAAACTCTCCATTCTTTTACAAATTGGCAAACTTCTCCGACAAATACGTCAAGAAAGTAAACATAGCAATGCTGTTCCTTGTCGATGAAATGTACAAAAACGTGCATAAGACATTCCGTGTAGCCATAGGAAAACCCATTCCTTGGCAGACATTTGACAAGAGCAAAACAGCTACTCAATGGGCACAGTATGTGCAGGACATTGTATATAAGCTATGATTTGTTACGATAAGCGACCTCAAAGAAAAATAGAAATGGAACAAGACATTATCCAACCAGTGGCCAAGTCACTGCTGAAGAGCGAGCTGACGCCAGAACGTCAACTGCGAATGACAAACAAGAGCAACAACGAAATATATATAGTTGATGCCCACAATGCGCCCAATGTACTTCGTGAGATTGGCCGATTGCGTGAAATAGTCTTCCGCGAAGCCGGTGGTGGTACTGGTAAAGAAGTCGATTTGGATGAGTTCGACACTTGTGAGAACTGCTATAAACAATTGATAGTATGGAACCCTGAGGAGGAGGAGATTATAGGAGGCTATCGTTATCTGCTCGGGTCGGACGTAGAGTTTGACGAAAAGGGACAACCCATATTGGCAACAAGCCACATGTTCCATTTCTCCGACAAGTTTATAAAGGAATATCTTCCTTGGACCATTGAGCTTGGACGCAGCTTCGTGTCATTGGAGTACCAAAATACAAACAAGAACGGATCGAAAAGTCTTTTTGCCCTCGACAACTTGTGGGATGGATTAGGTGCGTTGACCGTGATACAGCCCGACGTGAAATATTTCTTTGGCAAGATGACGATGTATCCGTCATATATACGTCAAGGCCGCGACATGATTCTCTACTTCCTCAAAAAGCATTTCGACGACAAGGAAAACCTTATTGTCCCGATGAAACCGCTGAAAATTGAGACCGACCCAAAGGAACTGGAACAGTTGTTCAGCGAAGAGTCGTTTAAGGAGGACTACAGGATTCTTAATCGTGAAATACGCAAGCTCGGCTACAACATTCCTCCCCTTGTCAATGCTTACATGGGATTAAGTCCAACGATGAAGCTCTTCGGAACAGCCATCAACTATGGCTTTGGCGACGTTGAGGAAACTGGAATCTTAATCGCTGTGGATGAAATACTGGAACAGAAGCGAGTTCGCCACATCGACTCTTACATAAAGGAACATCCCGAAGCTCTCAAAATAACAAGTGGAGCCAACAAAGTAATATACGAGGAGAAGTAAACAAGTCCACACTCTGGCGACACGGTTGTTCCACATTTATGGAACAACCGTGTCGCCAGAGTGTGGAACTACCGTGACGCAAGCCATGGAACAACCGTGACGCAGCCGTGTTCACTAAACGATAGGAAGGCTAATGCCATTAATCTTTTGATATACATCGAGAGCATACACATCGGTCATGCCACTGATGTAGTCGATTACGGCCATTACCCTTGTTTCCAAATCGGGAGAGTCAATGTCATATTGGCTGCTTACTCTGCATATCAGCTGCTTTGAATAATATCGGTCGGGATGAGTAACGGCTTCGGTCATTTGCTCCATTAGAGTGTTCATTATCTTATAACCGGCCAGTTCAACGTCGAGAACAGGTTTGCTGCGATATATCTTCTTCCACGACATTACTGAACATCTTCTGTATGCCAAACGCTGCCTTTCGCTGATGCTGTCTATCAAAGAACCCTTGAACGTTCCTTCGAGAATCTTTTCCTCGTTGCGAATGAAGGCTTCGGCACATTCGTGTTCGAGTATGCCTATTGCACACGCCCTCATATACACGACCTGCTCATTTCTGTCGGTAATGCCTTCGTCAACTATCCTTTTGTTTATATTTTGCTGAGTCTCTTCGTCGAAGAATGAGAGCATCAACTCCTTTGTCTCGTCAAACGAAAGAATCTTCAGCTTGTGAGAATCCTCGATGTCCATTATTTCATAGCAGATGTCGTCGGCCGCTTCAACCAAATAAACCAAGGGATGGCGCACATACTTAAGTGGCTCGCCATCGTCGGAAAGGCGAATAATGCCCATTTCATCGGCTATCCTCTCGAAGAGTTCCTTCTCTGAACCGAAAAAGCCAAATTTGCCTTTTGGTCCGGAATAAGCAGACGAGAAGGGATATTTCACGATGGAGGCTAATGTGGAATAGGTCATGACAAAGCCTCCTTGGCGACGTCCCTTGTATTTGTGGGCAAGAAGACGAAAGGCGTTGGCATTGCCTTCAAAGTGGGTGATGTCGTTCCAGAACTCGTCGCTCACCATTCCCTTCAGGAAGTGCCCATTGCCTTCGGTGAAGAAAGTCTGGATGGCCTTTTCGCCCGAATGTCCAAAAGGCGGATTGCCCATGTCGTGAGCGAGGCAAGCAGTTGCCACTATCTGCCCTATCTCTTCAAAAAGCGTATTCTGCAACTCAGGTCGCTTTTGCTTAATGGCCTTTGCCACATCGCATCCCAACGACATGCCAACGCTTGCCACCTCAAGACTGTGAGTGAGGCGGTTGTGTACAAAGATGCTTCCCGGAAGAGGAAATACCTGTGTCTTGTTTTGAAGACGACGGAAGGGGGCAGAGAAAATGAGGCGGTCGTAGTCGCGCTTAAACTCCGAACGCTCGTCTTTACGGTTAGGATGATAATGTTCTTGTCCGAGCCGTTTATTAGTTATAAGTTGTTCCCAATTCATCATACAAGTGCAAAAGTAACCTTTTTTTATCTAAAAAACTACTTTTTAGAAGCAAAAATGCTATTTTTTGGATTTAAATAACTAAATTTGCGCCATTATACGAAAAACGACATGTGAAAAGATGGAAATAAAGGTAATAAACAAGGGCCGCCAGCCCCTTCCTGCATACGCCACTCCGCTTAGTGCAGGCCTTGACTTGAGAGCAAACATTGACCAGTCGATAGTGCTTAAACCTATGGAACGGCAGCTTATCGGCACGGGACTGTATATGGCATTGCCAGCGGGATATGAGGCACAGGTAAGACCCCGCAGTGGTCTTGCACTTAAACATGGCATTACCGTATTGAATACTCCAGGCACCATCGACGCCGACTACAGGGGCGAGGTGAAGGTGCTTCTTGTCAATCTTTCCAACGAGCCATTCACCATCAACGAGGGCGAGCGCATTGCACAACTGGTTGTGGCAAAGCACGAACACGCCGAGTTTGTTGTGGTTGAACAGCTCGACGACACGGAAAGAGGCGACGGAGGCTACGGACATACAGGAGTGAAGTAAGCGAAAAAGGACTGAAAGATTGAAGAATTTGGACATGAGTATGCATGGCATACATTTCTCGATGGGATTAAGACGGATATTGGCATCTGTACTGCTCGCTTTTGTCGGTATTGAACTATCGGCACAGGACTCCTTGGCCTTTTACAACCATGTGTTTCTTGACGCTGTGGTAGAGAGGCAGAAGGGCAACGATGCAGCAGCCTTCGAATTGTTTAGGCGTTGCACACAGTTGGATTCCACAGCAGCTGAAGCCCATTACTACTTGGCGCAGTATTATCTGAAGCTGAAGAAAAAAGACGAGGCTATGGCATGTTTCGAGAAAGCCGCCAAGCTCGACCCCAACAATGCCACCTATACCGAAACTTTGGCACAGATGTATGTTTCGTATGCACGCTACAAGGAGGCCATTGACGTGTTTGAAACATTGTTCGTACACGATTCGTCGCGGGCTGACGTACTGGAAATGCTGTTTAGGCTTTACCAAATGGAAAACGATTGGGACAAAGCCATCGATGCGCTTCAACGGCTTGAGGTGCTGGAAGACAAAAACGAGCAGATAACGATAGCAAAAAGCGAAATATACACAAGTCAAGGCAACAAGGAGGCTGCCATCGCCGAAATGAAGCAGCTGGCCGACTATTATCCAAACGACTTGAACTATAAGGGCATGTATGGCGACATATTGTTGCAGAACGACAAGGACGACGAAGCATTGAAGGTATATAACGACATTTTGGCCGAAGAGCCCGACAACAACCGCGCGCAGCTTTCGCTTCGTTCCTACTATCAGAAGCAAGGCGACACGGCAAAAGCCGACAGCATGACCATGAAGGTATTGCTCAACAAGAACACAAGCGTGGAAGGGCGTGAATACCTTATGCGCCAAATGATAGCCGAGGAAGGCAATGGCATAGTTGACAGTGCAAAGATAATAGGATGCTTTGACGCGATACAACGTTCCGACTGTCGTTCGGCCGACATCGGGCTTTTGCAGGCTGCCTATATGAGCATGAAGAAAATGTCGGTCGATACCATTTCAAGTGTACTTAACCATATTCTCGACTTTGCTCCCGACAACTCTTCGGCAAGTTTGCAACTCATAGGCCAGGCATGGGAAAAGGACGACATGGACCGAGTGTTGGAACTTGCGCTGCGCTCAAGCCAATACAATCCAGAAGAAATGGCCTTCTATTATTTCCAGGGCATGGCCCTTTATCGCAAGGACGACAACGACGGAGCATTGGAGGCGTTCAAAAAAGGAGTATCGGTGATAAACGACGAGAGCAATCCTGACATAGTTTCCGACTTCTATTCGGTAATGGGAGATTTGTATTTTCAGAAAGCCATGCGGCGTGAAGCATACGCAGCCTACGATTCATGCCTGCAATGGAAAGGCGACAACCTTGGGTGTCTGAACAACTATGCCTATTATCTGAGCGAACAAGACGAACAGCTGGAAAAGGCCGAGCAGATGAGCTACAAGACAGTAAAGCAGGAACCAAAAAATGCAACCTACCTCGACACCTACGCTTGGGTACTGTTTAAACTTGGCAGGTATGCAGAGGCAAAGGTGTATATCGAGCAGGCACTGCAAAACGACACCGATTCAGTAGGCCACGTATTGTACGACCACGCCGGCGACATCTGTTTTTTGGCAGGCTTTGCCGACAAGGCATTGGAATATTGGAACATAGCCTTGCAACGCGACCCGAACAACAAGGCGATACAACGAAAATTGAAACATAAAAAATACTTTAAGCAATGAAAATAACAAGTATCATAAAGCTGGCCGTATTGGCCATTCCATTGGCTTTGGCTTCATGTAAATCAACGAAGAATGTAGTAGCTACAAAACCAATGACACAGGAGATGTTAAGGACGCAGGAAATACTCGAAATGGTAAGTTCCAACACTCAGAAGACAAAGTTCATGACATCGAAGCTGAAGTTTAAGGTGCAGATGGGCTCGCAGGAAATTTCGCTTACGGGCAATCTCAAGATGAAACGCGACGACGTCATTCGACTGCAGCTCATGGCTTTCGGATTTGTCGAGGCGGCTCGCCTTGAGTTTACCAAGGATTATGTGCTCCTGATGGACCGCATCAACAAGCAGTATCTTCGCGCCACATACGAGCAGGTTGACTTTCTCCGCAACAGTGGCTTGAACTTCTATTCGCTTCAGGCGTTGTTCTGGAATGAGCTTTTCCAGCCTGGAGTAGATACACTTACAACTGCACAACTACAAAACTTCGACACCAACATTAGCGGCAACGACATCATCATTTCGATGAAGAAGGACAACATGAACTACAAGTGGCTTGCCAACCATGAAGGCAGCATCCGCATGACAAACCTCTTGTACAACCACCGTTTGCATGGCACTACCCAGCTTAATTGGGACTACACCGACTTCAAACCCTTTGAACAGGGTTCGTTCCCGACAGGCAACACCATTATATTTACCACAGCCAACAAAGAAATAAAAATCACCATGTCATACAACACCCTTGGCAACGAATCGGAATGGGAGACAAGAACAGCCATTTCGAGCAAGTACAAAGAGGTTCAGGTTGATGACATATTGCGCCGGTTTATGGCACTCTAAACAGAACATTGCCAAAAGAAGATGAGACGATTTCACATATTCTTAATATTCTTGGCTCTGACATTGGCCTCACAGGCACAGACAAAGAAAAAGACGACTGCAAAACAGACAAAGACCACGCAAGTTAAGAAAAAGAAGGCCTCTACGTCAAAGAAAACGCAAAAAGAGATATCCACTCCATCGATAAAGGGTCTGAAAAACGAGCGTGAACAGATAAAGAAGCAGATTGCTGCACAACAGAAGAAGTTGCGCAACAATGAGCGTGACGTCAAGCAGAGGCTACAGAAACTCATGGTCATAAACACGGAGATAGCCGACAAGAGGAAAACCATCGACACCATACGCCGTGACATAAACGTGCTGGATGGAAACATCGGGCAACTCAACGACCAACTGACACAATTGCAGGCCGAACTTGACGACCGCAAGACGAAATATGTGAAGTCGATGCGCTACATGCACCGTAACCGCTCAATACAAAACCAACTCATGTTCATCTTCTCGGCCAAAAACTTTACCCAGATGTACCGCCGTATGCGCTTCATGCGCGAATATGCGTCTTATCAGAAGGCGCAGGGCGAGATGGTGAAAGTGAAACAGGCTGAGGTTACAGCCAAACACGAGGAGTTGACAACAGTAAAAAAGCAGAAGCACACTTTACTTAATAAAGGAGAACAGGAACGCCGCAACCTTGAGTCGAAACAGGAGGAACAGCAGAATGTGGTAAGCACACTACAGAAGCAGCAGAAGACGATTAAGTCAATCATTGACAAGCAGATGGAGCGCGACAAAGCCATAAATGCCGAGATTGACCGCCTTATAGCCATTGAAGTGGAAAAGGCGCGCCAGCGCGCCATTGCCGAAGCGAAACGCAAGGCCGAGGAGGCACGCAAGGCAGCTGAGGCCGAGGCAAAGCGCAAGGCAGAAGAGCTGGCTCGGAAGAAGGCAGCTGCCGAAGCAGCCGCAAGGGAAAACGCCCGACGCATTGCACTTGCTCGCGAGCGTGAGGCACGATTGAAGCGTGAGGCCGAGGCGGCAGCGAGAAAGAGTGCCGAGGAGAGGGCAATGGCCGAAGAGGCTGCACGCGAGGCACGCAAAGTGCGTGAAGAAACAGAGCGCAGGGCGGCAGAGGAAGCCAAAGAGCGCGAACGCGAGGTGGCTGAAGCCAAGAAGGCCAAAGAAGAAGTGCCAAAGATGACACTTGCCTCGGAGGACCGTCGTATAAGCGGCAACTTTGAAAGCAACCGCGGCCGTCTGCCAATGCCAGTGGCAGGCTCATACCGAATAGTAAGCCATTTTGGGCAGTATAATGTTGAAGGCTTGAAAAATGTGCGCCTTGACAACAAGGGCATAAACATTCTTGGCAATCCTGGAGCAGCAGTGAGAAGCATATTCGACGGAGAAGTGAGCGCCGTGTTCAGCTTGGGAGGTACTACAGGCGTGATGGTGCGCCATGGCAGCTACATCTCAGTGTATTGCAACCTTGGCTCAGTAAGCGTGCGCAAGGGGCAACGGGTGTCGGCACGTCAGACCATCGGAACTGTCGGACGCGACAATATTCTGCAGTTCCAGCTGCGCCGTGAACGTTCAAAGCTCAATCCCGAGTCATGGTTAGGACGTTGAAATAAGAGGTCATTGCAACAAGAAGATTCCTTCAGGCCCCATGTTAAACAGCAAGTCGAGTATGCTAAGGTTGCCCAAGAAACCCGTTTTGGCAGCAAACACCTGATAATAAGGTCGTGCCGTAAACAGCGGGTCGGCAAGAGGGTGTTTTGGAACTATTACGTTTCGATAGTCAAACACGTCGGAAGGCAAATCTTCATGTTTGGTGTACTGGTCAGTGAAAGCTATAGTTGGACGCACATCGAGCAGTTGGCATACGGTGTGGCAAATTTCAATGTTGAAGTCAAACAGAAAGTCATATCGGCGTTCAAAGAAGGGGCGCAGGTCGTCGGCATAGTACTCGAAGAACGGCGATTCGCTGTATGCGCTCTGCAAGGCGTTCCAATGCAGCTGACGCCAACGTCCATGGTCACTTATGCGCAGGTCACGTATGGGACATCTGTTGAGGTCTTTGTCGGCAGGACGTTCTACAGGCACCGTGAGCACTTGCTTCCCATTGGCAGTGGCTATTATGCAGCGATTGCGATAGGTTTGCTTGCAATAGTTTTCATGAGCCTCTATCAATGTCGCATCGGCCATGTTGAGCTTTTGGTACCACTGTATGGGACCAAAATATGTAGTGGAAAGGAGATTCATATTTGCATCAGTATTTGTCATTCAGGCAGCAGACACCAACGTTTTGTGGCGAAGCCGGAATAGAAGGAATAGTTGTCGTCGTGGTTGTAAACGATGAGGACCACACGTCCTATTATGCTTGTTTCGGGTATGGTGCAAGTCTGCTTGTCCTTACCCATCTCCACAACATAGTAGTTTTGGTTGGCACATGTCACCTCACCAGGCACGAGGTATGGCCCTTGTGCAGTTGTCAAGGTGTCGCCGGGCAACGACTTAATCTTTCCGACGAAGACGCCCTCTACGTCCTGAGTAGGATTGTCAAAGGCGATAATGTCGCCATACTCAGGCATGCACGTGCCAATTCTTCCGTAGCCAAAGAGTCCATTGATGTTGCCCGTTCGGAGTCCATAGCTCCAACGATTGACCATTATGCGGTCGCCGCTCTTGAAATTGGGTTCAAGAGCGGTGCCCTCAATGGTGTAGATGGTCAGTACCAATGCCCTAAAGGCAAAGAGGGCTGCCGTTGCCACTAAGATGGCTATAATGGTCTTTTTCAAATCAATTCGGACTATTCAACATTCAATGTTCAATTTTCAACCTTCAATCTTCAACCTTCAATCTTCAACCTTCAACCTTCAATCTTCAACCTTCAACCTACTTGATGTTATCGACAAAACGGAACAGACGGCTCCAGCGTATTCCTGAGAATCCATTGCGGTCAGGGTCGCTCGACCACCATATAAATATAGGTTTGCCAACGATGTGGTCTTCGGGTACAAAACCCCAATAACGCGAGTCGGCCGAGTTGTGGCGGTTGTCACCCATCATCCAATAGTAGTCCATCTTGAATGTGTATGACTTGGCTTCTTGTCCGTTAATGAATATCTTTCCATCGCGTATTTGGAGGTCATTTTTCTCATACACTTTTATAGGCCTCTCATAGATGGCAATGTTGTCGAGGTTGAGTGGAATGCTTTTGCCTTTTGCAGGAATCCATATCGGGCCATAGTTGTCGCGTGTCCAGTGCATATTGCCGTTGAGAGGATAAGTGTCAAGGTCGCTCGCATCGGTATTTATCTCGATGCTTTCCACTATGTCCTTGCGCTGCGACAAGGCTGCAACGGCTCGCTTTGTAAGCGGCATATAGCCGTAGGAGTTCAGGCTTGTCAAGTCTTCCATCGATATGCCGAGGTCCTTAAGCATTTCTTCCGGTATATGCTGGCGCAGTTTGACGAAGTATGAATATTGCACCTCTTCTGGTTCCTTGTTGGCCTTGCCGTCGAGATATACTATGCGATTCTTTATCTGAAGAGTTTGGCCAGGCAGTCCTACACAGCGTTTCACGTAGTTCTCGCGGCGGTCGGTGGGACGTGTAATTATTTCGCCATATTCAGCTTGGTTTCGGCGCAGTTCCTCACGTCCGGCAGCATAAATGGCATTGAAGTATTTTATTCGGTCGGCAGCCGACAGCGAGTCGGGGTTGGGACGCTGAGGATATATCTGATAGCCTATGCTGTAGCACATGCCGTAATAGTCGAAGCTTTGGTATTGCGGTGCCGAACACAGCGTGTCGCCAGCCGGATAGTTGAACACGACAATATCGTTGACATCCACCTTTCCCAGTCCCTTTACGCGGCGATAGTCCCAATGCGGCCATTCGATGTACGACTTGCTGTTGACTACGGGCAAAGTGTGCTGGGTAAGAGGCATGGTGAGTGGCGTCTCGGGTATTCGTGGGCCATAGCTCACCTTACTTACAAACAGATAGTCGCCTGTGAGCAGCGACTTCTCCAGCGAACTTGAAGGTATGACATAGTTTTGGAAAAAGAAAAGGTTGATGAAATAGACCGCCACAAGCGCGAAGACAAGAGCGTCAACCCACGACATGACGAATTTCACCGGACGTTCAGCGTCTTTCCACCATTGCCACTTAATCTTTTTCGTAATATAAATGTCGTAGATGAAAGGAATGACCACTACTCCGAGCCAACTCTTCACCCAAATAAGGAATGCTATGTATAGTGCAAGAACGACGGCAAACTTAGTCCATTGCACCTTCATGTTCAGTTTCTTTTTACTTAAATCTTCCATTGGTATATTATTTTGGAGGGTAGAAGGTAGGGGGTTGAAGGTAGAGATATGTTCTACCAGTTGTTATCGGGCAGCGTGGTAATCTCTACCTTCTACCCTCTACCTTCTACCCTCTATCTTCTACCTCTCCATTCTAAAAATTAAACATGTCATTTATCGTCAACAGGCCGCTGTGGTCCTTGGTGTATTCTGCGGCAAGAACAGCACCAAGGGCAAATCCGCGGCGTGAGTGTGCGTCGTGCGTAATTGTTATGCTGTCGGCATCGCTGTCGTATTTTATGCTGTGTATTCCGGGAACCTCGTCACGTCGTATCGAGTCTATTCGCAGTTGGTTGGTGGCCGACTGCCTCGTGCCTTCAATTGTTCCGTCGGGACGCAGCAAGATTCCCTTGGTCCAGGAAGCCTTGCGATCTACATCGGCCACAATCTCTTCAGCCAATGTTATGGCCGTTCCGCTCGGAGCGTCAAGCTTGTGTACGTGGTGAACTTCTTCCATCTCCACGTCATACTGGGGGAACTGGTTCATTATCTTCGCGAGGTAGCGGTTTACAGCCGAGAAGATGGCAACGCCAATAGAGAAGTTAGAAGCCCAAAACAGTGTTTGGCCTTCCTCATTGCACAAACGTTCAACGTCGGCACGGTGCTCGCTCATCCATCCCGTCGAGCCGCTTACAACCTTTACGTTGTGGCTGAAGGCACGCAGATAGTTGCCATACGCCACGTGCGGTGCGGTAAATTCAATGGCGACATCAGCAGATGCAAACTCCGCACTGTCGAAATCTTCTTGATTGTCTATGTCAATGATACTGACGATTTCATGACCTCGGCTAAGGGCTATCTCTTCTATCATCTTGCCCATCTTGCCGTAACCTATTAATGCTATTTTCATACGTTTCATATTAAATTATGGTGCAAAGTTACGGAATTTTATGCATAATCCATTGGTTTTCAGTTAAAAAATCAGAACAAAGAGCCTTTCTGTGCTTTTTTTGCATTTTTTTGTTTAATTTTGTAGGGTAAAATTCAAAAAATGCCCATTTACAATAGTTATTTATGGAACAATTGTTGCATTATGTATGGAAGCACAAGATTACTCCGCCACGCGAACTGACCACTACCGACGGCCGGACGGTGGAGATTATCGACTCTGGACTGCACAACCGCAATGCAGGGCCTGACTTCTTCAATGCCAAGGTCAAGATTGACGGACAATTATGGGTGGGTAACGTTGAGATTCATCAACATTCGAAGGACTGGTATCTGCACGGTCATGATACCGATTCGGCTTATGACAACGTGATACTTCATGTGGTAGAGACGGCTGATGCCATAGTCAGCAATTCACGAGGCGAGATACTACCGCAGCTTGAGCTCAGCGTGCCGCAGCACATTGCCGACAATTACGCCGCGCTGATGGCTGCCGACAATTATCCGCCTTGCTACAAGATTATTCCGCAGCTTTCAAAGCTAACCATTCATTCGTGGATGTCGGCCCTTCAGACCGAAAGGCTTGAACAGAAGACCGATGCCATACGGTTGCGTGCCGAAAGGCTCGCAGGGTCATGGGAAGACGCCCTCTTCATCACCTTGGCCCGCAACTACGGCTTCGGCATCAATGGTGACGCTTTCGAGCAATGGGCCCTTAACCTTCATCTCAACTGTGTAGCCCATCATCGCGACGACCTGTTCCAGATTGAGGCCATGTTTATGGGTCAGGCAGGACTGCTCGACATCGCATCAATACCTCCACGCCACCAGCAGGCGGCACTGGCCGACCCTTATTATACGAAACTCGCAGCCGAATATCGCTATTTGGCACATAAGTTCTCGCTCACCCCAATGGACTGCAAGCTATGGAAGTTTCTCAGGCTGCGACCGCAGAATTTTCCGCACATACGCATCTCACAATTGGCCAATCTGTACTACGAGCGGAGGCTCTCGCTCAGTACACTGGTCAACTGCTCTACGGTGGCCGAACTCAGCTCGCTTTTGGGCACTCATGTCACTCCCTATTGGGCCACTCACTATGCCTTTGGCGTAGAGAGTGCCCACAATGGCAAGAGCATGTCGCCATTCTCCATCAATCTGCTTCTGGTCAATACAGCCATCCCCATGCTTTTCGCCTATGGCCGCCACATAGCCAACGAACAGCTTTGCCTTCGGGCCTTTGACCTTCTGGAGCAGCTAAAGCCCGAAAACAACCACGTTGTCAGGATGTGGCGCGAATGCGGGTTGGAGGTTGACAACGCAGGCGACACACAAGCTCTTCTGCAACTGAAGAAAATGTATTGCGACAGGCACGACTGCCTAAGATGCCGCATTGGTTATGAATACTTAAAGAAAAGTTGAAATTTGAATGAAATACATATTTGAAACACGAATGATGGTGCGCGACTATGAGTGCGACATCGAAGGTATAGTGAACAACGCCAACTATCTGCACTATACCGAGCATACACGCCATCTGTTTTTAAAACATTGTGGCCTGAGCTTTGCCGAGATGCATCGGAAAGGTGTGGATGCAGTGGTGGCAAGGATGAACCTGAAGTTCAAGACTCCCTTGCAGTGCGACGACGAGTTCATCTCACGACTTGCACTGAAGAAGGAAGGACTGAAATACGTCTTTGTACAAGACATCTTCCGAGCCAGCGACGAGAAGCTGTGTTTTCATGGCGACATCGACATCGTTTGCCTCGTCAACGGGCGGTTGGCTGAAAGCGAAGAGTACGACAAGGCATTTGAACAATATTTATAGGCTGACATGACAATAGAAGACAAGCTGTACACCATTGCCCTTACCAAACTGGGCTACATATCATCCGACAACCTATTGAGGATTATACAGGAAACGGGTGGAGGCCGACAGGTGTTCATGCAGCGCAATGACATATCAGACATCATTCCCGGCTGCACACAAAGGCTGAAAGAGCTGATTGCCAGCGACTGGAGCGATGCGTTAAGCACTGCAGAGGCCGAACTGGAATTTTGCGCCAACAACGGCATCAGCATTATTTGCCATGGCGACGCTGATTATCCTGTGCGCCTCAACGAATGCCCTGACGCTCCCGTAGTACTATATTATAAAGGTGTATCCAATCTTAACGACCGCCATGTCATCAGCATCGTCGGCACTCGCCACTGCACCACCTACGGTGCCGACTGCATACGCCGCTTCATGGCCGACCTACGCAGCCTTTGCCCCAATGTGCTTGTAGTCAGCGGCCTTGCATACGGTGTTGACGTAAACGCACACGTCCAGGCTCTCGACAATGGCTTTGAAACAGTGGGCGTACTGGCACATGGACTCGACACCCTCTATCCTGCCGTACACAAGGCGGTGGCTGCCCGCATGGTAAAACAGGGAGGACTAATCAGCGAGTTTTCTTCAGGCACCAAGATTGACAAGATAAACTTCATACAACGCAACCGCATCGTGGCAGGCATGACCGACGCAACCATCATAGTCGAGTCGGCGGCACATGGAGGAGGACTCATTACAGTGCGCATCGCGCAGGACTACGGCCGTGAAACGTTTGCCTTTCCCGGACGCGCAGGCGACAAGTATTCAGAGGGTTGCAACTCGCTCATACGCGACAATCGAGCCATGCTGCTCACTTCCGCCGCCGACTTTGTACAGTCGATGGGATGGCACACCGACGCCCTGCTTACCAAGGCCAAGTCGAAGGGCATTGAGCGTGACCTGTTTCCACAACTCACCACAATACAGCAATGTGTGGCCGATGCCTTGCGCAACAATGGCGACATGCAGCTTAATCCACTTTTAGTAACCACAGGCCTCTCGATTGGCACTCTCAACCAGACTCTCTTTGAACTTGAAATGATGGGGATTGTGAAGCCATACGCAGGAGGCACATATCATTTGCTTACATGAAAATAGGAAATATAGAATTTGGAGACCGTCCCGTTTTCCTTGCTCCAATGGAAGACGTAACCGACATTGGATTCCGACTATTGTGCAAACGATTCGGAGCTTCCATGGTATATACCGAATTTGTCAGTGCCGAGGCATTGGTCAGGTCGGTTAAGTCAACCATCAACAAGTTAACCATAAGCGACACAGAACGTCCAGTAGGCATACAAATTTACGGGCGCAGCGTGGAAGACATGGTTGAGGCGGCAAAAATAGTAGAACAAGCAAAGCCCGACCTCATCGACATCAATTTCGGATGCCCAGTGAAGAAGGTGGCGGGCAAGGGTGCTGGTGCTGGCATGCTGCAGAACATTCCGCTGCTGCTCGACATAACACGCGAAGTGGTGAAGGCCGTCAAGTTGCCGGTGACCGTCAAGACGCGTCTTGGCTGGACCGCCGACAACATCATAATACCCACCCTCGCCGAACAGCTTCAAGACTGCGGCATTGCCGCTCTCACCATACATGGCCGCACCCGCTCGCAAATGTACACGGGCACTGCCGACTGGAACCCAATAGCTGAAGTGAAGCGCAACCCACGCATCAAAATACCCATCATAGGCAATGGCGACATCTGCACTCCTGAGGATACAGAACGAGCCTTTGCCGAATATGGTGTCGATGCAGTCATGATAGGCCGTGCCACCTTTGGCCGCCCATGGATATTCAAGGAGATTCGCGACCATTTGGAAGGCCGAGAGCCTGACATCACAATGGACAACAGCTGGAAACTGGACGTGCTGCAAGAACAACTGCGCATCAACGTTGAGCGCATTGACGAATATCGCGGCATTCTCCACACTCGCCGCCATCTCGCAGCATCGCCCATTTTCAAAGGCATTCCCGACTTCCGCCAAACTCGCATTGCCATGCTTCGTGCCACGACAACGGCAGAGCTTAACTCAATACTTGAGGAGGTAAGGAAGATGTGGACTTAATACTTAAACGAGCTTCCACCGAGGAACTCCCTCAGAAGTGACGTTGGAGGAACTTGGCGATTGGGTATCGGGCGGATGTACTTCAAGAACTTCAGGAGGCGGTAGGCTTCGCTGTATTCCTCGCAGTTCTCTGGCACCTGCTCCAGCAGAGGCTCAGCCTGCTGCTTGATTACGGCAAGTTCAAACAGCATAGCAGTGTTGAACATCACGTCGGCATTCTCCTGGAATGGGAAAATCCACTTGTTCTCGCCAGCCCTTACTGACGGCCATCGCCTAATGGTTTCCTGCGCACTAACACCACGATATTTATAGTCGCGCACTATGCGGCGCAGCAAGCGGTTGTCGGTGGTTGGCACATAGTTGTGGTCGTCGAGCAATATGGTAGTAAGAGCCGAGGCATACACGCGGAACTTGCATTGCTCCGGTATTTGTGACGTGAGCATTGGGTTGAGGGCATGGATTCCCTCCACCACGAGTATTTCGTTGCCCTTCAGCTTCAGTTTCCTTCCACTACGTTCACTCTTCCCTGTTTGGAAATTGTATTTTGGCAGTTCCACTTCTTCGCCAGCCATAAGAGCATTCATCTGTTGGTTGAGCAGTGGAATGTTAAGTGCCTCCACATGTTCGAAATCGTAGTCGCCGGTTTCGTCCTTTGGAGTCTTCTCCCTGTCAACGAAATAGTCGTCAAGCGAAATGCCTATCGGCTTCAGTCCGTTTGTCAGCAGTTGTATTGACAGTCGCTTGCACGTAGTAGTCTTACCGCTCGACGAGGGACCGGCAATAAGCACCATTTTCACGCCCTTGCGTTCGGCTATCGTCTCGGCTATGCGTGCAATCTTCTTTTCCTGCAGTGCTTCCGCCAGGTTTATCAGTTCGGTGGTAAAGCCCTTGGCCACTGCGTGGTTGAGGTCGCCTATTGTGCGCAGCTGAAGAATGTCTTGCCATCGGTGGTGCTCCTTGAATATGTCAAACAGCTTGTCCTGCCTTATCAGTTCGCCCAACTTCGAGGGATCTTTCGTAGTAGGTATGCGCAAGAGCATGCCGTCATAATACTTCACGAGGTCGAACAGATGTATCTGCGAGGTGCTTGTCAACAGCGTGCCGTAGTAGTAGTCTTTGTAGCCGTCTATATCATAATATAAGGTGTAGAGCCTTCCTGTACTTTTCAGCAGTTTGGCCTTTGCGTCGTCGCCCACTGCCTCGAACATCTTTATGGCCTCTTCCGTTGTACATTCGTGACGCCTTATCGGCAAGCCTGCGTCAATTATTTCCTGCATGTGTTTCTTAATTGACTCGATGTCGAGCTCGCTAAGCGGTCTGCCAAGCTGCAGGTCGCAGTAGTAACCGTTTGACACGGGTATGTCGATAACCATCTTTGCCCCGGGAAACAAGTCGTTGGCGGCCTTGCACAGAATGAAGAAAAGAGTGCGTGTGTAGGTCCTCAATCCCGACGACGAGTGGAGGTCAAGAAACTCAATGTCCTTGTTGTGATACACACGAAAGTTAAGGCCTTCGACCTTGTTGTTTACCTTTGCACTGACAGGTCCGAAGTCCATTTTCAAATTAATTTCATCAAAAATCTCAAAAAGTGAGCTTCCGATGCTGATAATTTCCGTTTTTTTATTATTTTTGCAACGGATTTGTAGCGTTTGTTTCATTTCCGCGTATTTTAGAGGTTTAACCGAAGCAAAGTTATTCATAAAAAATGAGACTACAAAGAAAGCATTAATAAAATAATTTAAAATATGTCGATTTGGATTTTTTTTAAGATCATCGGATCACTCGCGCTGTTAATATACGGCATGAAGGTGATGAGCGAGGCCCTACAGAAAATGGCGGGCTCGCAGTTGCGCCACATTCTCGCAACAATGACCAAGAACCGTTTTACCGGAATGCTCACCGGTATGTTTGTAACTTGCTCCGTGCAGTCCTCTTCAGCCACTACGGTGATGACGGTATCGTTCGTCAACGCCGGACTGCTCACTCTCGCACAGGCCATCTCAGTAATAATGGGTGCCAACATTGGCACTACGCTCACTGCCTGGATTATGAGCCTTGGATTCAACGTCGATTTGACCACAGTGGTCTTCCCTGCTTTCTTCCTTGGCATCATGCTCATCTACTCTAAAAGCAAGCGTTATATTGGAGATTTCCTATTCGGCATAGCTTTCCTGTTCTTCTCTCTCGTACTACTTAGTGCGGCAGGAAAGGAACTTGACCTCGAACACAATCCGGCTGTCATTGAGTTCTTCAGCTCGTTTGATACCGGCAGCCATCTCACCATCATCATATTCCTGCTCACCGGCACTGTCATCACCTGCATTGTGCAGTCGTCGGCTGCCGTCATGGCCATCACCATTCTTCTCTGCTCGACAGGCGTGCTGCCCATCTATCTTGGCATCGCACTGGTAATGGGCGAGAACATCGGTACAACAGCCACTGCCAACCTCGCCGCACTTGGTGCCAACGCACAGGCACGCCGTGCAGCATTGGCTCACTTGGTGTTCAACGTCATCGGCGTTGTGTGGGTGCTGTGTTTGTTCTATCCTTTCGTCAATACCGTGTGCTCATTTGTAGGCTACGACCCCAACGACCACAGTATTGCACCTGCACAGTTGGCAACCCGACTGCCCATCATCCTCGCAGCCTTCCACACGGCATTCAACGTTACCAACACCTTCGTGCTCATTTGGTTCATACCTCAGATTGAAAAGCTTGTGTGCCGCATCATCAAGCCTAAGACCACTGAAGACGAAGAGGAGTTCCGCCTCACTTACATTGGCGGCAACACCATCATGAAGACTCCTGAACTTTCGGTGCTTGAGGCACAAAAGGAGATACAAATTTTCGCCGAGCGTGTCCACAAGATGTATTCTTTCGTGCGTGATTTGCTCGCCACCACCGATGACAGTGCCTTCAACAAGCTCTTCTCGCGCATCGAGAAGTATGAGAGCATTACCGACAACATGGAGATTGAAATAGCCAAGTATCTCGACGGTGTGAGCGACGCCCACCTGTCTGACGACACAAAGGCCAAGATACGTGCCATGTTGCGTGAGATATCAGAACTCGAAAGCATCGGCGACAGCTGCTACAACATTGCACGCACGCTCAACCGCAAGAAGGCCGGCAAGGAGGACTTCACAGAGAAGCAGTATGAACACATCCACCAAATGATGGAGCTTACCGACGACAGCATAGCCCAGATGAACGTGCTGCTGCTTGGACGCAAAGACAACTTCGACGTCAACCGCTCGTTCAACATAGAGAACGAGATAAACAACTACCGCAACCAACTGCGCAGCCAAAACATCAACGACATCAACGACCACCTCTATTCTTACGCCATCGGAACAATGTATATGGACATTGTAAGCGAGTGCGAGAAACTTGGCGACTTCGTTGTCAATGTCATTGAAGCCCGCATGGGAAGAAGGTAGTGAAGAATTGAACTCGTTCAATTCTTCAGATTAAAAGATTAAAAAATTAAAAATTGAAGTTCGTTGTACCTTGAACACAGGCGCAACGAACTTTAATTTTTCTTCCCTTACTATTTATTTTCAAAAAGCCGTCAGGTTAGCTTTTTGACCTCCTAACGCCCATTCGCGCTTCCACTACGTTCACTACATAATCACCCAACTTCTCACACTCTTGTATTATGTCCATATACATCGTACCTATTGCGTATGTATATAAATGGTCATTCACGTCGTTGATGTTTTGTCTGCGCAGTTGGTTGCGGTAGTTGTTTATCTCGTTCTCTATGTTGAACGAGCGGTTGGCATCGTTATCGGCCTTGTGTCCCACAAGCGTTATTATCATCTGCGACAGTGCATCGTCGGTAAGTTCCATCATCTGGTGGATGTGTTCATACTGCTTCTCGGTGAAGTCCTCCTTGCCGGCCTTCTTGCGGTTGAGCGTACGAGCGATGTTGTAGCAGCTGTCGCCGATGCTTTCGAGTTCTGATATCTCACGCAACATGGCACGTATCTTGGCCTTGGTTTCATCAGACAAGTGGGCGTTGCTAACGTTGTCCAGATACTTGGCAATTTCGATTTCCATATTGTCTGATATACCTTCATATTTCTCTATTCGGCTGAACTGCTTAACAAACTTGTCGGAGTCGGTCTCGCCAAGAAGTTCGCGTACCATATCAAACATTCTCTGTATGCGTTCTGCAAACGAGTGTATCTCCTTTTGAGCTTCCAGAACCGATATTTCGGGAGTCTTCATTATGCCCGACTGGATGAAGCGCAGGCGGAAATCGTCCTCATCGATGTTTTTCTTTGGTTTTATCACCTTGCATACCAACTTCTCTATCTGTGGTATAAACCATACAAGAATGGTGGTGTTGGCAATGTTGAACGACGTGTGGAACGCGGCAAGCACAACCGACAGTTTGGCGGCGTTGCGCATGAAACCAGGGTCGGTCTTAACCATAAGGGCGTCATAGTTTACAAAACCACACACCATGTCGATGAACGGCCGAAACACACATAATATCCACAGCACACCAAAGACGTTGAAAAACATGTGGGCAAGTGCTGCGCGGCGTGCTTGTGTGTTTGCCGTCAGGGCAGCTATATTAGATGTCACCGTCGTTCCTATGTTTTCGCCCATCACAAGTGCAATGCCCTGATATATGGGCAACACTCCCGTCGAGCAAAGTATCATTGTTATGGCCATGACGGCAGCCGACGATTGTACACACATGGTCAAAATGCTACCTATAACGAGGAACGTAATGGTCGTTACGAAGCTGTCGGGATCGAAACTGGCGAAAAAGTCGAGTACCGGCTTGTTGTGGGCAAGGTCCATGTCGATACCTGCTTGTCGCAGTGTTCCCAAACCGAGGAACATGAACGAAATGCCGAAAATAAAGTCACCAAACAGTTTCCGCTTCTTGCTGTAGATGAGCAGTATGGCAAGAAAGAAGGCTGGCCATACAAAGTCGGTGATGTTAAACGAAAATCCGGCCGACATAATCCATGCCGTAAGGGTTGTACCGATATTGGCGCCCATAATCACCGATATGGCTTGCGCCAGCGTAAGAAGGCCGGCATTGACGAACGATACAGTCATCACCGTTGTGGCCGTTGATGACTGTACCGCCGCCGTAATCAAGGCGCCCGACAGTATGCCGGTCAGGCGGTTTGTGGTCATTGTTCCCAACACATGGCGGAGCTGTGGTCCTGCCATCTTCTGCAAACTGTCGCTCATCGACTTCATTCCGAACATCAGAAGGGCGAGGGCTCCTATCAGCCTAAAGAATATCCAAATTGACATAATCCAGAAAGTTTTATCTTAATCGTATTATCACAGTATCGTAACACGATTGTAACATGTATTTCAAATCGACTGCAAAAATACTATAAAATTGGTAAAAACCACAGCTTTTTACCGAAAAACTTTCTTTTTTATTTTATTTTGCCTCTACGAAAGTGGTTATCGAACGTGGAGCAAGCGTAGTAATGCCATTGTTGGAGCCTATGTTCCTAAGACTTTCAGCCGATATGTCCGATGTGCGGTACAGTGTCCAGCGGCGTTGCTGTCCGTCACTTGTGACAAGACTGAATGGCCTTTGCTGCTCGCCGTAGTTTATCACAACCGCCACCCAACGGCCGTCGGCGTTGCGGTAGGCAGAACACATCACTCCGAAGGGGTCCTCAGGCTCAGATGTCGTTACGTCGTGGCGCACGGCTTCCGGACGCACAAAGCGACTATAGTTGCCCAACGACCACAGCAGTTTAGAGTCGATGGCATATCCTCCGGTGCGCTTCTCGTCGGTGTAGGCTCGCAGCAGTCCGTCGCGGTAGTTTCCGCCTACGGCCCTCCACCATGACCAACTCTCGGCATTGGCATAAACGAGGTCGTGGTGTATCACCCTGGCCACGTAAAGCGCCGTTTTCATCGAGAAGTCATACTCGTGTCCACCGCCTATCTCCTCGTCGTTGCCCATGATGCATATCTCCGTCTGCCAGAAACCCACTCCCATGCGCTTCATCTCGTCGCGCAGCTTTAGGCGTATTTCCTTCATGTAGGGTATTGGAGTGTTGGTCCAGTAGCTATGGGCCAGCATCAATCGCGGCACGTTAGGCGTTGCTCCGAGATAGGTGTCGGTGCTGTCTTTTGTGAAAAACGAGTAGAGGCTGTAGCCACGCTCCCACGACGTTTCGTGTGTGCCCAAAAGGCAGCGCAAGTCGCTCGACTCGTCGGCCATCACCTGTGTAGTATGCTTCTGCCGTTTCATCTCTTTGCCGGTAGCCCTTATAATGCGGGCTATTTCGCGGTTGGTGGCCGGTGAACCCTCCTGTTTAGGGCCTGTCCAGTTCCAGTGTCCATCAGGTTCGTTCACGGGGCATAGGTAGTCAATGTGAACGCCGTCGTGTTCCTCAATGCCTTTCACAGCTCCCACCATATACTGTGCAAACTTCTCATAGCAGTCGTCGCGCAGGTTGTAGGTGCCGCCTCGTCCCGTGTTTGTGGCCAGTCCGTTCTGCGTAAACTGCACTGGAGGTGAGTTGAGGAATGCAAGCAGCTTAGGCACTCCGCGCTCCTTTGCCATTTTCAGGAATCGGCGTTGGGCGGCCTGTTTTGTCCAATCCCATGTGCCGTCAGGGCGCAACATGCACTCCGTACGTGTGCCGTAGTTTATCTGCGCCTCATCGCCCTGTTCGGCACTGCCTGCACCGAGGTTGAAGCGCCATATCGACAGGCCAATGCCTCGTGGATTGCCCTCCTTGTCGTTTTCGGTGGAGAAGAGCCAGTCGGCTATCTTCGTCTGTTCCTTTTCGTCCCAATTGCCAATGAACTGCATGCTCCATGCGTCGGAGGCGCCAAAGTGCAGCACCTTCTGTTGCGGACTATTTGTATTGATGGTGGCTTTCAGCACGTTGTCTCCCATTGCCGTCTGCCACGTCATTGCAATAGACAGCGTGATGCCAGCCGTTATTATTGTTTTCATAGATTTATTCGTTTCTTTCCTTTTTTCACTATTATTCCCTTACTCGACTCCTTCACTTCCATACCCTGAAGGTTGTATGTGCGCTGTGCGGGGCTGTTGTCAGCTGAAGCATTCGGCGTTTCTATTCCTGTTCCGTCGGAATTGATCACCACCGTTGTCACCGAGCGTGCAGGTATGGCTATTGCCGTGAGGCTGTTGTCGCTGTCGTCGATGTTCAGGTCGTGGTCTTTGTCGGTCACATACTTCTTGAAGTCCTTAGCCTCAAATCCTGTGAGTGTAAGGTTTACAGTACGGCGGGCGCGGCTCATGTTCACCATGACAGCCACCAACTGTTTGCCGTCGGCCGAAAGGTATGACGTGCACATCAGTCCTGTCAGGTCGTCGCCTCCATCGACAGCCACGCGACGGAATCCCGGGCGCACGAAACGGCTATAGTTGCCCAATGCCCAAAGGTTCTTGTCGGCTGTTGTCTTTCCGCCAACCTTAAGGTCTGCGTAGCTCTCGTCGCCAGAGTCGTCAAGTGAGTTCAGACGTATGAGATAGAAGCGGTTTTTCTGGCTCCAGCGCTCCTGTGCCATGGCCGTCCAGTACGACCATGCCGACATGTTGCCTATGGCCATATCAGCATATATTACCTTTGCCATAAACAGAGCCATGTCCATTTTCGTTGCCGCGTCGTAGCTTGCGGGGAATCCTGTTGACGAGCTTGGTGCATCGCCCAGCATCGACCATTCGGTCTGCATCACCTCTATTCCGGCCTCACGTGCAGCGTCGGCCGTCTTCTGTCTCACGTCTTGCAGGTTGGCGTCGGTGGAATATGTCCAGTAGCTGTGTCCTGCCACCACCTTATCTATATATATAAGGTTGCCCACATAGTTTGCGCTCGATGAGTTGAAGAAGTTGTAGATTTGATTTGTCGCCCTTCCGCTTCCTCCATACAGGCAGTCAAGCGACGACGCTTCAGGTATCAGCACACGTGTGCCTGCCATGCTGCGTGCGGCCATGCTTTTGTCGAGTTCCTTGGCCAGTTTCGCTATGTTGGAGTTTTCCCATGGCGAGCCTTCCTGTCCGTCTTTCCAGTCAAACTGAGGCTCGTTTACGGGGTCGATGTATGTCACGTTGTAGCCTTCGCCTTTGAAGTGTTCGGCCGTTGTGACGAGAAAATCGGCAAAGTCGTCATAACAGTCATCCTTGAGGTTGCAGCTTATGGTGCTTCCGTTGGCGTTCGCCTTGCCGTTTTTGGTGAAATATATAGGTGCTGAGTTAGAAAACAATACAAAATTATCTACACCATAGCGTTTAGCCTCGTTCATGAAATACTGTTGTCCTGATTGTCGTGTCCAGTCGTAGCTGCCGTCGGCGTTAAGGAAGCAGTCGGCACGTCGTGTTTCGTCCTCGATGTTGCTTGCCTCACCCTGTGATGCGCTGCCTGCACCGACGTTCACTCGCCAGCAAGAGAGTCCAATGCCCTGCGGGTTGCCCTCAGCGTCCATCTCCTGACTGAACAGCCATCGTGCGGCGTTGGCCTTTGCCTCGTCGCTGAAATACTTTCCCACGTAGTCGGCCGTCCAGCAGTCGCTTGCTCCAAAGTCCTTGACGGTCTGGAACGTTGTCGTAGCGTCGATGCCCACCACTTGTGCCGGCATCTCGCCTCCCTTGGCCAGTGTGAAGTCGTCGAAGCAATAGGTTGCCTCGCCCCAACCAGTGCGCGGGTCGCTCCAGTTGCAACTCAGTACGAAGTATAGCTTTTCCACTTTTCTGTCGTAGTATTTCTCGCCGAGGTCGATGGTAATCGTTTCCCATTGTCCGTCGGCTTTCAGCATACCACGATACACCTCGTTGGCGTCCTCATATCCGTTTACGCCTATACGCATCTCCTTGGGCTGAATGCTGCGGTAGGCCTTCAGCGAGAGCAATCGGTTGGAATCGTCAACGACGAAAGGGCTTGTAAACTCCACTATCAAGAAGTTCTTGTGCCAGTCGGCGTTGGCTACGTTTATGGCACCGATGCATTTCTCCGACGGGTTGACGTCGTCTTTTTTCGGATTGTCCATCACCGTAGGCTTTTTTGTGAACAGCGAGCCTGTGTAGTCTTTGTTTATCCTCAGGTTTGTCCCCACTGTCCCGTCTTCAAAGTCGGCAAGCGGTGTCGTCTGGGCAAAGGCAGCTGTTGCCGTCAGTGCCATAGTGACGATGGCCGTGAATATACGTTGTTTCATATTCTCTGTTTTTTAAACGAAACGTTATCCTGAAATACAATCTCTACCTAATCAAACAAGGCTAATTGACCAACCATTTATTATAAAATCTAGAATGATTCGCACATTAATAACCCGGATTCTGCTTTATTGAACCATTCGACATGGTAATTTCAGAATTAGGTATTGGGAACAGTTCGTCGCGTCCCTCCTTGAAGGCATAGCCCTTGTTGGAGTTCTCGTTCTGGTTGTTTCTCTCGCACTCGTCCTCCGACTCTTCGAGGTTGTACTTCACAAACGAGCCGTTCGGACCCATCAGGTTCTGTATGGCGAGCTTGCCATTGTCGTCCTTCCAGCGACGCAGGTCGAAGAGGCGGATGCCAGGCTCGAAGGCCAGCTCCAGACGGCGCTCCAAGCGAATGGCGTCGCGCAGAGCCTTGCCGTTCGATGTAACAGGGTCGAGGTTGACGCGGTCGCGCACCATGTTGAGCTTCGCACGTGCCTCGCCGTCGTCGCCCGTTTCGTTGCAGGCCTCGGCATACATCAGCAGCACGTCGGCGTAGCGCAATATGCGGATGTTGAGCGGAATCTTCGGAGCGTCGTATGGCGACGGACGCTTCTCAACCGGTATGAAGAGCTTCATGTTGCAACGCTGGCTCTTGTGCTTGCTTGCCGAGATGACGTATGGGTTGTCCTCGTTCCATGTTGGGTCGCCGGGCACGTCGGTCTCCCCGTCGTGGAGTATGGTGTAGCGCAGGCGCACGTCGTCGCCGGCATCCTTGTAGGCCTTCTCAAGGTTGCTTGTAGGCAGACCCCACGACCAGCCGTTGTCGTCGCGCGAACCGCAAACCACCGACCAGCGCTCGCCCAAGTTGTAGCTTGCGCTGAACATTGTCTGATATTCAAACAGCGACTCTTCGCTGTTGTTGTAGTCCATGTTCCACACCTTCGAGAAGTCGTCGAGCAGCTTATATTCGTTGCTGTTGATTACGTTCTTGAGCATGTTCTTTGCTTCTTCGTACTTGCCCTGAGCCAGATAGACCTTTCCGAGCATTCCCTGTGCAGCGCCTTTGGTTATGCGTCCCATGTTGGCTTCGCTGTACTGCGAGCGCAGAGGCAGCACTTCAATGGCGTCCTTCAGATCCTGTTCAATCATGGCGTAGGTGTCGGCCAACGACGCACGCTCTATGCCCTGCACGTCAGCAGGCATGAGCATACCGGTAACCAATGGCAGTCCGCCGAAGTTGTATGCCAGCTCGAAATACTCGAAAGCACGCATGAACTTTGCCTCGCCAATGAGACGGTTCTTCAGATTCTCGTCGTTGAACTGCACGTTGGGAATCTTCTCGATGGCGATGTTGCACTGCAGTATTCCCTTGTAGCGATACTGCCAGAAGTTCTGCACGGCATTGCCCGCACTTACGGTGTTGCCAGTGTAGTGTGCCAAGTGCAGATAGTCGCCCGGATCCTGTGTAGTGTTGCCCATCCACATGTCGTCGGTACAGATGTTCATCGAGTTGTAGTGCTTGTATATCTGCCACCAGTCGTCGCATGCCAGATAGAAGTAGCATCCGGTGATGTGCTTCTCGCACTCCTCTTCAGTGGCGAAATAGTTAGTCAAGTCCTGCTGTCCAAGTATTGGCTCCTCAAGGAAGTCGGAGCAGCTTGACATTGTAAGTCCCAGACCTGCCACTAAGGTCAGTTTCAATATTGAGTTCTTCATATATTTCTTTCTTTTTATGTATTCGTTTTTTTAGAAGTTCAAGTTCACGCCAAGCAGGAATGTACGTGGGTTAGGATAACCTGTCCAGTCGATACCCGACTCGGTAGCTCCACCCATAGAGGCCGTTTCGGGGTCCATGCCTGAATAGCCGCTGATGGTGAAGAGGTTCTGTGCTGAGAGCGACACGCGCATGGTCAGCTTGTCGTTGAATATCTTCTTTGGCAGTGTGTAGCCTATCTGCAACAGCTTCAGGCGCAGGTAGCTGCCGTCCTCTACGAAGAATGTCGATGGCTTGCTGTGGTTGCCGTTCGAGTCGTTTACCGAGAGGCGTGGCACGTCGGTGTCGGTGTTGTCAGGACGCCATGCCGTGTCGTAGGTGCCGGCAATGACGTTCTGGCCGTTGGTGCCGAAGTAGCGATCCTTGTTCAGGTTGTAAATGTCGTTGCCGATGGTGCCGTAGAAGTTGGCAAGGATGTCGAAGTTCTTCCACGAAGCGTTGAGGTTGATGCCAAGCATGAGGTCGGGGAATGGGTTGCCGATATACGACTTGTCCTTCTCGTCAATCTTGCCGTCCTGATTGAGGTCCTTATAGCGGAAGTCGCCCGGCTTTGCGTTAGGCTGCATCAGGTCGCCATACTGGCTTGTGTAAGAGTTAACCTCTGTCTCGTTCTGGAAAATGCCGTCAACGGTGTAGCCGTAGAACTGGCTGAGCAGCTCGCCAGCCTCGTTGCGTATGATGTAGTCGCCGTTGTGGTTTCCAGTGTAGATGTAGTCGCCGTTGAGCGTCACGGCCTTGTTCCTTACCGACGAGAGGTTTACGCCAACGCCATAGGTAAAGTCGCCGGCACGGTCGTTCCAGTTGATGCCGAGTTCCCAACCTGTTGCCTTCATCTCACCGATGTTCTCCCACATCTGTCCGTTCCACATTGGATAGCCAAGAATCAGCAGGTTGTCCTTCTTCAGCAGCATGTCGTGGCTCTTCTTCAAGAACCAGTCGGCCGTCACGCGCAGGCGGCTGCCGAGGAATGCCATGTCAAGACCCACGTTGTAGTCCTCGACGGTTTCCCACTGGATGCCGCTGTTGCCGATAGAGCTTACCTGTGAGCCTATGCCTATCTGATTGCCGAATACGTAGCGCAGTGTACCTATCGAGCTTACGTAGGCCGAGTTGTCGATGTTCTGGTTGCCCACCTTACCCCAACCGAGGCGGAGCTTTAGGTCGTCAACAACCTTCTGGTCCTTCATGAAGTTTTCGCCGCTGATGCGCCATGCGAGGCTGACTGCGGGGAATGTGGCGTACTTGTTGCCTGTTGGGAACTTCGACGAACCATCGACACGGATTGACGCCGTCAGATAGTAGCGCTCGTCGTAGTTGTACATCACACGTCCGAGGTAAGAGATGAGCGACGAGTAGGTGTTGGAGCCTGATACCTGCATGTTGTCGGTACCGGCACTCACGTAGCGCATATCCTCAACATTGGATGGTATCAGTTCGCGCGAGCCGTTCAGATAGTAGTACTGGAAGCGCTCCATGGTGTAGCCGGCCATGAGGTTGAGGTTGTGCTTCTTATTGAACTGCTTCATGTAGGTCAGGGTGTTGGTCCAGTTCCAGTCCACCCAGTTATCCATTTTGCGCTCTGCCTTGTTCTTCTCCACCTGCTCAAGGTTGTCGATAAAGAAGTTTGGCGTGAAGGCGTCTGACATGCGGAAGTGTGCGTTGATGCCAAACTGCGAACGGAAGGTAAGACCTTCTATCGGGGTGATGCTGATGAATGGTGTGGCGAGAAGTCCATACTCGTCAGAATTGTTGTCCATGCGGTACATGCTTGCCACTGGATTCCACTCCTGGTTGTTGTTAGAGCGTGCATAGTTGCTGTATTGGTTGCTGGTCCACTCGCTCTCGGGACGCATAATTGGAGTTGTCGGGTCCATCGACATCATTGCACCCATGAGGCTTGGTGTGTTGGCCCACTGCTCGTAGCGTGGAGTCATGTCGATACCTGCCTTCACGATGTTGTTGAACTTGTATTCCATCGAGAAGCGTGCCGACAGCTTCTGCCACTCGCCCACCTTGTACTGTGCCTCCTGACGGTAGTAGCCGATGTTGGCCGAATAGAGCAGCTTGTCGTTGCCGCCTGAGAAGCCAAAGTTGTAGTTCTGCTGCAGTGCCACGCTGTTGAGACACTCGTCCCACCAGTCGGTCTTTGCGCCGCCATTGGTGAATGGCGACTTCTGTCCGTCGTTGGTGTAGCGTGCGTTATACACCTTTTCATATTCCTCTGCCGACGCTATCTCAGGCTTTGCGAGAGTCTGGAAACCTACACTTACCGAGGCGGTGAACTTTGTCGCGCCCAGTGCGCCCTTCTTTGTGGTGATGAGAACCACACCATTGGAGGCTCGTGTACCGTAGATGGCAGACGCTGACGCGTCCTTCAGCACCTGCATGCTCTCGATGTCGTTCTGGTTGAGGAAGTTGATGTTGGTGCCCACCGGCATTCCGTCAACAACGTAGAGAGGGTCGCTGCCGTTCACCGTTGAGATACCACGGATGATGACGCGTGGCGATGATCCCGGACC
>JAQXRI010000120.1 GCA_029218445.1 Prevotellaceae bacterium | reverse complement strand
TCAACGACAATATTGTCATTGTCAGAGCTGCCGTAATTAGGTATTTCCACTACCGCGCAAACAACATAAAATTCTCCCTCAGCGTTTGTAGGGTTGCTGATGAAGAGATTGTCGCTTGTGATGTAGTCGGTAATCATACCGTTTGATACATTACTGAACAACACGTCGTTAGAGTTGATGTCTGTATCCATTTTAACGTCAAAGGTGACATTCTTTTGGTTACAGAACCACACGAGGCGTGAATTCTCAGTTACTTCCATGTTCCTTGTGCTGATGTAAGTCCTGTTGGCTAATGAGGCAGGATTTACCAAGACGCACGAAACGTGCTGTCCATTGTTAGTCAACTCGCCCAACACAGGATGCGTCACAGCAACGGTCTGGAAAACTGAACTTGAACTGTTGTCTTCTGTCGTACATGAGTACAAACCGAATGTAACAAGCATTGCTATAAGCAATGTCTGATACTTTTGTGTGAAAAATGTTTTTAGCATAATTGCGAATATTTAAAATGTTTTTTGACTCTGCAAAAATAATAAAAAAAACGTTTATAGCCAAATAATTGTGATGAAATATTAGTTTTTTAATAATTATTGTAATATAATGAGGCAATATCCTTGGGCCAAGCTGCGAACCACTGGATGTAGGCATATAGCCACTCAAGGTCGGGGAATTGTTTTATATCCATGCAAACGTCCAGAATATTCCGCTCATATAGTTTTCCCGTTTTGTTCAAAAAGGAACTCATCAACAACATAAAGGTCACTGTACAGATATAAGCCTGTTTCCTTATTATGCAAATCTTCACAGGTCTTGCTGGCATAGAATAATTCCAATGCCTTCAATGGCTCAATATCCAAACGCTTAGAAATTTCATCACTTATTGAGCCTATTCTGTTGCTAAGTATAATCTCTTGAATTATAGGAGATTTTACAGGGTCAAGATTACACTTCTCCATTGTATTTGAGAAAATTGTCAATTATTGTCTGATTCAATATACACATCTGATTATTAGGGCGATGCTCTGCCAAGCGTCCAAGGGCAACATCTCGCGGCATAAGGTCTGACATATAAAGATTAATAGTGTCAATAATCCTGTCATTTGCCACACCACCTTCAATATAATCAAATTGTTGCCATGGCTTATTTCCTAATCGACTTTCTACGATAAAGTCCAACCATTCTTCATCGTATTCTGTAAACAACTTACATTCAAAGGATGACAGTACTGCATCTTTATCCAAGAGATATGAATTCACGACACATGGCAATCCTCGTCTAATGGACATTCTTTTTGCCCATTCATATGCTTGTGGTTGTATATCTGTTACATAGAACCCCCGTCCGAAGTCGAGGTTGCTTCTTCCAGCATCTACTCTCGGATGCTTTATTATTTCCGTTCCTCCATGATAAACAATAACACTCATGCTCTTTCCTCCCATTCTTGCATACATTCAATTAAGTCTTTCACGAGATTTTCACGACTTTCTGAATGTAGTACCTCATAATTCGGATATATATAGTTGTCTATGATACCTAAAGACATCATTCGTGAGAACACCTCCTTATATGATGTGTTCAAAGTTCGGGCAGTGGCCTCGACACACGTGGCCACAAAAGCTAAAACCCTTTTCGTCCTATCTAATTCTATTACTTTGCCGCTCATAACTTCAATTATATTAATGAACGCCCAATAGGCAGGGTTAAATATGCGTTAAGCTAATTCCGCCAACGGGCTGCAGGAGAGAAATGCCCACAACTACTTGCAAAGTTACGATTATTTTGTTTATCATCCAAATTTTCATTTGTGGGCTTTCATACATTTTCGACAATTTAACCAAAGTTAATGCCTACGGTAACTATTCTAATATAAATCTTCGTCAGAAGCTTTCTGACGTACATCAGAAGCCTTCTGACGCAAACTTCCAACCTTGTATGAGCTACACTGCTCCAGCACTACACTTTCCTTTCCTTGCCACCTGACTTATCGACCTATACCTTTGTGAATCGCTTCAGTAATCGAAAAACGCTTTGTTACTTCGTGGCTTTGTGTTTAAAATAATACCAGCTGAATAATTACCTAATAGAAGAAGGATAGGTTAAAATATGTTTATTGCTGTTTGTTTTGGCTTATTTTGTGTATCTTTGCACCTGAAACGACTAATAACTTATTATTAAGAAGATACCTAAAATGCTGAAAACATTTGTTGTAATATTATTGATATTGTTAGGAGGACTTAGGGCGAAAGGACAAACAGGTAGGTTGTTCAACACCGACAAGATGTTGTCCAGCAGTTTCGTCAGTCATGTCTATCAGGACAACGACGGGTTTATATGGGTTTCTACACGTAACGGACTGAACCGCTACGATGGCTACAACTTCAAGGTGTTCAAGAAAGGAATGCCGGGTTGTGAAGGCATGAAGTCAAACTATATAAACACGGTGTTGCAACTGAAAGACAAGACACTGCTTGTGGGTACCCAACGCGGCGTGCAGGCCTATTACAACGACGTGTTCCACGACATCAACCTTTATGGATATAAGGGCGAGCCAATCATTTCTTTTGTCAGCTGCATTGCCGAGCTGCACGACGGCAGTGTGTTTATAGGCACGTCGGGCAACGGTGTGTTCAAGATGAACGACAAAGGCGAAGCCCACAATTATGACTTGCTGAAGGACATTGTGGGAGCGAAGAAGCTGTTTGAAGACTCAAGAAAGGTGTTTTGGGTTATTTCCGAACGCAATGGAGTGTTCTCGATAAAAGACGGCAAGAGGCGACAGTGGCTGGCCGACAAGAAGCTCTGCAACATGCTGATGGACATCTGCGAAGACCAGCAGGGCAACATCTACGTCAGCAGCTACAACAATGGCGTATGGGTGAAGAAGGTGGGAAGCAACGCCTTCGAATGGGTGCCAACTACGGCCGACATGTGCGTATGGACATTATATTCAAGTCGTGACGGACGAATGTTGTTGGGACTCGACGGTTCGGGAGTGGCCGAAATGGATCCCTTCACACACCAGGTAACCATGAACCCTTACTACAGCCACGAGATTGACCTGCGCCACGGCAAGGTGAACTCGATAGTGGAGGACAAGGCGGGAAACATCTGGATAGGCATGCTGCATAAAGGTGTGTTCATGCAGCCCGAACAGCCTATCGGATTTGGATATACGGGCTATAAGTTAGGCAACAAAAACGAGATAGGCGACTGCTGCGTGACGAGCACCATTGTGGATAGGCACGGACGCTCGTGGGTGGGCACCGACAAGGATGGCATATACGTGCTCGACGCCAACCACAAGAGAATAAAGCACATAGAACACCCCACGACAGTGCTCTGTCTGGCCGAGGACGAGAAGGGTACCATTTGGGTGGGCTCGTTCAGGCGCGGAGTAGGCGTCATCGACCCAAAGACGCTTGAATACAACGACATTAAGGTAGGCAACTTCGACCTTCTCAACGTTTTCGACATAGAATTAGACAGGCAGGGCAACCTGTGGATAGCCACCATGGGCAATGGCCTGATAAGGTTTAACCTGCAGAAAAACGAAGTGAAGAACTATTTGGCTTCGCTTGAAGCTGCCGAAAAGCGAGAGATTGACGGACTGGTGAACGACTACATATCGCAGATAGCCCTTTCGGCCGACCAGCACCGCCTGTATCTTGCCACAACCATGGGCCTGTGCTGCCTTGACTTGGTGAAGGACTCGTGGACAAGTGTGTTTGGCGAAAATTCGTTGATTTACGGTGTTGACGTAAGGTCGGTGCTCGAAACCATGGGCGACTGCCTGTGGATAGGCACCAGCGACGGACTGTACGTCAAGTCGCTCACCGACGGCAAGATGACAAAATATACCGAGACGGAAGGACTGCCCGACAACGGCATCGCTTCGCTGCTAATGGACAGCGGCAAAGGGCTGTGGGTGGGCACCGACCACGGCCTTTGCAAATTAGACGTTTACAAGAAGAGCGTCATCAGCTGCTACTATGTGGACGACGGCGTGCAGAGCAACGAGTTCAGCGACGGGGCAGTGTCGATGGGACCTAACGGCGAACTGCTGTTTGGTGGTGTTGGTGGAATAACATGGTTTAAGGCCGACGACATACAAATTCAGAAGTGGAACGCCAGCACCCACATTACCAACATTACCGTCAACGGCAAGGACATCTCGGCCGGCGAGAAGTCGGGCTTTTACACCATTACCGACAAGACCGTGCTGCGCGGCGACCGTTTCGAGCTATCGTCGAGCGACAACTCCTTCTCCATCCAGCTGTCAACGCTTACCTATGACGCCCCCGAGCACATAGCCTACGCCTACAGCCTGAACGGCGGGTCGTGGACAATGCTCAAGCCGGGACAGAACGAAATAAACTTCATCCACATGCCTCCGGGCAACTACAAGTTTAAGGTGAAGGCCATAAAGAACAACCAGGAGTCGGAGATAAGGTCGTTTGTCATTGTCGTACATTCGCCCTGGTATCGCTCGTCCTTCGCTTATCTGCTCTACCTCTTGGCCATCATGCTTGCGGGCTATCTCTACATGAAGCAGCGCAAACGCAAGGAACAGGACATGCTGAGGCTCCAGGAGCACAAGTATGCCGAGGAGATGAACGAGGCCAAGATAAAGTTCTTCATGAACATCAGCCACGAGATACGCACGCCTATGACCCTCATCGTGTCGCCCTTGATGACCTTGCTGAAGGAAGACCACGACCCGCAGCGCGTAGGCGTATATACCACCATTAAGCGCAATGCAGAGCGAATACTCCACCTCATCAACCAGATGATGGACCTGAGAAAAGTGGAGAAGGGCATGATGAAGATGCGCATGAGGGAAGCCGACATCATTGCATTCGTTGACGACATCTGCAACATGTTCAACTATCAGGCCAAGGCAAAGTCGATAACCTTCAGCTTTGAGCATGACGACGAGAGCCTGCCGTTATGGATTGACTTCACCAACTTCGACAAGGTCGTGGTCAATCTCCTGTCCAACGCATTCAAATACACTCCCGTGGGCGGAAAGATAGTAGTGTCGATAACACATGACGAGAAAAACATGATACTGTCCGTTTGCGACAATGGCGAGGGCATACCAAAGGACAAGGTTGACAAAATATTCGAGCGTTTCTATCAGAGCAACTCGAAGACCAACGACCGCCATCTTGGCACGGGTATAGGCCTTGACCTTACCAACTCGCTCGTGCAGCTGCACCATGGCACCATCACGGCAAAGAACAACGAGACGGGAGGCGGCTCGACGTTTACCGTAACCATTCCGTTGGGCAATAAGCATCTGCGTGAGGATGAACTTATGACAGAGGCCGAGTGTGCCGACGAAAACAATACGATAGTCAATCTGCTGGAAGAGAGCTATACCGAGCCAGCCACGGAACCCGTGGTTGTGCCATCGGCAGCTTCGGCCAGGGGCAAACGCCCATGGGTGGTGGTAGTGGAAGACGACATTGAGAT
>JAQXRI010000119.1 GCA_029218445.1 Prevotellaceae bacterium | reverse complement strand
TTTATATACCTATAAATACAAGGAAATCACAGTGACAATCCTCTGACCCACAGGATTGACAATATAACATTATGAGAAATATTTATGACAAGTAGTGTGCAGAAAATGCAAGAAATAAACGAATTAACTTATTGGCAAGGTGACTAGCTTCTCATAACGATATGCTTCACATAATATGCAACTTCGGTTGTCCAGCGTCTGGCGTAAAGACGATATGCTTCGGTGAGGCTAAGAGAAAGGTCTGTTGTCAGCTAGCCGTTCCCATTTCCCTTGCGGCCACGCTTACAAAAGAACAGACGGACAGGCACGCCATCCAGCTTATCGTCCATCGTACAATAACAACAGCGGAGCACTTCCTATATGGCTGGAGCGTATGTTTATATGTTCCATTATCCCCATAATGCACTTAATTGCACGATTATAGTCATTTTTTGCGAAAAAGCTTCGCAGAAATGAAATTATTTTTGTATCTTTGCGCACGGCTTTGAAGTTTTATCTTTATTCTTTACCGATTATAAAGATACTCATTTTCTGTGAGATACACATACTTCAGAGCCTTTTTATTCCAAAATTACGTTAAATCCCGCTTGTGAATTTTCACTTAAAGCGAAAGTTCAGTAAGTGGAATTTCTGACATAACAAAATCCTGAGCAACTTCTTGTTGCTCAGGTACTTATAAAGTTTAATATATAATAGTGTCGCGGAATTAAGGATAATTAGGCTCATTTAGACGTTTTCGAACAGCCTCCCCCTATTTTTTTTTCAATCCAAAACATCAGTTCATTGATTGCCCACACAACAGTAATTGCCAAGATAGGCATTACGGCAATTACCCAAAGGAAAAGAAGGGAGTCATCCAGTTGATGCTTTCCTGTATAGTAGCCAAGGACAGGCAAGACAATCAAAGATAGTTTGTCAACTATATGGTAGATAGCTGGAAACCACTCCATTCTGGATGCCATACGGCTGAGGTGGATTTCAACCTTTTCTTCAATATACTCACAGGCTTTGTCGCTCCCCTTTATCATTTCCTTATCCGTCTCTGACAGCTGCCACCTTTCACGCTCAGCCCTGGTGAGCTCTTCGATGTAGCGACTCATGAGATTGGATTTGTGAATCTTTCTTGCGACTGTGCGCAACGACTGTTCTGCCTTATCGTTCATCTCCTCAAGAGGTGATATACTTATGTCTTGATTTGCGATTTTGTTGGCGTTATTTCTCATGCAGTCTAAAGGCAGTTGCTCCAATTCTTTCACTTGTTCCTCCAACATAGTGATTGTCTCACGGACTAAGTCCAAAAAGAGTTTTCCCGCTATGACAACTTTGACTCGTCGAGAAAATTCTTTTTCGTCAAGAAAAGTCTTGTGAAGGTCTCTTTTGGGGAGAGATGCCATTTGATGGCTGTCTTCATTATTGTTGCTGTGACGAACATTGTCACTTTCCCGCTTCTGGCTATCGCCAGAGGGAAGTATGCTTCTGTAATTCTTTTTCATAATTGTGAATTTTTATTATATGTTACATTCTTATTCCTCTCTTTCTCTTGCGCCTTAACTGCTTCCAAAGTTCCCAATTCTCTTCAACATTCTTTTTGCTGTCAGAACCGCAGCCGCCAAGGGTTGGCTGTACATCTGGTAGGGCGATATTAAGTATGATACCCAATAACGAATCAACTATTGTTTCTGCCAGCTCTGCACTGCATTCCACGTAATCGAGAAGTTCGCGTGCTGCGGCTATTAGATTCTCCTCACTGAAGGGAGAGCTATGTTCTTGATTAGCCTCGATGGACATTGCGACAATACCTGACGGGAGGGTTTCTTCCAAGTCACGCGGAGTAAATCTATTGCGGAACGGCCTCTCGACATATTGCACTATGGCACGTTCTGCCCGCAAGATGGCACGCTCACGCTCCTTTTCGCCATCTGTCTGGACGTGGACATGTTGCTTCTGAAGGTCAGGTTCCGGCTTGTCACTTCTAACCACAGGGTTAGCATGATTGGAGGCGACGGTGGCATTTTCCTCACGTTCCTCGTCCTTCTGCGGATGGAATTTTAACCATGTGTCATACAACTTGGACACCGTCAAGTCTCGAGCATGACCAAATTTCTTATTTGATGACTTGTACATGACGGTACTTGAATAGTTGCCGTCGATATCGTATAGCTTTTCTCCTATGGAGTAGCCCCGGCAGACCCCATGTTTGTCATAGACAGGGTCAACCTCAAAGCCGTTCCAGCGCATCTGCGAGAAATATTTCTCGATATCCCAGTCTGCCATTCCCTTAATGACTTTGATGGCCATTTCATGTATTCTTTCAAAACGTTTGTTTGTCCTCTCATCGGCCTTTTCCCAACAATGTTTTCCCGCAATGATGTTGGCCGCCGTCCTGGCACGTTCCATGGATTTATGTGTATCCTGCATTTTGCCATCCATGGTAAGACGATTGGCTACAATGTGTACATGTGGCTTGCCGGTCTCGAAATGGCAGGCTGCGATATACTGGCTCTTGGTCAGCATCGTATGCTTGCCGTTATATTCAGTGGCATCAAGTACGTGTACACATTCTTTGAGAAAATTATTCCACTTATCCATTGGCCAATTATGGCATACCTCAGGCGGTGGGCACAATTCTATGCGCCAGAATGGCTTACTGACACGATGCCTGTACTTCCCCATAAGGAGTTGCATATCCATCAGGATATCCACAGGCGTGTAAGGTTTGCCGGTCAGAGGGTTAAGCTCAATGTTGTTGGCGGCAAGGAAGACCGGCTGGTTCTCCTTCCTCAGCTTTTCCTTGTTGAGAATATAGTTGATGGCGTTAGCGGCATGTTTTCCGTTTATCGCTTCTATCTTTATAACCATGACCTATTTATTTAATACTTTTTCTCTCATCTTGTCGAAGAATTCAAGCGCAGTTATTAGATGTTCGCGCCACCAGTCAAAGCTCCTGGCATTAATGACTGCCCGAAGACGCTCAGCCTCAGGAATCTTAGCGAACTCTGCCACCATACCATTGAACATCAACTGTACGTCTGAACGTGTTTTTTTTAGGCTTCGGAGAAGTTCCAGTTCTTCTTCGCTGAATGCGGCTCGAGGTTGCTTTCCTCTCAACAGTGTGAGACAATATTGAGAAAGGTTTTGTCCGCATTTTTTTGCATTGCCAATAAGTTCTTCCCACAACATTTGGGTCACTTTCACGTGCAGGAGTTTCGTTGCAGAATAACGTTTAACACAAAGGCCGTTTCTGTTCTCTTGCAGGATCTTCTCTATTAGATCAATGCGGTTCGCATCTAACTTATAGCCGACATAAAGGTTGAAACGCTGTTGGCTGATGGGTTGGTCAATCTGATTGACTGAGCCGTCTGACCTGTGCAGGATGAAATTGATGTGGCATTTCCCCCCAATCTTTTCCACCCACATATCGCCAACAGTAACGGGTTCCCATATAAATCTGCTATGTTCGTTGCCATCCTTTGAAATGTAACGCTCTCTCGTTTTTATGAAGAAGCCCTTTTCTGGTCTTACCTTCTTAATGAGCTGCGAGCCCTGTATCATTTCTGATGTATTATTTGTATTTCCCATAATTATTAAATTTTGGTGTGAGCCAGCGAACGCCTCCCCAATGAGAGCTTGCGAGCATGGCGTTTCGTATGCCACCGAATGAGCTTTGCGAAATTTGGTAGCACGAAACTCCAACTGGCAAGCCTCATAATGAGTGTTGATAATTCGCCATCCATTAACTGGATGTTTCATATGGATCACACAGGATTATAGTACGTCTTCTATCTTTTTTTTATGACTTGTTATTATTGCACCATGCTTATTCTCATAGCGGAGTATTCCGTCGCTTAGGAATTTCTCAACAACATCGCGGATGGAGAATCCTTCAGTTCGGGCGATGGCCTTTATCTTTGTCACGATATTGGTCGAGCAAATGACAGTGAAATGTTGCCATGTACTGTTGGATGCAACATTGGAGTCTTCTGTCTTCTTGGGTACTTGAGGATGATTTTTTTGTTCTTGCGTTATCATCTTCACTGTTCGTTCAAGATCGTTCAATGGAAATGTTTGCTGTGCCATATTTAATGTGTTTTAAATTGTTGTATAATGGCATCGAAGGCATGCTCGACTGCAGCTTTCTGATACTTGTCAAGAGGGTAAACGGTAGAGTATCGTTTGATGACGACGCTCTGCTTTATTCTGGGTGTAACCTTGCCGATTCTGCCAAGAATTTTCACAGTCTCTTCACGCTGTTTCATTTCGTCAGCACGATTCTCTGTCGTGTTAATGCGGTTGGGCAGGAATACTAGCGAAAGGTCCTTAACAACACCTCTGATGACATTTATAAAGATTCCTGTTGCGTCGATGGTGTCAAAATCGTAGGAGATTGGAATGACTGCCATGTCTGCCGCTTTATAAAGCAAGTCGAGGTTGGCGGCATTGACAGTCCCAGGCATGTCCACAAGTACAATGCCAGGGAAGTTTTTGGCATCATCGATGGCCGACAATAGTCCATGATGGTCTGATGCGTCTATTGATATTACTTCCCATGGTACAATAGCGGCAGGATTTGCCGCAAGTTCCCTGTCCCTGTGACGTGAAAGAGACGCCTGGATATCAGCGTCCAGAACTTTCAGGGAATACCCTTTTTCGTGGAGGTATTCTCCAAAGAGGGCACAGGTTGAGGTCTTCCCGACCCCGCCCTTTATATTGGAAAACAAAATAATCATATTTTTTGATTTATTATTGTAATCATTGTATATCTTATATGCTCTGTAAACCTTGTGTACACGTGGTCAATACAAGCTCGATGGACACTGTTGTCCATGAGGACAATGTACATCATTGTGTACAAAGCCTTGGTGAACACCATACCGGTAGCATCCGTGTGTTAACATAACATATACCTGATACAACCTATACACTGTTTACATGATTACGTCCGACATGTTACCACTCCCGTTTTTTGGGCTTGTGACTGTGCGAGGTCAAAATAGCTTCGTTTTCTTCTTCTGAAGTCAACGGCACGGCATTCTTCCGCTTTACCTCCAGCCATTTGTCAAGCTCATCATTGAAGAGCAGCCAGCGCTTGCCTGGCTTGGTTCCTGGCACTTCGCCCTTCTGCAACTTCATGTAGAGGGTGTTTAGGGGCATACGGAGATAGACCGCAGCTTCCTCCACGTTCATCGTGCGACGTATACGTTCAGTTTTCTGCTGCTTGATTTGTCCTTTCTGAAGGTCAAGTAGAGCCACCTTCATGCCTGAAACCTCATCCCGAAGTTCGGCAACGACCTGAGGCAGGTCATTGAATGTCAATTCGACGTTTCTCATAGAAAATGTAGAGAATTTGATCTCAATGCCGCAAAGGAACATGCTTATGAGCTAATTTTAAAGCATATTACTGGTAATTTGTCAGTAATCATGAAATAAAGTGGTTGGAGACAATAATCATGGTTCCTGTAGTTGTCGAAATTGTCCAAAAACAATGGATAATGTTTGTTGTTCTATCATGGTAGAAACATGACCCGCTATTACTATAAGAGGATGTGTCTGTCAATTGACACATCCTCTTGCATAGATTGAAGACAACTTGTTGCACGAATATATCATTCCATGACGATATTATGGAATTTTATTGGATTATATTCGTCCGGCATGTCAATTTTGATGTAGCCTTCCCTCGCTTTGGCTTTCATATTACGCATGAGGGTTTCTGCTTCTATTTTCCCGCACAGATCAGGGAAGAGTTTTTTGGTGAAATTTGCACAGATAGCCGTATTGTATTTGTTCCAACCCATCCGCACGGCAATATTCCAAATCAAATGACGCACATCATAGCTGCTGACATCTTCTTTCTTCCAGTGCCATTTTTTTGTATCTATTGGGATATAATCAGGGTCGCCAATCCATTGCTTTATTTCCTGCCATAGCAGTTTAACTTCTTCCTGCTCCAAGAGAGATGCAGTCACTGAATAGATGTAGCCATGAATGGAATCTTTCATGTTCTTGTCAAATTTCTCCTTTTCTGTCAGACTCCTCAGATTGCTTTTCGCATAGATTATATCCAACCTGTCCTCCTCATCCACTTGACTGGGCATGACCTCATGTTTCTCCAATTGGTTTCCTGTTCCCGACATGCCTGGCTTGTCCGTGGGATTCCCGCAAGCAAGACGGCACATCTCCTGCAGGAGATAATGGCACAAGGCGACAAGGATCTCCAAAAGAAGGAAACACGAGACAATTAATACTTCATGGGGTATTAGGCGACTCTCAGCATATAGCCGCGCTGCCATCATGAATGACACCCACAGATTTACGACACTGATAGCCATAATAATGGCTACATTAATTCTTTTGTCTGCAAAAACTTTCTTCATAATTAAAAAAAATAAAAATGTGCGACAAAAGTAGTGTTTTCCTCGAAAAAACATGTGTTTCTAAAATTCCAAGTCTCGTTTTAACAATTACGAGACTTGGAATTAATGTTATGAGACTCTATCCTGTCTTTATCTCCGCGATTTTTGCTGTCTTTAGTGTAATCCTGTCAACAGACTCACGCTTGCTCTCGTCGGCCATTGCGGCATAGATTTGCGTGGTAGCGACGTTCTTGTGGCCGAGCATGTGCTGTACGGTATAGAGACTGGTCCCTGCCTCGACTTGGAGGGAACCGAAGGTATGACGGCTCGAATGGTAGGAGACGTGCTTGGTGATGCCGGCATCCCTCAGCCATTTTTTCAGAGGTGCCTGGGTCAGGCTGTCGTTAAAGCCCTTGAACACCTTGTCCGTCGGTTTCCGCCCCTCGTCCTTGTCATGGAAACCTATCAGATCCAGTGCCTCGTTGCTGATTGGGTTGTTAACCAGCTGTTGCGTCTTCTGCATGCGAAGGGTGACATACATGCCGCCATCGCCGTATGGCTGGATCTTATCCCATGTCAACTGTTTGATGTCACTTTTTCTTAGTCCTGTCAGACAGGAGAACAGGAATGCCTTCCTCAAAACTTCAGAACAGCAAGGCGTGTCGGCAAGCCTTATCAGCTCCTGCCTCGACAAGTGTTCCTTCACAGTAGGGATAGTGTCAATGCGCTCCAGAAACCCGTTGGGGTTCTCCATAATCCTGTGCTCCCGATATGCTGTGTGGAGGACGGCACGGAAGGTAGACCAATAACCCGCAATGGAATTGACGTGAAGCCTGTGGCTCGTGTGGAGGGTCTGAGGAGCGGTCATCAGATACTCCTTGAATCTGTTGCACAAGTCAACACTGACCTCGTCAAAGCGGCACTTTCCATTGCAGAACCTCTCGAAGTGCTTATAGACGTTCTCCCACTTTGTGTTCTTCCTTCCGGCCTTCTCTTTGAAGTATGACAGGAAACTGCCCTTCATCTTCTCCTTGTCGAAGAAGTCGTAGCGTTCGTTCACTATGCTTTCGAACCTGCGACATCTCAACGCCTCGGCCTTCTCACGCATGCGGTCGTTGTAGTCTCGCTCGCGCCGGTTCTTGGGCTTGGCATAGACATATATGCCGAGCGACTCGTGTCGGATTACCTTCATCGTCCTCTCATCCCTGTAGCCAGGATAATAGTCCAGGTAGTAGGACAACTGTTCCCCGCCCTTTATTTTCCGTGTGCGGAGGGTCACGGTCTTGCAAATGTTTGCCATATACCTTGTATAATTTGTTGTTGTTCTATGGTGGGGACTATCCTCACGGCGCAAATATAGCCCATTCTACTTGGATTATAGCTAATGTTAGCGGTAATGCGTAAGTAATTGACGGGTAATCGTGGTTGTTGGGCATAAAAAATCAATCCTCTTCCAATTTCTGCCAATTATAAACAGTATCACATGTTTTGTGGTTGGATGTGATAGCTACCATACTGTGCCATACGGGCAGCCATGATCCGCTCAAGGTCCGACCTCATTATAAGATTCCTTACGCCGACCTTGATGGTGGGGATTCCGTTCTTCTTGGCAATTATGCAAATATTGGCTGTGCTCATACCATATTTCCCAGCAGCCTCCTTCACGGTGATATACCGGTCGTCCGACAAAAGGTCGGTACGCCTTAGGGCATCAAGCTGTTCCTTGGCATAATACGTAACCCCATACTCGCGCTTGGTCGGGATATGGTGGCGATAGACGCATGTGTGGAGATTGCCGGGATTCATTCCATAGAGTTCCTCGGCTTGCTTGGCCGTAACCCACTCCTTGACATCATTCGCATCGACAGACAGTCCGAACAACACGTCCATATGCCTGCGGCTGTAGTAGTTCCTGCCATCTATTCTGCATAATGGTATCTGATTCCGACTTGCGGTCGTATATAGCCAGCTTTTCTTGACCTTGTATCGTGTCATGACCTCTTCCCCGGATATATAGTCGAGCACTTCTGTTCCTTGGCTTCTGCCGGTCGCTTCCGTGGAACGAGGCTTTCCTTTTGTAGGGACACAAACCTTCATACGCCTCTGTGTCGGCAACACCCTGTGATACGGGTTCTCCTCCAGCATCTTCTCTATGTCAGCCTTACGAACAAATGCCATGCGGCTGCTGATTCGTGATGCCGCTAGTTTCCCTTCGCCAACCAACTTATACACGTATTGGCGTGAGCACCCCATAAGTACTGCTGCCTTGGAGAACGTTAGGTACTCTTGGCATTGCAAGCCAATGACAGGCTCCACGGCATTCATAAAGTCTCGCTGTCTTTTCTTTCTGCTCTCCTTTGCCCTTGTCTGACATTCTTCGCAGCAATATCTCTGCATTCCACTCCTTGCCACGAACTCCTTTCCGCAAAAATTGCACTTTCTTGTTGGCTTCATTTTCAACACTTTTTGATGGTTAAACATAAATCCATTTCCCGCCATGCCAAGTCCACAATGCGCAACCATTGTCAACCATTGTCAACTCATTCCACGCCCTGACACTCCCGAACTCGTCCTGCCCCAATTTGTCACCCATAGAATCCCATCGTTAATCATTGTCAACTGAGTCCACAAAATGACGATACCGAAGCCCCGTAAATTCTCCGCGGTAGAAATATGTTGCAAAAATACGCTGAAATTTGATAACCACCAAATTCCAACCATTAAGTGTTAAAAATCAAAAGTAGCTGAAAACAAATAAGATATAAATAGTAATAATTGGTATTTCATGGTTATTATTACCTAACTAAATACAACCATAAAAGGCATAATCACCAATATTCATTACAGTGTTCGGGATAGATACTGATGTTAAACCAGTACAACCATGAAAAGTTCCTTCTCCAATGCCTGTAATTGATTTGGGAAGGCTTATTGATGTAATTCCATCACACGACGAAAAAGCTCCTTCTCCAATTTCCATTACAGTGTTTGGAATAGATAGAGATACTAATCCAGAACATCCCTGGAAAGCATTATTTCCTATTTTTTTTAAAGAATTTGGAATATTAATTGACGTTAATTTATTACATCCATAGAAAGCCATATTACCAATACTTGAAACGAGGTATTCTTCCCCTTTATATATAATTGAAGATGATATAACTTTATCTCCTGAATAAGAACCATAGCTATAGTCCATAAATGTCACTTCTGCTGTTTTATTCGTTGTGTCAAGGTTATAGTAA
>JAQXRI010000118.1 GCA_029218445.1 Prevotellaceae bacterium | reverse complement strand
AAAGTCGATGCGGAACATCGTAACGTCTTTCTTCGTCACGTTGGTATGCTCGTGGGCGCGCTGCGACACCGCTACCACCTTCTTTTTGAGAAGGGCGGAAAGGATGGTGGCCGCCACACGCTGGTCCTCCATGAGGTATTTGAACACCGTGTCGTATATCGGGTTTGCACCAAAGTATTTCATAGTCGTCTCTCCTTATAAAAATGTTGTTCGCTGCAAAGATAAGGAAAAAAAACAAGAACGCCAAGGAAAACAAGGATTTTATCCGAAAACCATTGAATTTATTCTGGATTATTGTTCCGCAAAGGCGTATATTATAAAATTTTTAATTTCATATTTCATCTGTCACCATTTTTCATTATTCATTTGATACTCAATAGATTAACATGGTGACAGATGGGTGACAGACGAAATTGTCTGTCACCGTTCCAATTCGCGGTATTTCACATAATAGGCAGTTCCTGACTTGACATGAACCTTCTGAATGTCAGGCACATTCGAGAGATAACGGCCAAAAGTGGTGAGGCTCTCGGTCACTGCAGTGGCACCGGCACGCTTGCGTATGTAGTCGTATATTTCAGATGCGGTGAGCTTCATTGCATCGGGTTCATCGGGCGATGCGGTGGAGAAATAGTCGTTGAAATACATGTCGGCACTGCTCAATAGGGCATATTTGCGGTTGTGTGCCATCACCTGCTCAATGTCAGCGTCGTCAAACCATCGGCGCTCGTTGTTCCTTACCGCAGCCGCCGCCTGAGCATAGAGTTGCTCGTAGTTGATGGGCTTGTCGGTGTCGATGGGACTTGTGACGTTGACCACGAAGAAGCGGCGCGAGCCTGACGGGTCGCTCAAAACGTCGGTCATGTTCGACGTGGCAATGAACGAGGCGCGCCTGCGCTCCTCCTCAATGCGGCGCGAGTAAGGCCGCTTGAGCGATATGCCGGCAAGCTGGATGGTGTTTTTCAGAAATCCCTCCTGCGTTTTCTTCGATATGCTGTTGAACTCGTCGATGTTTATCAGAAGGAAATCCACCATCGACTGCATCACCTGCTTCTGGTTGTCGAACTTCAGGTTGTCAAGATAGCCCCAACGCAGCTCCGGCGGCAGTAGCTGTCGGCAGAAGGTGGATTTGTGATAGCCTTGGGGAGCCACGAGAAGCGGGACGATGCTGTTGCCGTATTTGTGGTTGTAGCCCATCCATTGGGCCACCATGCCATAGAACCACAACCTAAACCATTGCTTCCACTGCTTCAAGTCGGTCTTCACCATGTCGGCAAGGTCGCCGATGTGGTCGTGGCCGTCCCATTTGTACGACAGGGTGAAGGTGTATTCGTCAACGGGGTCAACCGCACGTATGCGCGACGAGTTGAGGTAGGTAAGCACATCCTTGGGGCGGGCTTCGATGTCGGCCTCACGTGCGTCGAGCGACAAGCCGTTGACGAAACGCATGTCGGCAAGTCTCCAGCCCCAATATAGCGCCTCCTTGTCGAGATACTCCGTCGCTCCCCTCACGGTGTTGTAGCGAAAGTCGTATCTTTTCGAAAGAAAGGCAATAAGAGCACTTACCTCGTTGTCGTCGCCAGCCTGTACAGTAACTGCCGGCGACATTGGTGCCAGTTCCACGCCATCTACATTCAGCGGAGTAGGCTTTTCGATTACCAACGGCGACTCGTCGGCGCTGACTCTACAGCTTGCCATCACCGGCGACGAGCCGTCGTTGATGCCCGAAGGAACCACGGGGACTTTCAGCAGCGACGAATAGATGGCAGAGGCAGCACTGTAAGCCTTGCGGAAGAACTGCTCCATCTCGGCCTCGTTGCCACGGCGCGACGTTTCGGGCAGTGTCACCTGGACGATTATCTTCAGCGTTCGTCCGCTCGAACCTATGAAAGCAGCCATAGTGGAAGGAACTATTCTTGCCACCTGCTTCATGTGTTCAAGGTGTTCCACTTCTATTATCGGCCCTGCCGAAAGCAGCAGCATGTCGGTATAGTCGGCAACCACGAGTGCGCCATTGTCAGCCTTTTTCAGCCAAGCCGAAGCATACACTCGATGCAGCAGCTCGTGCTTGTCGAGTGCGTAACGGTCGTTGTTTCTCACTTTATAGCGTAGAGCCTCAATCTCGTTGTTGTCAACGTTTGTCTTCAGCTTGTCCATCAGTTTGCGTAAGGTGATGGGCGACACTCGCCGTTGTTGCTTCTTGTCTATCCTGACCATTGTCAGGCGGTTGTTTTGGATGTTCATAAATGATTTTGTTAATATTTCGGGAAGTTATGAGGGGGAGTTATGAAGGGGAGTTATGAGAAGCCAATAGTGACTTCGCTTCGTTATTTAGGCTTAAACATTTGGCCCATCATAACTTCCCATTATAACTTCCCATCGTAACTTCCCATTATAACTTCCCATCGTAACTTCCCATTATAACTTCCCATTAACTTCCTTTATATTCCCCTTGCGTCACGGTCGTTCCACAGTTAGCGTCACGACTGTTCCACAGGTATGGAACGACCGTGTCGCAGGCTGTGGAACGACCGTGTCAACAGCGTTCGCGGTGGATTAGTAACTGTAAACGTAACCGTCGTAGAGGTTGTCAGTGTCATAGCCATACTTTCTGTACAGGGCGGCAATGCGGCTCTGCTGTTCCTCCGAGATAAGCTTCTTGCCGTTTATGCTGCGGTAGTAGCTTGTTCGCCCGCCGAGTATATTCTTCACTCCGCCTCTGATTGTCGGGTAGTGTTTCATCCTTATCTCGTCGTAGATGTGCGTCGCACCCTTGGCATAGCGCTTTATCTGAGCTTCAAAATACATGCCGCACTCTCCGTTTGCCTTCAGCGACGAGGGCATTACGGTGTTGCCGCAGGTCTTCTCTTCGCCCAACATATCATAAGCCAAGTGCCTGACACATTTGTCTGCCCTTGGACATCCTTCGAGGAAGCACATCGTGATGTTCGTCCCCACATTTTTTATCAAATCTTTGTTTTCCATACTTTAAAAGGATTTATTCATTGCAAATATATAAATAAAAGGGCAGAAATGCAAGAAAAAGGATTGAAAATTAATAATCTTAATCATCAAAAAGCCTGTCAATGATGCGGTCTCAGCCCCTTTTTCAACCCGTCTGTCACCATCAAGAGAAATCAAGGCGTTAATAATCAAGACGTTAAAGAACCGCAGTGACAGTGACAGACGTTTTGCAACTTTTTATTTTTTACCAGACATGGTTGATTGCAGAAAAGGAGATGCCATCGCTAAAGTAACGTGAGTTCGGTGATTTGACGGTTTAGACAATTCGTCGAACTCACGTTAAAGTAAACTTATGCCAACTGCATCTCTTTACCCAAAGCGTGAATGACAGACTTTAAATTTGAAAGACGTTCAGGGGAGGGTGATGCTATGCCATAGATATATTTAGCCAATAAGTTTTTGTTGATGTCCATGGCATTAGCTACCTCCGAAGGGTTAAGCCACGGGAAACGCCTGAATATATCAGCAACTGGATTATTGGCATCAGGTTCTGATTTGTCAAAGAAGCTACTTATGTGCAAATCCACATCTATTAACTCCCATCTAATTGCTTCCCCATCATCGTCAATCTTATAGTCACTGCGATGCCCAGCAGAAGCCTCCAAGAGTTCGGGAAATGCCTCAAGTGGACGGCTATAAACGTTTCCGTCCATAGACCTCATAAATAGCCTGCCGCAGTCAAACCATATAGTCTTTATTCTTTCCATATACAAAGTCCTCTTTATACAGAATACCAATATTCTGCAAAAATAGTTATATTTTGGCAATAAAACAAACTATAAATGAATAATTTTAGTAATTTAAAAATACAACGGAGTTAATCACAATTTTCCTCCCTTTTTCTTTGCCCTTTCAAATTTTCTTTGTAATTTTGCTGCGGATATTTATATATGACATTATGACAACAGGTATGATGACTAAAACGATTGCTGATTATTTCAAGACACAACCAGTCTTGAAGGCATGGCTCTTTGGTTCTTACTCGCGAGGCGAGCAAACCAAGGACAGCGATGTTGACATCCTTGTGCTGTTGGACAAGAGCCGCCCTATTGGTCTTAAATTCTTTGGAATGTGGAACGATTTGGAAGAACTATTAGGACGTAAAGTTGATTTAGTGTCAGTTGGCACACTTCTACCATTTGCGCAACAATCAGCCGAAAAAGATAAAATTCTGATTTATGAGAGAGGTAAGTAAAGACAATATAAGGCTGGAGCATATCGTTCAAGCCATTGAAAGAATCAAACGTTATACCTATGGGAAGCGTTTTGATGATATAGAGGAAGACGAAATGATGTACTATGCCGTGGTAAAGGACATTGAGATTATAGGTGAGGCCGCTAATCTTCTGACAAACGAATTCAAAAGTGCGCATCCCGATACACAATGGAAACTTATTACAGGCATGAGAAACTATATAGTACACGAATATTTTCAAGTGGATAATACTGTCGTTT
>JAQXRI010000117.1 GCA_029218445.1 Prevotellaceae bacterium | reverse complement strand
CGTCACACTCCATTCGGAAACAAGTATCGTCCACAGTTCTACCTCCGTACAATGGACTGTACAGGTGAAATCACTCTGCCAGAGGGCGTAGAAATGGTAATGCCTGGTGATAACGTAACTATCACTGTTGAGCTTATCTACGCTGTTGCCCTGAACGTAGGTCTCCGCTTCGCTATCCGCGAAGGTGGCCGTACAGTAGGTGCTGGTCAGATTACTGAAATTATCGAAGACTAATTCTTAGATAATATATTTGGTTCCCGATGAAAAGTCGGGAACCATACACACGGGAATAGCTCAGTTGGTAGAGCATCGGTCTCCAAAACCGAGGGTCGTGGGTTCGAGTCCTCCTTCCCGTGCTAAAAGAGAAAACGTTATGTTTAATAAGATAGTTAATTATTGCAAGGCGTGTTACGATGAACTTGCGCACAAGACGACTTGGCCAACTGGCCGCGAGCTTACACATAGTGCAGTGGTTGTTTTATCTGCTTCCCTTGTCATTGCATTGGTAGTGTGGGCTATGGATTTGGTATTCAAGTTTGTAATGAGTTCGATTTATCCCAATTAATTTTATTCGACGATGTCTGAGACAGGAATGAAATGGTATGTACTTCGTGCCGTCAGTGGCAAGGAGGCTAAAGTCAAGGAATACTTGGAAGCAGCTGTCAGAAACCTTGATGTGCTGAAGGACAATGTAGGTGAGATTTTGCTTCCTACAGAGAAGTATGCAGTTCTCCGCAATGGTAAAAGAGTAATCAAAGAGAAGCTCTTCTTGCCAGGATATGTGCTTATACAGGCACGGTTACAAGGCGAGGTGGCTCATACTTTGAGGTTCATGCCTAACGTCTTGGGATTCCTCGGAGGATTGGATAATCCTACTCCCGTAAAACAAGCTGATATCAACCGCATCCTCGGTTCTGCTGAAGAGACTGCCGTAGAGGTAACTGAAGTAGCGGTGCCGTACAGTGTGGATGACGCGGTTAAGGTTATTGATGGCCCATTCAGCGGTTTCAGTGGCATAATTGAAGAAGTTAATGCCGAGAAGCGAAAGCTGAAGGTCATGGTCAAGATATTCGGAAGGAAGTCTCCTCTCGAATTGAGCTTTACGCAGGTCGAAAAGGAATAGCGTAATATGTTACGGTACGCGAGTTCCTTTATACACCGCTGAGGACTGCAAGTCCGAGGCACTTTTCAAAACAAATAAAATTATAAACAGAAATGGCTAAAGAAGTTGCTGGATTAATCAAATTACAGATTAAAGGTGGCGCTGCAAATCCCTCACCCCCAGTAGGACCTGCACTTGGTTCGAAGGGTATCAACATTATGGGATTCTGCAAGGAATTTAACGCCAGAACCCAGGATAAGGCAGGCAAGATTCTTCCTGTCGTTATCACTTACTATGCAGACAAGTCTTTCAGCTTTGTCATCAAGACTCCTCCTGCTGCTGTTCAGCTCAAGGAGGCTGCCAAGGTGAAGAGCGGTTCTGCCCAGCCTAACCGTAAGAAGGTTGCAAGCGTAACCTGGGATCAGGTAAAGGCTATTGCGGAGGATAAGATGAGCGACTTGAACTGCTTCACTGTAGAGTCGGCCATGAAACTGATCGCAGGTACTGCGAGAAGTATGGGTATATCTGTACAAGGGGAGTTCCCTGGTAAATAATTTTAAACTTCAATTTAAAAATGAGTAAACTGACAAGAAATCAAAAGTTAGTGGCTGACAAGGTTGAAGCAGGGAAGGCATACTCTCTTAAGGAAGCTGCAGAGTTGGTTAAGGAAATCACCACAACCAAGTTTGATGCATCCTTGGATATTGACGTACGCTTGGGCGTTGACCCACGTAAGGCCAACCAGATGGTTCGCGGTGTCGTATCACTGCCTAACGGAACTGGTAAGGTTACACGTGTACTCTGCCTCTGTACACCCGACGTCGAAGCTGCCGCTAAGGAAGCTGGCGCCGACTATGTTGGTCTTGACGAATATGTTGAGAAAATCAAGGGCGGTTGGACTGACGTTGACGTCATCATAACAATGCCTTCTTGCATGGGCAAGATTGGTGCCCTTGGTCGTATCTTGGGTCCTCGTGGACTTATGCCTAACCCAAAGAGCGGTACTGTGACAATGGACGTTGCAAAGGCTGTGAAGGAAGTTAAGCAGGGTAAGATTGACTTTAAGGTTGACAAGGCTGGTATCGTTCATGCTTCAATTGGTAAGGTTTCGTTCTCACCAGAGAAGATTTATGAAAATGCCAAGGAGTTCATACAGACTATCATCAAACTGAAGCCTGCTGCTGCTAAAGGTACATATCTTAAGAGTATCTTTATCTCAAGCACTATGAGTATGGGTATCAAGGTAGATCCTAAATCAGTTGAATAACTCGTTAAAAGTTTAGTAAAATGAAAAAGGAAGTAAAGGATACTATTATCGTAGAACTCGGACAGAAGCTGAAGGAATATCCACATTTCTACCTCGTTAACCTCGAGGGACTGAATGCTGAGAAGACAAGCGACCTGCGCCGTAAGTGCTTCAAGAACGAGATTAAGATGATCGTTGTGAAGAACACTCTTCTTCACAAAGCCTTCGAGGCTTCTGACATCGACTATGCTCCATTGTATGACAGCTTGAAGGGCAGCACTGCCGTGATGTTCACCAACACGGCCAATCTGCCTGCAAAACTCCTCAAGGAATATACCAAGGAAGGTGTTCCTTCACTCAAGGCAGCATACGCCGAAGAGAGCTTCTTCGTAGGTGCTGACCGTCTTGAGGAACTGGCTTCTCTCAAGAGCAAGAACGAACTCATTGCAGATGTTATTGCTTTGCTGCAGTCACCTGCAAAGAACGTCGTTTCAGCTCTCCAATCAGGTGCAAACACCATACATGGTGTGCTGAAGACTTTAGGCGAGCGTCCTGAGTAAAACTTTAAAGTCACAACAAATTAATTTTAAAACAATAAAAAAATTAGAATAAAATGGCAGATATCAAAGCTATCGCTGAAGAATTGGTAAATCTTACAGTAAAAGAAGTAAACGAGTTGGCAACAGTCCTCAAGGACGAGTATGGAATCGAGCCCGCCGCTGCAGCTGTTGCTGTAGCTGCTGGTCCTGCAGCTGGCGCTCCTGCTGCTGAGGAAGAGAAGACCTCTTTCGACGTAGTTCTTAAGGAGGTTGGTTCAGCCAAGTTGCAGGTTGTTAAGGCCGTTAAGGAAGCTTGCGGTCTGGGTCTGAAGGAAGCTAAGGACTTAGTTGACGGTGCTCCTTCTACATTGAAGGAAGGTCTTTCTAAGGACGAGGCTGAGAACCTCAAGAAGACCATCGAGGCAGCTGGTGCTGTTGTTGAGCTGAAGTAATTTAGCATTCAATTCATAAACAATGGTTAAGAATCTTTAAGTAGAAGGTTCTTAACCATTTTGTGTCTTTTTGCCGACACAAATTCTTTTTCCCCGGACTTCCCTCGTCCGCCAATGACATTTTATGAGGGCAATACGTCCCACAAGACATATCATTTTTTATGGCTTCAAAAGTAATAGACAACAGAGTAAATTTTGGCAGCATCAAGAATCCAATGCCGATTCCGGATTTCCTCGATGTGCAATTAAAGTCATTTAAAGACTTCCTGCAGTTGGATACACCCCCTGAGGAACGCAAGAACGACGGTTTGTTTAAGGTGTTTGCAGAAAACTTCCCCATAACCGATACAAGGAACAATTTCGTTCTTGAGTTCTTGGATTACTATATCGACCCGCCACGCTACAGCATCGACGAATGCTTGGAGCGCGGTTTGACGTATAGTGTACCCTTGAAGGCTAAGCTGAAACTTTATTGTACTGACCCCGACCATGAGGACTTCGGTACCGTCATTCAGGACGTTTTCCTTGGACCTATCCCTTACATGACGGCAAACGGTACGTTTGTCATCAACGGCGCCGAGCGCGTTGTGGGTTCGCAGTTGCACCGTTCGCCCGGCGTATTCTTCGGACAAAGCGTCCACGCCAATGGTACACTACTTTATTCAGCTCGTATCATTCCATTCAAAGGTTCGTGGATTGAGTTTGCTACCGACATCAACAATGTGATGTATGCCTACATCGACCGTAAGAAGAAGTTGCCGGTAACGACACTTCTCCGTGCCATCGGATTTGAAGCTGACAAGGACATCCTTCAGATTTTCGACCTTGCCGAAGAGATAAAGGTCAACAAGACCAATCTCAAGAAGGTGCTTGGCAAGCGTCTTGCCGCACGTGTGCTCAAGAGCTGGAACGAAGACTTCGTGGATGAGGATACTGGCGAAGTTGTATCCATCGAGCGTAATGAGGTAATCATGGAACGCGAGACCGAGATTACCGAAGACAACATGATGGAGATTCTTGAAAGCAACGCCACAACCATTCTTGTTCATAAAGACGAGGCTACGGCTCAGGATTATTCCATCATCTTCAATACTCTGCAGAAAGACCCTTCGAACTCGGAAAAGGAAGCCGTACTCTACATCTATCGTCAGCTGCGTAATGCCGACCCAGCCGACGATGCAAGTGCACGAGAGGTCATACAAAACCTCTTCTTCTCCGACAAGCGTTATGACCTTGGCGACGTGGGCCGCTATCGCATCAACAAGAAGTTAGGCCTCGACACCGACATGGAAGTGCGCGTTCTCACCAAGGAGGACATCATCGAGATTATCAAGTATCTCATCCAGCTGATTAACTCAAAGGCTGCCGTTGACGATATCGACCACCTGTCGAACCGTCGTGTACGCACCGTTGGCGAGCAGTTGAGCAATCAGTTCTCAATAGGTCTGGCACGTATGAGCCGCACCATCCGCGAGCGCATGAACGTGCGCGACAACGAGGTGTTCACTCCTACCGACCTTATCAATGCCAAGACTATTTCAAGCGTCATCAACTCGTTCTTCGGAACCAACCCGCTGTCGCAGTTCATGGACCAGACCAACCCTCTGGCCGAAGTGACCCACAAACGTCGTCTTTCGGCTCTTGGTCCCGGCGGTCTGTCGCGTGAGCGTGCAGGTTTCGAGGTGCGCGACGTTCACTATACACACTATGGCCGTCTGTGTCCTATCGAGAGCCCGGAAGGTCCTAACATCGGTCTTATTTCTTCGCTCTGCGTATATGCAAAGATCAACAACCTCGGATTCATCCAGACTCCTTACCGCAAGGTAAACGACGGAGTGGTTGACTTGAAGAACGAGGATGTGGTTTATCTTACAGCCGAAGAGGAGGAAAACCACGTAATAGGCCAGGGCAACGCCCCACTGAATGACGACGGTACATTCATCCGCGAAGTCGTTAAGTGTCGTCAGGATGCCGACTTCCCTGTTGTGCCGCCTACGGATGTTGACCTCATGGACGTTTCTCCACAGCAGATAGGCTCACCGGCCGCATCGCTCATTCCATTCCTTGAGCACGACGACGCCCACCGTGCGTTGATGGGTTCGAACATGATGCGCCAGGCAGTGCCATTGCTTCACAACGAGGCTCCTATCGTAGGTACTGGCCTGGAGAAGCAGATTTGCGAAGACTCGCGCACGATGATTACCGCCGAGGGCGAGGGTATAATAGAATATGTTGACGCTACAACGATACGCATATTGTACGACCGTACCGAGGACGAGGAGTTTGTCAGCTTTGAGCCGGCACTTAAGGAGTACAGAATACCTAAGTTCCGCCGTACAAACCAGAATATGACCATCGACCTTCGTCCTATCTGCAGCAAGGGCCAGCGCGTAAAGGCAGGCGACATCCTTACTGAGGGATATGCCACGGAAAATGGCGAGTTGGCACTCGGACGCAACCTCCTTGTGGCTTACATGCCATGGAAGGGTTACAACTACGAGGACGCCATCGTGCTCAACGAGCGCATCGTACGCGACGACGTGCTCACTTCTGTGCATGTAGATGAATACTCACTTGACGTGCGCGAGACAAAGCGTGGTGTAGAAGAGTTTACAAGCGACATTCCAAACGTAAGCGAGGAAGCAACAAAGGACCTCGACGAGAATGGTATCATCCGCGTTGGAGCGCGTGTAGAGCCGGGCGACATCCTTATAGGAAAGATTTCTCCTAAGGGTGAGAGCGACCCGTCGCCAGAGGAAAAGCTGCTCCGTGCCATCTTCGGCGACAAGGCGGGCGACGTGAAAGACTCTTCGCTCAAGGCCAATCCGTCACTCTCGGGTGTCATCATCGACAAGAAGCTGTTTGCCCGTGCCATAAAGACCCGCCAGACAAAGCAGCACGACAAAGTTCTGCTGGCAAAGATTGACGAGGAGTATGAGGCAAAGAACGAGGACCTGAAGGACATACTCATCGACAAGCTGCTCGAGCTTACCGAGGATGAGGTTTCGAAGGGTGTAAAGGACTATACGGGTGCTGAAATCATAACAAAGGGTTCGAAGTTTACCCAGACCAACCTTAGAAACCTTGAGTATGGCGACATACAGATAAGCAACTGGACGAGCGACGACCACAAGAACAAGCTCATCGCACAGTTGATAATCAACTACATGAAGAAGTTCAAGCTGCTTGATGCCGAGATGAAGCGTAAGAAGTTTGCCATTACCATCGGCGACGAGCTGCCTTCAGGCATTCTTCAGATGGCCAAAGTATATGTTGCCAAGAAGCGTAAGATTGGCGTGGGCGACAAGCTTGCCGGTCGTCACGGCAACAAGGGTATCGTTTCGAAGGTCGTACGTCAGGAAGACATGCCGTTCCTTGAGGATGGCCGTCCCGTTGACCTCGTGCTTAACCCGCTTGGTGTGCCTTCACGTATGAACCTCGGTCAGATATTCGAAGCCATTCTCGGTGCAGCAGGAAAGAAGCTCGGCGTGAAGTTTGCGACTCCAATCTTCGACGGAGCAAAGCTGGACGACCTTGCTGAATGGACCGACAAGGCCGGTTTGCCACACCTCTGTTCTACCTATCTTTACGACGGTGAGACGGGTGAGCGCTTCGACCAGCCAGCCACTGTAGGCATCACCTACTTCCTCAAACTCGGCCACATGGTTGAAGACAAGATGCACGCCCGCTCGATAGGTCCGTACTCGCTCATCACACAGCAGCCACTTGGTGGTAAGGCACAGTTTGGTGGACAGCGTTTCGGAGAGATGGAAGTCTGGGCTCTTGAGGCATTCGGTGCCAGCCATGTGCTTCAGGAGATTCTCACCATCAAGTCGGACGATGTCGTTGGCCGAAGCAAGGCTTACGAGGCTATCGTCAAAGGCGACCCAATGCCAACACCGGGCATACCAGAGTCTCTCAATGTGCTCTTGCATGAGTTGAAGGGTCTTGGATTGAGCATCACCCTCGACTAATAAAAGTAAACTCTTTACATAATAATATACAACAAAGTAAATATGGCTTTTAAGAAAGATTCAAAGATAAAGAGTAATTTCACCAAAATTACCATTGGTCTGGCTTCGCCTGAAGAGATCCTTGAGAGCTCTTTCGGTGAGGTTACGAAACCTGAGACCATCAACTATCGCACATACAAGCCCGAGCGTGACGGACTTTTCTGTGAGCGCATCTTCGGTCCGCAGAAGGACTACGAGTGTGCCTGCGGCAAGTATAAGCGCATCCGTTATAAGGGTATCGTGTGCGACCGTTGCGGTGTTGAGGTGACTGAAAAGAAGGTGAGAAGAGAGCGCACAGGACATATAGAACTCGTTGTGCCGGTGGCACACATCTGGTATTTCCGCTCGCTGCCCAATAAAATCGGATACCTGCTCGGACTTCCAACAAAGAAGCTCGATGCAATCATATATTATGAGCGTTACGTAGTCATTCAGCCGGGACTTATGGCCGGCAAGAAGGACGGCGAGGGCAACGATGCCCTTGGCTCAAATGTTTACGACCTGCTCTCGGAAGACGAGTACAACGATATTGTCGAGAACAAGATTCCGTCAGACAATGAATTCCTCGACGACAGCGACCCCAACAAGTTCATCGCCAAGATGGGTGCAGAGGCCATTTACGAACTTCTCGTTCGTCTTGACCTCGACTCACTCTCTTACGAACTGCGCGACCGCGCCAACAGCGACTCGTCGCAGCAGCGCAAGAACGAGGCCTTGAAGCGCTTGCAGGTTGTGGAGGCTTTCCGCGGCAGCAAAGACGTAAACCGTCCTGAGTGGATGATAATGAAGATTATCCCGGTCACTCCTCCAGAGTTGCGTCCTCTTGTTCCACTTGACGGTGGACGTTTCGCAACCTCCGACCTCAACGACCTCTATCGCCGCGTCATCATACGTAACAATCGTCTGAAGCGTCTTGTCGAGATCAAGGCTCCTGAGGTGATTCTCCGCAACGAGAAGCGTATGTTGCAGGAAGCCGTTGACAGCCTCTTCGACAACTCACGCAAGAGCAGCGCAGTGAAGAGCGAGAGCAATCGTCCTCTCAAGTCGCTGTCCGACTCTCTCAAGGGTAAGGCCGGACGCTTCCGTCAGAACCTCCTTGGTAAGCGTGTTGACTATTCCGCACGTTCGGTTATCGTCGTAGGTCCTGAGTTGAAGATGGGCGAGTGCGGTCTGCCAAAGCTCATGGCCGCCGAGCTCTACAAGCCATTCATCATCCGCAAGCTCATCGAGCGTGGCATCGTGAAGACAGTGAAGAGCGCAAAGAAGATTGTCGATCGTCGTGAACCCGTTATCTGGGACATCCTTGAGAATGTGATGAAGGGTCACCCCGTACTGCTCAACCGTGCTCCTACGCTTCACCGTTTGGGTATTCAGGCATTCCAGCCAAAGCTGATAGAGGGCAAGGCCATTCAGCTTCACCCATTGGCATGTACCGCGTTCAACGCCGACTTCGACGGCGACCAGATGGCCGTCCATCTCCCATTGAGCAACGAGGCTGTGCTTGAGGCTCAGATTCTGATGCTTCAGAGCCACAACATCCTCAACCCTGCCAACGGCGCACCTATCACCGTGCCTTCACAGGACATGGTGCTCGGTCTCTACTATATCACAAAGATTCGTCCCGGAGCAAAGGGCGAAGGCCTTACGTTCTATGGTCCTGAAGAGGCCATCATTGCCCACAACGAGCGCAAGTGCGACCTGCACGCACTCGTCAAGGTAGTGGTTAAGGACCTCGACGAAAACGGCCGTCTCGTTGACAAGATGGTTGAGACTTCGGTAGGTCGCGTCATCGTCAATGGTATCATACCGGAGGAAGTGGGATTCGTCAACAAGGTCATCTCAAAGAAGAGCCTTCGCGACATCATCGCCGATGTTATCAAGACTGTTGGCTTCGCCGAGGCATGCGAGTTCCTCGATGGTATCAAGAACCTTGGTTACCGCATGGCTTACCTTGCCGGACTTTCGTTCAACCTCGACGACATCATCATTCCAGAGGAGAAGAAGGCACTCGTTGAGCGTGGTAATGAGGAGGTTCGACAAATCACCGAAAACTACAACATGGGATTCATCACCGACACCGAGCGCTACAATCAGGTAATCGATACATGGACCCACGTGAACAACGACCTTGGCAACGTCTTGATGAAGGAAATGACCGAAGCCGACCAGGGATTCAACGCCGTGTTCATGATGCTCGACTCTGGAGCCCGTGGTTCTAAGGACCAGATTCGTCAGCTCTCGGGTATGCGTGGTCTTATGGCCAAGCCTCAGAAGGCAGGTGCCGAAGGAGCGCAGATTATCGAAAACCCAATCCTTTCAAACTTCAAGGAAGGCATGTCGGTGCTCGAATACTTCATCTCTACCCACGGTGCCCGTAAGGGTCTTGCCGACACTGCCATGAAGACGGCCGACGCCGGTTATCTTACACGTCGTCTCGTTGACGTTTCTCACGATGTCATCATCAACGAGGAAGACTGCGGAACGCTGCGTGGTCTTGTATGTACAGCCTTGAAGAATGGCGACGAGGTCATCTCAACACTGTCGGAGCGCATCCTTGGCCGTGTGTCGGTACACGACATCATACATCCTAACACTGGCGAACTCATCGTTGCCGCCGGTGAAGAGATAACCGAGCAGATAGCACAGGAAATAGAGAACTCGCCAATCGAGAGTGTCGAGATACGTTCGGTGCTCACATGTGAGAGCAAGCATGGCGTCTGCATGAAGTGTTACGGACGAAACCTTGCCACACGAAAGATGGTACAGAAGGGTGAGGCCGTAGGTGTCATCGCAGCACAAGCCATCGGTGAGCCGGGTACTCAGCTTACTCTCCGTACGTTCCACGCCGGTGGTGTGGCCGCCAACGCAGCCGCCAACGCATCTATCGTGGCAAAGAACGACAGCTTGCTGGAATTCGAGGAGTTGCGTACTGTTCCGTTCGACGAGGATGGAAACAAGTGCGAGATGGTTGTCAGCCGACTTGGTGAGGTTCGCTTCGTCGATCCCAATACAAAGATTGTCATGTCAACCATGAACGTGCCATACGGTTCTACACTATACCACAAGCAAAACGACATCGTCTCAAAGGGCGAGAAGATTGCCCAGTGGGACCCATTCAACGCCGTCATCGTTACCGAATATGCCGGTGTGCTGAAGTTCAACGACGTTATCGAGGGTGTTACATATCGTGCCGAGACCGACGAAACCACTGGTCTTACCGAAAAAATCATCACCGAGTCGAAGGACAAGTCAAAGGTTCCTACCTGTGACATCATCGACGCCTCAGGCGAGAAGGTCGGTACTTACAACTTCCCTGTGGGTGGTCACGTGGTAGTTGAGGACGGCCAGACGGTAAGCACCGGTGAGACTCTCGTAAAGATACCACGTGCCGTAGGCAAGGCAGGTGACATCACCGGTGGTCTTCCACGTGTTACCGAGTTGTTCGAGGCACGCAACCCGTCCAACCCTGCTGTCGTTTCGGAAATCGACGGTGAGGTGACGATGGGCAAGGTGAAGCGTGGTAACCGTGAGATTGTAGTAACCTCAAAGACTGGTGAGCAGCGCAAGTACCTCGTTTCGTTGTCCAAGCAGATTCTGGTACAGGAACACGATGCCGTACGCGCCGGAACGCCCCTCTCCGACGGTGTCATCACTCCTGCCGACATCCTTGCCATCAAGGGTCCTACGGCAGTACAGGAGTACATCGTAAACGAGGTGCAGGACGTTTACCGTCTGCAAGGTGTGAAGATTAACGACAAGCACTTCGAAATCATCGTTCGACAGATGATGCGCAAGGTTCAGATCAACGATCCAGGCGATACATCATTCCTTGAGCAGGAAGTTGTCGATAAGCTTGACTTTGCTGAGGAGAACGACCGCATCTGGGGCAAGAAGGTGGTTGTTGACGCTGGCGACAGCGAAAACCTCAAGGCCGGACAGATTGTCACCGCACGCAAGCTGCGCGACGAGAACTCTCTCCTCCGCCGCCGCGACCTCAAGCTCGTCCAGGTACGTGATGCCGTTGCCGCTACATCAACACAGATTCTTCAGGGTATCACTCGTGCCGCCCTCCAGACAAAGAGCTTCATGTCGGCCGCTTCGTTCCAGGAAACCACCAAGGTGCTCAACGAGGCTGCCATCCGTGGAAAAGTCGATCATCTGGAAGGCATGAAGGAGAATGTCATCTGCGGTCACCTTATACCAGCCGGTACAGGTCTTCGCGAGTTCGACAAGCTCATTGTCGGCTCAAAGGAAGAATATGAGCGCATGCAGGCCAACCGCAAGAACGTTCTTGACTTCGCCGACGACAATGTAGAGCGTGACTGATTGACATAAGAAAGAACAACAACGTTTGAATACATATTAAAAGAGGATGTGCACAACATCCTCTTTTTTTACTCCTTTTCAACCATTCGTTCATGACGTGACGGTTATTTTCAATTAAAAAGTCGTTTTTTTGTTTTTTTTTGGTACGAACTAAAAATAGTGTTGTCTAAACATAAAGGAACAGTCAAAACCAGAACATTAAAGACAACAAATTAAATAACTTTAAAAATTAACACGTATGAGCGGACATTATCGTTTACGAATCGTGGCATTGACGCTGATGCTTGTGTTCACGGCTATCGGAACATTTGCACAGCAGAAAGTGACCATCGATGTGAAGAATGCTACACTTAAGCAGGTCTTCAGTGTAATTGAGAAACAAACGACCTATCGTTTCTCCTACAAAACAAACATCATCGACAACCGCAGCGACATTACCCTAAAAAAAGAAGCTGCTGCCGTAGCCACTGTACTCGACGAGGCCTTGAAGGGCAGACCACTGGAGTACAGCATCGTTTCGGCAAAATCTATTGTCATTTCAAGCAAACAGACTAAGCAAAACAAGGCACAGGGCGCAAAGCAGACTGTGAGAGGAACCGTAAAGGACGACATGGGCGAACCGGTAATGGGAGCTACCGTGTCGGTGGTAGGCTCTGATGGCCTCGCCGTTACCGACATCGACGGTAAATTCACCATCGAGGCCCCTAAGGGCAGCACTCTTAAGATTTCCTATCTCGGATTCGTTGACCGCGAGGTAAAGGCCGACGACAACGTTAAGGTGCTTATGAAGGAAGATACCCAGGCACTTGATGAACTGGTGGTCGTGGGCTATGGTACCATGAAGCGCAGCGACATGACTGGCGCACTGTCTTCTGTTGACACCAAAGAACTGTCAAAGCGTACCACCACCAATGCCGCCGAGGCATTGCAGGGAAAGGTGGCTGGTGTAAACATCACCAAGTCGGGAGGTAACGCCGGAGCTGGAGTCAGCGTAAAAATCCGTGGTGTGAAGACCTTTGGCGACAACGAGCCGCTATACATCATCGACGGTTTTCCGGGCGACATCAATTCGCTCAACCCGCAGGACATCGAGTCGATGGAGATTCTCAAGGACGGTGCCGCCGCCGCCATCTACGGTTCGGTGGCTGCCAACGGCGTAATCATCATTACCACCAAGAATGGAAAGAAGGGCGACGTGAAGGTTGACTTCAGCACCTATCTCAGCTTCACCACCGTGGCAAAAGACCTCGACATGCTCGATGCTGAAGGCTATAAGTCCGTACATAAGGCAATGTACGAGAACTACAACGCTCAATATGGCAAATATCCCAATGGCAATCTTCCCGCCTATGTCACAAAAAATACAGGCGTCAACACCGACTGGCAGGACGTGACTCAGCGCAACGGCCTTTCGCAGAGCTATATGATTAGTGTGCGCGGTGGAGCCGACAAGGCACAGTATTCGGTATCGTACAACCATGCCGACGAAAAGGGTATATTCATTGGCAACGACCATCGCCACGACATTGCACGCATGAAGCTGCATGCCACAAAGGGCATCATCGACCTCGATGCCAACATGGACTTCAAATACACCAACAGCCAGCAGCCACAGTATTCGCTGAAGGAAACCTACATGATTTCGCCTCTCGTACCCGTATATGACGACAACGAGAAATATGGATTTGGACTGACCAACTTCGATGGTCTGCCCAACAACCGCAACGTCATGGCCGATGCTTATTATAAGAGTTCGGTGACAAGGAAATACCACACTACAGCCAACGTTGCCCTTACCTTCAACTTCACCCCTTGGCTCAACTTCAAGACGAGCTACGCCTACCGTGGCGAGCATGAGGTTGACACTTATCACGCTCCCGACTACATTGCCGACCCTAAGTCGCCAAGCAACTATCCTTACAATTCTGAGACACGTGCATACTGGGAAGAACAGCTGTGGGAAAACGTGCTTTCGTTCAACAAGCAGTTTGGCAAGCATGGTGTCAACGCTATGTTTGGTACTTCCATGACGAGCCGAAAGTATAATTGGAGTTCTGTGGCTGTTGAAGGCAAGACTATTGTATATAAGGTGGAAGACGGACAGCTCGTGCAGAGCGAGAAGGCCGCTGGCTTCCTCGACCCCAACTTCACCACCATTGGTGCAGGTGCAGGCGGCACATTCAGTGGCAGCGGCTCAAAGTGGGTGTATAACCGCGCTTCGTTCTTTGGCCGCGTCAACTACAACTTCAACGACCGCTATCTCTTCCAGTTCACTTTCCGTGAAGACGGTTCGTCAAAGTTCGGTTCCGACAGCCGTTGGGGTTTCTTCCCGTCGGTTGCCGTAGGATGGCGCATCAGCGAAGAGCCTTTCTACCCCAAGGGTGGAGTGGTAAGCAACCTTAAGTTCCGCGCCAGTTGGGGACAACTTGGAAATGAGAATGCCCTTGGCTACTACGACTTCCTTGCCCTCATCTCTACCTACAACGACCTCTTTCAGGGTTATGTGCAGGGTTCAGGCTCGTCGGCATGGTCAGGCAGCATTGCCCGCGCACTGGAAAACCGCTCGCTGAAGTGGGAAACGACCGACACGAAGAACATCGGTTTCGACTTCGGACTCTTCAACAACCGACTCAACGGTAACATCAACTACTACATCAACGAAACACGCGACCTGCTCATCACCCGCAGCCTCGCTCCGTCGGCAGGCCTTTCCAATCCTGTGCTCAACGTGGGCAAGATGCGCAACCAGGGCGTTGAACTCGAACTCAACTGGAACGACAACATCAGCGACTTCAACTATACCGTAGGCTTCAACCTCAGCACCGTGAAGAACAAGGTGGTTGAGCTGGCCAATGCCGAACAGACCATCTATGGCGAAGGTCTTAAGTACGGCTCGGAGCACTTCCCCACACAAACCAAGGTGGGCAAGCCCATTGGCTCGTTCTATCTCTATCAGGCCGACGGCATCTTCCAAACCAAGGATGAGATAAACCGCCACGTCAACTCCAAAGGTGAGCTGTTGCAGCCCGACGCACAGCCCGGCGACATTCGTTTCATCGACACCAACGGCGACGGCTACATCGACGAGGACGACAAAGTGTATTGCGGCAGCGGCATACCAAAGGTAGAGGCCAACATCAACCTCAGTGCCAACTGGCGCGGCTTCGACTTCTCGGCAGTCATCAGCGGCTCGTTTGGCTTCAAGATATACAATGCCAACCGCTACCTGTATGAGGGCATGAACTCGGCATCAAACTTCTTGGCCACTACACTCAATGCGTGGACTCCAACAAACACATCGACCGACATCCCCCGTGCCATCTACGGCGACCCCAACGACAACACCCGCGAGTCAACCCGCTTCCTTGAGAACGGCGACTTCGTACGTCTGCGTCAGGCACAGTTGGGCTACACCCTTCCTGCCAGCCTCTCAAAGGCCATCTATTGCGAACGCATCCGCTTCTATGTCAGTGGCGAAAACCTGTTCACCATTACAGGCTATTCAGGCGCCAATCCTGAATTCTCACGCTCCAGCGTGCTCAACACCGGCATCGACAAGCTCATCTATCCATTTACACGCTCCTACACAGTGGGTGCGCAAGTCACCTTCTAAAACACAACATATACAAAAACGTCAAGGTTATGAAAATAACAAAATATATAGCAGGAATCTGCATTGCACTGTCACTCACGTCATGTGACGACTTTCTTACGCAGACATCGCCCGACCAGTTGACCTCCGACTCCTTCTGGCGCGACAAGAACGATGTCGAGGCTGCCATGGCTTCAGCCTATTCGCAGCTCTATTTCGCCTACTACTCGGGCGACCTTTGGGACTTCGCCGAGATAAAGTGGCCAGTGGAGGCTTATCGCCAAGACGACGTTGAGATGGGACTCGACGCACAGAACTACCCCAACTGGGTGCAACTGCGCAACTTCTCATACAACAACGGCAACTCCCAGTTCACTTACTACTGGAAGAGCTATTATCGCGGCATTAGTTTTGCCAATCAGATTATTACTAAAGTAGATGAGATGGACGACACCAAGCTCGCCGCCGCCGACCGCAAGTCGCTTTTGGCCGAGGCCCATTTCCTTCGCGCCTTCTACCACATGCAGCTGCTGCTCAACTGGAAGCAAATAATCATCCGCGACAAGTACATTACATCTACTGACCAGCTCGACAAGCCTCTCGCCGACCGTGTAGAGACATGGGAATTCATCTGCGACGACCTCCGTGCCGCCACCGAACTGCCCGCCTCCTACGGCTCCGACAACATCGGTCGAGCCACACGCGGTGCCGCCTACTCTTATCTTGGCTTTGCCTACCTCACCCGCGCATCAGAAGAAACCGACAAACGCACCGACCATCTCAACGCCGCCGTCGAAGCCTTCAACAACGTGACGGGCTACAGCCTCGAAAGCGACTTCCTGAGCATGTTCAATGGAACAAACAAGAACTGCCGTGAGTCGATATTCGAAATACAGTTCTCGCTGAGCGACGCCAATGGCGCCGACTACCGCACTCAGCTCCATCGCTGGATAGGCAGTGCCGAGTTTGGCGGATGGGACGAGATACTGCCTTCCGAGACTCTCATGAACGAGTTTAAGAAGGAGGGCAAGAAGGCCGACGGCTGGTATGACAACCGCCTCTACGCTACCGTATTCTTCCAAGACCCATATTTCAACGACGGCACGGGCAAGGTGTATGGCTCTGACTGGGACGAGTGGATCAAGTGGATGATGGAAGTTGACGAGGCATACGACCGTCCGTCGTTCCGCAAGCTCATGCCCGCCAACCTCGACGGACTCTATCTTGAAGTGACCGACGTCAACGTCATGCTCATGCGCTATGCCAACGTCATGCTGATGAAGGCCGAGGCACTTAACGACTTTGGCCAAAGCTCCGAGGCCATCAAGCTCATCAACGAGGTGCGCAGCGTCCACGGCGGCATGCCTGCCATGACCGGTACCTCTCAGGCCGAAGTTCAGGCTCAGATTGAGCACGAGCGAATGATAGAGTTCCCGCTTGAAAACTTCCGCTGGTACGACCTTCGTCGTTGGGGCAAGACGGCAGCCGCCATGCAGGCTACAGGCCGTTCGGGCTACGACGAGTCGAAGCTGTTCTATCCCGTGCCGCAGACCGAACTCAATTCTAACGGTGCACTCAATTAATAGAAATAAAGGAAGTTAGAGCAATCTGACTTCCTTTACTTCCATAAGTTGAGCTGAGAATGTATATTTAATTAAACATTAATAAATAAACGAGGAAAAAACTCTTATGCTGATTATCGTATCAATTATGCTTTGCGGCATCGCTCTTGGTTATTTGCTTCGCGGCAAGCCAATGGGTGCCATCTCCAAAATCATCGCAGTTCTCATTTGGGCCTTGCTGTTCCTTCTCGGCATCGAGGTAGGCTCGAACCCTAAAATCATTGGTGGCCTTCAGACCCTTGGCGTTGAGGCTCTTCTGCTCACCATTGGCGGCTCCATAGGCAGCGTCTTGGCAGCCTGGGCATTGTGGAACCATGTGTCGAAAGGAGGCAAGGCATGAAAGGCAGTCTCGTCATTGTGGGATTCTTCGCCCTGGGCATTGTCGTAGGGCTGCTTTCCATTGTCCCCGACAGCTTTCTTGACAGCGATGTCAGCTATTATGCACTTTGTGCCCTCATGTTCTGTGTTGGCATAAGCATAGGCAACGACTCCGAAGTGCTCGGCAGTTTCCGTAAGGTCAACCCGAGGCTGATGCTGCTGCCCGTCATGACCATCGTCGGCACCCTTGCCGGCACGGCTGCGGCATCGCTCGTCCTGCCCCATCGCCATCTGTTCGACTGCATGGCCATAGGCTCCGGTTTTGGCTACTATTCGTTGTCGAGCATCTTCATCACCGAATATCGTGGGGCCGAGCTTGGCACCATTGCCCTCTTGGCCAACATCATGCGTGAGATACTCACTCTGCTATGCGCCCCGCTGCTCGTGCGCTGGTTTGGCAAGTTGGCCCCCATCACATTGGGCGGCGCAACGACAATGGACACCACTCTGCCCATCATTACTCGTGCCTCCGGCCAGGACTTCGTCATCGTTTCCATCTTCCATGGCTTCTGTGTCGATTTCTCGGTGCCGTTCCTTGTCACGTTCTTCTGTTCTTTATAATAGAAAGATTAAAAAAACCATGAGAAAATATTTTCTTCTACTTATATCATGGCTTTCCATTGCCACAGCGTCGGCCTCTGAACCATGGCAGGACGCTACTGTCACACAGATGGGACGGCTTCCCATGACCGCCCATTTCACTCCGTTTGTCTCTGAGCATGCTGCCCTTGCGCAGCTCAAGATGGACGATGTTGCACGTTTCGCCGTCAATACCGCCACCGAACGCCGCGTCAGCCTCAATGGCACGTGGAAGTTCAAGCTTGTCAAGAAGCCCTCGCTTGCATTGAATGACTTTTGGCAGCCTGCTTTCGACGCCAGTTCGTGGCAGGACATAAAGGTGCCGGGCAGTTGGGAACTTCAGGGATTTGATGCTCCCATCTATACCGACGTCACCTATCCTTTCCCCGTCAATCCGCCGTTCGTGCCCCAAGACTACAATCCCGTGGGCCACTATATCCACGACTTCACCTTGCCCGACAATTGGCAGGGCATGGACATCATTCTCGACTTTGAAGGTGTAGAGTCGGCCTATTACGTGTGGCTCAACGGCGAACGCATAGGCTACAGCGAAGACAGCCGTCTGCCCGCCCACTTCGACATTACGCGACACGTCAAGAAAGGCAACAACCGCCTTGCCCTGCAGGTGTTCCGCTACAGCGACGGCTCTTATCTTGAGGACCAGGACTATTGGAAATACAGCGGCATTGAGCGCAACGTCTTTATTCAGGCACGCCCAAAGAGCCGCATCAGCGACTTCCGTCTGGGACAATCCTTGGTCAACGACTATCGTGACGGACAGTTCTCACTCGACGTGAGCATCCTCTCGCCACGAAAGGGAATGAAGGTTGAGGCAAAGGTGCTGTCGCCCGATGGCACTACTCTCTATTCGGAATCACGCCGAATAGCGTCAACCGCCGACACGCTGCTGTCGTTCGGCAAAACCTTTGGCGACGTAAGGCCTTGGACCGCCGAGACTCCAACGCTCTACACCCTTGTGGTCAACACCATCGACAAGGGCGGACGCACCATCGAGAGCTTTGCCCATCCCTTCGGCTTCCGCACCGTCGAGATGAAGTTCGGACAGCTTCATGTCAATGGCGTGGCTCTGAAGATAAAGGGTGTCAACCGTCATGAGCACGACCAGCACAACGGCCGTACCGTGGGCGTCGAGAGCATGGTTGACGACATTCGCCTTATGAAGCAGTTCAACATCAATGCCGTGAGGTTGTCCCACTATCCCAACATGCCCGAGTGGTATCAGCTCTGCGACAAATATGGACTTTATCTCGTTGACGAGGCCAATATCGAATGTCATGGAATGCTCGACTCCGACTTGAAGACACTGGCCGACAAGCCCGACTGGGCTACCCCCTTCCACGAGCGCATGGAGCGCATGATGCTGCGCGACCGCAATGTCACGTCGGTCATCATCTGGTCGTTGGGCAACGAGAGCGGCTATGGCCCGCTGTTTGAGGCCAACTACGACTTCGCCAAGGCGTTCGACCCTACGCGCCCCGTGCAGTACGAGGGTGGAGGCTACGATGCCAAGTCCGACATCTACTGTCCAATGTATGCCCGTGTGTGGGCGTTGCGCCGTCATGTCAACCAGCGCGACCGCCGTCCGCTCATTCTTTGTGAATATGCCCATGCCATGGGCAACAGCGTGGGCAATCTCGACGACTATTGGGACCTTATTTACAAGTACGACCAGCTTCAGGGCGGCTTTATTTGGGACTGGGTTGACCAGGCCATTGCCAAGAAGGACGATAAGGGCAACGACATTTGGGCCTTCGGCGGCGACCTCGGCTTCGTGGGCGTGGTCAACGACTCCAACTTCTGTACCAACGGACTCGTTGCCGCCGACCGCTCGCTCCATCCCCACATCTGGCAGGTGAAGAAGACCTATCAGAACATTGCATTCGAGACGGTACCCTTCACAACAGGCCGAATAAAAGTGACCAACCGCTTCGACTTCATCACCCTCGACGACTATCAGCTTCAGTGGACTGTTGAGGCCGACGGCGAGCCTGTCGGCAGCGGAACTCTTAGTTTTCCGCATCTTCTGCCCCACAAGTCAGCTTACATCGACCTGCCCCTCGGCTCGTTGCCAACGACCGACAGCCGCGAATATTTCCTTAACCTCAGGGCCGTAAGCCGCAAGCCTGCCCCAATGGTTCCGCAAGGTCATGAGGTGGCGTTTGAGCAGATGCAGCTGCCCGTCAACCTGATGAGGCCTTCAGCCCTAACTCCAAAGGGCAGCATTGGCAGTAGCGAGACGGCCGAGGCAATAGTTGTAGAAGGTAGTTCAAATACGGGCGAATACAAGATGACATTCTCCAAGCAGTCGGGCGAACTTACCTCACTCCTCTATGACGGCCGCGAGACGCTCATTGCCGGCCCGCAGCCCAACTTCTGGCGAGGACTGACCGACAACGACGTTGCCAACGCCACCGAACAGCGTTGCGCCACGTGGAAACATGCGGGCAGCAGCATGACGCTCACCGGCATAACGGCCCGCAAGGAGGCCAACAGTGTAGTCGTTACTTCGGCCTATGACATGAAGGAGCAGCAAAGCCGCCTCACCATGACATACACGGTGGCAGCCGACGGCACCATGCACGTGTCGATGCACTTCCTGCCTGGCAACAAGACTCTGCCCGAAATGCCGCGACTCGGCGTGAGAATGATACTGAAAAAAGATTTCTGCAATATGAAGTGGTTCGGCCGTGGCCCTCACGAGAACTATGCCGACCGTAAGGCCGCCTGTCCCGTTGGCGTTTACCAATCCACCGTATGGCAGCAGTATCATCCTTACGTGCGTGCCCAGGAAACAGGCAACCACTGCGATGTGCGCTGGCTTACGCTCACCGACGGCGACGGCCGAGGCCTGCGTTTCGAAGGCGACGAACCGCTCAACGTCAGTGCATGGCATTTCCTGCAGAGCGACATAGAGTATGTGCCATCGATGGTGAAACACATACATGGTGGCAGCATAGAGCGCAAGAATCTCGTTTGGGTGAACATCGACCACCGACAAATGGGCGTTGGCGGCGACAACACCTGGGGCGCACAGGTGCATCCTGAATACACCATCACACCGCATGAGTGGAACTATTCTTTCACCATTAAAAGACAATAAACGATGAAACGAACACTTATAATTGCCCTTTCAGCCACTCTCGCCATGCTGTCGTCAACCGACGGCATGGCGCAGAGCGACCACAAGGCCTACGACAACATAATAGACATACACCTCACGCCAGGGGCACCGCGCCGCCAAAACGGTTGTTTTACCGACATGGGCTCGTGGATGGGGTTCACCCTGCCCGAGAAAAACAAGCCGACGGCAGGATTCTGCGGCCCGTTCAGCATCTACCATCGCAACTGGTATGCACGCTCGTTGGTAAGCATTGAGGGAGCCACCACCGCAGCCGACAACTACAGGCCAGGCGAAATAACTATGAGCTTGCGCAAGGGTACGACAGACATCAACGAGTCGCTCCAGTTTGTCGATGCGCGCACTGCACTGCTTACCATTAGAGGCGTCAATGCCTCTACCGTGCTAACAGCCGACAGCGTGAGCAAGAAGATGAGCCTTCGCGTAGATGGCCAACAAGTGATAATAGGTAATAAGGGTGGGGAAGCCGTTGTACTCACTTTTCCGCCATACGTCTCCCTACGACAGCACGGACACAACTACAAGGCAACCACTGTGTTGGGTCACTATGAAATAAATGTAGCCATCAGCCTTGTAGAGCAGGACACGGAACTGACCATCGTCCAGTCGGCGGTGGCAGGCCTGTTGGCTTGTCCCACCCCTGCGCTCCAGGCCTCTTCCGACCGTTGGCAGGGCTATTTCAACCGTGTCATCCGTAAGGACATGCCTACAGAATACAACCGCGTGGCGGCGAAGTCGATAGTTACGCTCATATCCAACTGGCGGGCGCAACGAGGAGCCGTCTATCACGATGGCATCGTTCCAAGCCATGCCGTCAACTATTTCGTTGGCTGTTGGGCATGGGACTGCTGGCGCTTTTCCGCCGCCATGGCTTCGTTCTTCCCCGAGCTGGCCAAGGACAACATCCGCGTAATGTTTGACTATCAGCAGCCCGACGGCATGGTAATCGACTGCATCTATCCCGACGCTTCCGAGAACAACAGCCGCGACTCAAAACCACCATTGGCTGCATGGGCTGTCAACGAGATTTTCGAGCACAACGCCGACACTGCCTTCGTGGCCGAGATGTATCCAAAGTTGCTGAAATACCACAAGTGGTGGTATGAGAAGCGCGACCACGACCGCAACGGCATCTGCGAGTTTGGTTCGGTTGACGGCACTCTTGAGGCCGCAGCATGGGAGAGCGGCATGGACAATGCCATTCGTTTCGACGGCACCCAGATGCTCCGCAACGCCGACGATGCCTACAGCACCAATCAGGAGAGCGTTGACCTCAACGCATATCTTGCCATGGAATATACTCTGCTGAAGAAGTTTGCCGATGTGCTTGGCGTAGAATTCAATCTGCCTGACCGCCGACAAGGCATTGCCGACTACTTCTTCGACTCCACCGACGGCTATTTCTACGACCGCCGGCTCGATGCCGACCGCACCTTCGTGCGTGAGGCAGGCTGTGAGGGCTATATTCCTTTCTGGGCAAACATTGCCACCAAGCAACAGTTTGAAAAGGCTCGCCGCCTGCTCGACGACCCGAAGAAGTTCTCAACCTATATTCCATTTCCCACCATTGCCGCCGACAATCCCAAGTACGACGCTAATGGCTATTGGCGTGGCCCCATCTGGCTCGACCAGACCTACTATGGCATCAAGGCCTACCGCAACTATGGCCTTTCAAAAAATGCCGATGCCTACACGCGTCAGGTGTTTGAGCGTCTGAAGGGCCTCACGGCCGATGCTCCTATACATGAAAACTACGACACCCACACGGGAGCCACCCTGCAAGCGTCGCATTTCAGTTGGAGCGCATCGTGCCTGTTGATGCTGTATAATGATTATGGAAAGAAGTAAGTTACTTGTAAGTTAATTCAATTATCCTCAAGGCTTCGTCGAGATTGTCCGTTGGCAAAGTGCCGGTAAACGTGTCGTCCGACGAGGCCTTAATGTTTACCTTCACCCCGTAGGCCCTTTGTAGTTCTTTCACTACATAGTCGAGCTTGGCGTCGCGGAATGTCATGCGCTTCTGCTTCCACTGTCCTTTTTCGGCTGCGTTTGCTGTTCGGCGTAGGTTTATGTTGCCTGTGGTCTTGTCTATTGTGGCTATCTCGTTGGGAGCCATGGTGCAGCTCTTTCCCGAGGCATTTGCGGTAAGCATTACCTTTCCGTTTACGAGCGCCAGTTCGGTGATGTTCTCCGTCTTGCGGTCGATGGCGTTGAACTCTGTTCCAAGCACCTTCACTTCAGCTCCAGAAAGGTGAAGCACGAAAGGCATGTCGGCGTTTTTGGCAACCTTGAAGTAGGCCTCGCCGTCAAACGACACTTCGCGCGACTCCTTGCTGAAAGCCTGCGGAGCATAGCTGAGCGTTGACATCGAGTTGAGCGACACCTGTGTGCCGTCGGGCAGTGTCACCGTCACCTGTTCGCCCACTCCGGTCTTTATCTGCATGTCGGGAATGGCGGCATATTGCCTGTTTTCGTTGTACATCAGCATCATTCCTACAAGACAAATGGGGAAGAGTAGGGCGGCGGCTATCTGCATCCAGTGAATAAGGCTGCGTCTGAGTGGCTTCTTTTCAAAGCCGATGCGACTGTCTATCGTGGCTTTCACCCTTTTCAGGTCGTCCTCGCCAACGCTGTCAAGGTCTATATCACCATTTGCCCAGTCCTCTTGCATGGCCTGTGCCAACTCTTCGTCGGTCAAAGAGTCAATTTTTCTTCGAGTCTCTTCCAGTTTATTTCTATTGGTTGTCGTCATAAATCTCGTTTCTTTCTTCTCTTTCTAATAAGTAATACAAACGAAAAAGTCAAGTGTACCATTAACACCCAAATAAAATCGCTAAAATTGTGCAATTTGTGTATTTCAGCATCTTTTTCAGCTCTTTCAAGCCAAGCGACAGCTGGTTTTTCACTGTTTGCTCGCTATAGTTCAGTTTGGCTGCTATTTCCTTGTTGCTCATCATTTCCAGTTTCGACAGCTTTATAATCTCCCTTTGCGTCTTTGGCAGTCGGTTGAGGGCCTGGTGGAGTTGCTTTACGAAGTCGTCGTATTCCAGTTGGCTGTCGCTGTGCTCCTTGGCCTCCGATTTGTCGAGGTAGTCCATGTAGTCCTCGTACGTAGGGTTGTGCAGCAGTTTCCTGTAAGCATTGATGAGCAGGTGTCGTGCCTTGATGAATAAGATGGCCTGCAGCGATTCGTCCTGCCTTATGTTTTCACGGTTGTTCCATATCCACACGAATGTGTCGCCTACTATTTCATCGACGGTATCGCGCGATTTGGCATATTTTAGGCAGAAGCCATATAATCTACGAGCATACAGCTCATAGATTCCATTGAAGGCCTTCACCGAACCCTGTTTCAGCCCTCTCACCAGCTTTGCTTCAGTTTCTCTATCCATTTCGGCGGCAAAGATAGTGCAAATCGAGCGAAATACAAAACAAAAAAATGTTTTTTTT
>JAQXRI010000116.1 GCA_029218445.1 Prevotellaceae bacterium | reverse complement strand
AATCTTTCCCTTCAGGTCCTTGAAGTCCTGCAGTTCCACGTCGGTCAGTTTCAGCAGTTCGTCGTTGTAGAGTGCGCCGTCCTCAAATCCGTTCTGCACAACCTTCTCTATCTGTGCCCTCTTCAGCTGTGCCATCATCGACTTCACGTCGTAGGGTTTCATCTGCGAGCCTTCGATGCTTATGATAGGACAGAAGTTGAGGAAGTCGCCAAGTATCTTTCGGTCTTCGTCGGTAGATTTTCCTGCCTTTGCCGACACCTTCGCCACCTTTGCCAGCACTCGCAGCGTGCGGTCGGGCGCAAAGTCGAAGGCATAGCAGTTTGTCTTCATCTGTCCGTGGCAGGTGAACGGAGTCTGCACGCGGAAAATGGTCTGCATATAGCTTGCGGCAGAGGTTGAAAACGAACCCGACATCATGAACACCGCCGTCCATGGCTCTACGCTCACTCCCGTTGTCAGTCGGCCGCAAGTCAGTGTTATGGTGTAGGTCTCTGAGGGGTCGGGACCTATTGCCTTGTTCACCATTTTCAGTGCCTCCTCGTTTTCCTCGTCCTCATCGCCGTTTCCCGCCACGTTCACCACCTGGAAGTTGCCAAACACCGAGTGTCGGCGCAGCTTCTCGCTCAGTGTCCTTGCCGCAGCCACTCCAGGCAAGACCCAAAGCGTGTGGCGGAACATCTTGCGGAACTCGTCGTTGGAATAAGGATAGAGATTGCCATCCTTGCACATCAGTGTGAGGAAGCGGTCAACGTCGCGGTCGTGGCAAAACGTGCCGTCTTCGCGTGTGCGGAAAAACTCACGGAAGTTGAATGCTTTCTCGTCGTCGCAATATTCCGAGCCGAGAAGCGAGCCGAGGTCGTAGGTGTAGATGTTGATGGCTGGCAGCGACTCGTAGGGGTTTGGGTCCCCCATGTGCGTAAAGTCCCATTCTGCCTTTGCACGCTGCTCCATCACATAGTCCCATGTGAAGATTTCCTCCTCGTTGTAGTCGTCGAGCAGGTTGAATGGCGTTCCCGACAGTCTGAGCACCTTAGTGTGCTTCTTCACCAAGGTGTCAATCACGCTCTGCCCGATGTCGGTCTTTGTTCCCTCATGTGCCTCGTCCACTATGAGCATGTCCCAAGGTGCGGCAAACACGTCGGCGTTCTTGTCAAATTTCCCGCCCACGGTCTCTGCTCCTCGCAGGTCTTGCATCGAAGCGAAATATACATATCGGTCACCCTCTTGTGCCAATTGTTCGAGTTTTGAAAAGCTCTCGCCGTTCGTGCGTGAACCATAGTGACAATGGGGCTGGTCGTAAAAAATCTTGTTGAAATCCTTAAACCACCCCTCGTCCACCACTGGGCGGTGGGTCAGTATTATAGTGCGTTGCATCTCCATTTCCCTAACCACTTGCAGCGCCGAAAGTGTCTTGCCAAAGCGCATCTTTGCGTTCCAAAGCATCTGCTTGCCACGCTTGAAGCGGGTTATGGTACGATTGATGGCAAGCTGCTGTTCGGGTCGGAACTCTATGGGGCTTTGCTCGTGGGTCACCTCGCCGTTGTCGAGCGACTCGCGCCCCTCCTTCACGGCGGCAATGGCACTCTTCACGGTCTGCAGGTCGGTCACATACCACTCCCTGCCTTGATTCTTCTTCTCAAAACTCTTCCGTCTGATGCCCGACCTTTCAAGCACCTTGTGCACCTGCTTGTCGTTGAACGACGAGACGTGTACCTTGTCGTCGGTGAACATCGTCCCTTCGGTGTAGAGCAGCTCGTAACTTATGCCCGCCGTCTTGGTATATTGGTCGATGCGCTCCTTGGCAGCCTTGTTCAGCAACTGGCTGTTGGGTTTGAAATATCCGTCGCCGAGCGTTGCCGTGGCTTCGCCTATCTTCAGTGCTCCGTGGTGGGCGTTGTCGTTGATGCGGAACACGTAGATGAGCTTTGGTCTTAGTGATGATTCAAATGTAGCCATAGTCACTTGTCTTTTATCAGGTCTATAAATCTTATCTTGTCTTTCCCAGAGTCGCTCTTGTTCCATTGCCTTATGTAGCAGTATTGCCCATTGTGGTGTCGCAGTCCCCCTTCCTTGCAGCCTTGGCACGGCTCAAGCCGAGGCTCGTCGAACAGCGACTGTTGCGCCGATGGCTTCGTGCCGCACGAGTCAGGCACACCCCCTAAATAACGGAGAGGCTAAAGCCGCACAGAACAGCGGCAAGCCTAAAGTGCAGCCACTGCCGGCCGAGGCTGATGACGTGGCTGAAAAGGTGAGACTTGTGGCTGATGAGTTGATGGCGCGCAACATCGACATCACGCAAGGCTACGACAACTGGCGCGACGTTGGCTTTGCCTTGGCCGAAGGACTCGGCGAGGCAGGCAGAACGTTTTTTCATGATGTCAGCCGCTTGAACTCCGACTACCAGGAAACTGAGTGTGACAAGAAATATACCGGTTTCCTGCGCAGCCACAACGGCACAATAAATGTCGGAAAATTTTTCCAAATGGCCAAAGATGCAGGCATCGACCTTTCTGCCACTTTTGCCAAACTGCCACGTGGCATAAATGGTGGAAAAGATGCAAAAAATGGTGTTTTTACCAGTTTTGACCAAAATGTGCCAAGTGGCAGAATGGCAGATGTGGCAGAAAACGGCTGTGACAACATCTCCAATGTTTATTACGACGTAACCTTTAGTGACAAGATAATTCGTGACGACCTGCCACCGCTTCTCCTGCCAATCTACGACAGTCAGCCCGACTTTGCCGGTAAGGACAAGATGCTGCTCGGCAGCATTACCACCTTCTCGGGTGTCATACCCGATTCGGTCTATGGCATTTACGACGGCCGAAAGGTTTTCGCTCCGCTCCACCTTATTATATATGGACCTTACGCTTCGTCGAAGGGCGACCTCGAGGCGGCAAGGGCTCTCATTGCTCCAATAAAGCGCAAGATGAAAATCGACTATGTAGAGAAGCTCAAGGCCTATGAAATGGAGAAGGCAGCCTGGGACAATATGCCTAAAAAGGAGCGCGGCCCTGAGCCAAAAGAGCCTGTGCCTACATCGCCCTTCGTTCCCGCCAACAGCTCGGCCAGCGCAGTATATCGAGCCTTGGACGCCAACGGCGACTGGGGCTTGATGTTCGAGACGGAGGCCGACACCCTGACCAACATGCTATCTAAGGCTGAGTATGGCGACTACACCGACCTACTGCGAAAGTGTTTCCATCATGAGACCATCTCTATGGTGCGAGTTGCCGACAAGGTGAACATCGAGATTGAGCAGCCCCGACTGGCCGTAATGCTTACCTGCACCGGTTCTCAGCTCGCCCTGCTGCTGCCACCCGGCAATGTGGCCAACGGCTTGGCCTCCCGCTTCCTCTTTTATGCCTTGCCAGAGTCGAAGGTCGAGTTTCGCAACGTGTTTGCTCACGTGGAAGAGCCTGTTGAAGAGCAGTTTAAGCGCATAGGCAACGAGTTTATGCCACTCTACAGCGAGCTGAAGGAGCGTGAGAGCAACCCCATGCAGTTTTTGCTCACCAACGACCAGCAGCAACGTTTCCTGTCGCACTTCAGTGCCGTGGTGAAGGAGCAGTTTGCCATGCTTGGGAACGGCATCCAGGGCTTCATCTTCCGCATTGCCCTCGAGTGCTTCCGCTGTGCCATGGTGCTCACTTTGCTGCGCTGCCTCTCCGAGTGGGACAAGCAGGATGCCATTTTCCTCGAGATGCAGCGAGCCATACAGTGCGACGACCGCGATTTCAACACGGCCATGACCATCATCGACTGCTTGGTGAGCCACACTGCACGCGTCTATTCCGTACTTGCCACAGAGGACAACGACCCATTCCGCCATTGCGCCGAAAAGCCAAGTGCCCCGGAGTCCGACTTTTTTATAAGACTGCCACAGGGACGCCAGTTCAAAAAAGATGAAGCATTGGAGATTGCCCAAAGCATGGGCATAAGTGAGCGTACTGCTCACCGATATCTTAACAAACTTGTCAACACGTACCAAGTAGTAAAACGCTTGCGACAGGGCCATTACGAAAAGGTTGTGCCGAAGGAACTATAATTTGTATTGGCTTTGCTGTTTTTTTATAACGCAACGTTGGAGATTGAGCAGTCCAACGTTGCGTTTATTTATCCCTAACGTTGCGTTTGCCAACCCCTAACGTTGCGTTTCACTCTGCCGCCCACACCCCCAGTCCTACGGCGGGTTATTTGGCTGACTGGTGTTATATGTCAGTTAAGTTCTTCAGCTTTTTCAAGGCGTAGAAAAAATAAATTCAACCGTACGGGTCGAATAAATATGGAATTTTTTTTGGCCGTTTAACTTATTTTATATAACTTTGCAACCATAGACATGGCCAAGGCCATTGTTTGAGATTTTCATTAATGAGGCGTTAGGTTGCCAACACATTGAGACTTAGGTTTTTACATAGAATCTTGCACTTTGGGTTAGGCACTCAGCATCGGCGCTTTCAGTGTTAATTATATTTCGTCCTTATGATGCTGAAGGACCATTATTTAAAATTGTCTTACAATATGAAGAAATTTATGATTGCAGCCCTCGTGGCTTCTTCGTCACTTTTCATGTCATCGTGCTATTGCGACAAGATGGCAGTGGGCAACATCGGCCACGACGAGCCTCTCGTGCATGTTGCCAGCGAGCGCAACCACCATTTCATTGGCGGATTGGTAGTTAAGCACGACAAGGTTGAGGACCATCTGCCTGGAGTTAAGGACTATGTAGTAGAGCGCAAGATTACCTTCTGGGACGGCTTCGTCACATGCCTCACCTGCGGCATCTACACCCCAAGCACCACAAAGTTCTACGTGCCGAAGAGCAATCCTAACGTAGTAGTAGAAAAGCAGAAATTCCAGAGCAAGGCTTACCAGGGCAGCTTGAAGAAGTAATTTGCTCTCCCCCTAAGGTAGGGGGAGTCCCCCAACGGGGGGAGGGAGTATGTACTGCCTCGGTGGTGTTATATTACTTATGCGGCGGTTCATACTCCCCCGTCACTACGTGACACCCCCTCTATCTTAGAGGGGGAGTAAGTTACCGCATTGCATAGATAAATGTGGGAAAGTTCAGTTACTTTGTAGGCGAGGTGCGGGCGGGACGCCCACACCCCCAGCGCGGCGGCGGAAAAAAGTAGCGTTTTTTTAGTGAAAAATTATCTGAAAATATTTGGTATTTTCAGATTTTTTTTGTACCTTTGCATATAGAAAGATGAGGCTGAATACAGCTGAATCTTGAGAGAAATTCACTTTTTAGTTTAACCTTAATAATTTTTACATCTATGCTAAGTTATCAAATTTATCAGAGCCAATTGAAGGACTCTCCATCGTTTGGCAAGTGGTACTGCAGAGTAGTCAGCACCGAGACTCTTCACATTCCGGAACTCGCTGAGCACATGGCTAAACACAACACTCCGCTCGCTCCAGGCTATCTGAAGGCAGTGCTCGAAGGTGCCGTGGCTTGCATCAAGGAATTGACCCTCGACGGCAAGCGAGTAATTCTTGACGATCTTGTATCGTTTGGCCTCTCCGTTAAGCACAAGATGGGAGCCGCCACTGCCGACGACTTCTCAGTTGCGAAAAATGTTGATTCCGTAGTGCTTCAGGCCATTGGCCTCGGCGAATTCTCTAAGTCGATGCTCAGCACTCAGGCCAAGCTGCGCGAGAGCAACAGCTACGTTTCCCCTCGCTCTGCCAGCACTCCCGACGAGCCTGAGACTCCATCCGGCGGACAGACCACTCCACCGACGGGCGACGAGGAGCAGGGTGGCAACATTGGCGAGTGAACCCAGCCTGACAATGTGCATGCTACCATTTGAAAAAAAGAGGACAGGTTGAAAAAAGCCTGCCCTCTTTTTTTTGTTTTTAGTAATTGAAGTTTTCAACACTTTATAATCACCTTACTATATGAATGTGTTAAGGCTAATCCAATGCAGTGGAGTAACTTGCTCTCCCCCTAAGGTAGGGGGCATTTTTTACTTCTTGTCCTGTGGCCTGCCGCCGCCACGGCGTTTCTGCATCATCTCGTCAAACTTCTTCTGCTGGTCGGCAGTGAGCACGGCCTTCACCTGCTTGTTCAGGTTGTCGCGCTCGGCGCGCATCTGTTCGCGCGACGTCTGCGTGTTTTCGGTGCGCTTCTTCTGGAAGTCGGTGTAAAGTGCCGTAATCTTCTTCTGCTGGTCGGCAGTAAGGTTAAGCTCCTTAGTCATGGCCGTCACTTGCTCTTCTACACTCATTCTCTTGCCGCCGCCCCTTTGGGCCGACATGCTGCCAAAGCCCATGATGGCGATGGCTGCGATTAACACAATCTTTCTCATAGTTTTTGTCTGTTTTTACAATTAAGTCACTCTGTTTGACTCACCCCGCAGCCAATGGTTTAACCTTATGTCATCACGATTTTTGGTGATTTAACACATTTCGGCGTTTTTTCAAAATCACTTGTTTTAGGTATTGTGGGAATATGGAAATAGTAGTAATTTTGCACCCGAAAAACAACGTGTAGTGTGTTACCCCCACGTAAATCCAGTTGTATTTATGCGCATGGGCAACAGCCCCCTTTTATTTTTTTTTTGAATATGAAGAGAACAGTATATAGACTTGCGACAGTCATCATGTCGTTTTTCATTGTGCAGGCCGCTGTGGCACAGCAGGACAGCACCAAGGTGAGCCGCCGCGACCACCGCCACGCAAAGCGCATCGACAAGGAGATGCGCCTCGACGAGGTGGTTGTGGTGGCCAACGGAGTGAGCCGAGTCAAGCAGTCGGCCTTCAACACCATCGCCGTCGATACGCGCGAGATGCAGAACACCACCAAGAGCCTGAGCGACGCACTGGCCAAGGCACCGGGACTGAAGCTGAGGGAGTCGGGTGGAGTAGGGTCGGACATGTCGCTCATGATCGACGGCTTCAGCGGCAACCACGTGAAGATTTTCATCGACGGAGTGCCGCAGGAAGGCGTAGGGGCCTCGTTCGGGCTCAACAACATTCCAGTGGGCTTCGCCAACCGCATCGAGGTGTACAAGGGTGTGGTGCCGGTGTGCTTCGGCACCGACGCCATCGGAGGCGTGGTGAACGTCGTGACCAACCGCCGCCACATGGGCTTGCACCTCGACGCGTCCTACTCCTACGGCTCGTTCAACACCCACCGCAGCAACCTCACGTTCGGCCAGACCTTCAAGGGCGGACTGACCTACGAGGTTACGGCCTTTCAGAACTATTCCGACAACAGCTACCGCGTAGAGTCGCCCGTCGAGGACTTCGCCACGGGGCGCATCGACCGCGACAAGAAGGAGAGCGTAAGGCGGTTCAACGACGCCTACCACAACGAGGCCGCCGTGGTGAAGGCCGGAGTGGTGGGGCGCAAGTGGGCCGACAGGCTCATGCTGGGCGTCACCTGCTCGCAGATGTACAAGGAGATACAGACCGGCGTGCGCCAGGAGATAGTCTATGGCCAAAAGCACCGCCGCAGCCATTCGCTGCAGCCTGCGCTGGAGTATGTGAAGCGCGACCTGCTCACCCGCGGCCTCGACATCACGCTGACGGCAAGCTACAACCGCGACGTGACCACCAACATCGACACCGCTTCGTGCAAGTACAACTGGCGCGGCGAAACGGCAACGCTCAACTCGCCCGGCGAGCAGTCGTTGATGCACTCGCGGGCCACCAACCACAACTGGAACACCACGGCCACAGTGAACTACCGCCTGGGCAAAAGTCACATGCTGACGTTCAACAACGTGCTGACCGACTTCCGCCGCCGCAACGCCTCGCTGCTGACGGCCGAGACGCTGACCGACGCCATCGACAAGCGCACGCGCAAGGACATTACGGGCTTGCAGTACAGGCTGACGCCGTCGGAGCGGTGGAACATGTCGGCCTTTGCCAAATACTACAACCTATACGTGGCAGGACCCGTGGCCACCACCGGGACCATGGAGGCATACGAGCGCAGCAGCCGCTCGATGGACTTCTGGGGCTTTGGAGCAGCCGCCACCTTATATATAGCGGAGGGGCTGCAGGCGAAGCTGTCGTACGAGAAGGCGTGCCGACTGCCCACCATCGAGGAGATGTTTGGCGACGAAGACCTCGAGACGGGCGACATGACCATAAGGCCCGAGCGCAGCCACAACGTCAACTTCAACCTCAGCTATGCAAGGAAGTGGCACCGGCACTACCTCTACGTAGAGGGCGGACTGGTGTATCGCGACACTAAGGACTACATTCAGCGCAACATTACCAGCCTGAGCGGCGGAAAATATGCAGCAGCATACGTCAACTACGGCAACGTGCTGACCAAGGGCTACAACCTGTCGGTGCGCTACAGCCTTGGCCGATGGCTGAGCGTGGGCGGCAACCTGACGAAGATGAACGTGTGCGACAACATGAAGACCACCATGGGCTCGACGGCGGCCAACATCAACTACAAGGAGCGCATATCGAACCTGCCCTACCTCTTCGCCGACTCCGACGTGAGCCTCTACTGGCACAACAGCCTCCGACGTGGCAACACGCTGTCGGTGACCTACGACAACCTGCCGAAGATGTTCCTGCTGACATACCTCGACGTGGAGAAGGAGACGGCGGCGCAGAGCAACTCGGAAAACACGGCCAACTACATGTCGGAGAACCTGCTGGGCAACGGCGAATACACCATGTTGTCAGGTTTCCTTGAGAGTGCGGGCAAGCTCTACAGCGCAGTCATAGGCATGGGACTAAGCCCATACGGCTCGGCCATCGACGGCGGAAAATACATACGTGAGGGATATGAAGACCTGGTGAAGACCGAGAGCGGAGGCAGGGAAGCGGCGCATACGTCAAGGGCGAACTGACCGGAACACAGTATCCCGACGAGTGCTGGGTGGCCATATTCGACAACGAGAAGCCCGACGGCATAGCCTGGGGCAAGCTGCTGACCGGCATCAGCACACTATTCATGGTGTTTATTCTGCTTACGGGCATACTCATGTGGCTCACCAACCGCAACAAGCCCTTGAAGAAGAGTCTTGTGATACACTTAAGAAGCGGCTGGCCACGCTTTTGGCACGACCTGCATGTAGCAGGCGGCATCTACGCCACCATATTCCTTTTGGCCTTGGCCTTGACGGGACTGACATGGTCGTTCTCGTGGTATCGCACCGGATTTTATGCCTGCTTTGGCGTTGAGTCGAGTGGGGGAGGAAGCCACGGCGGACAGCATGGCACAGAACAGTCGGACCACAACAGAGGCGGCTCAGGGCGTGGCGAGCGTGGAGGCCGTGGCGAACACGGCGGACGTGAAGGCCATGGCGAGCATGGCGGCTATCACGGCCATGGCGATGGCGGCGGTTATCATGACCACGGCGGCGACGGCGGTTTCTTTGGCTTCGGAGGCCACAGGCGTTCGCCCTATCGCCACTGGCAGGAAGTGCTTGACGAGGTGGCCAAGAAAAACCCCGGCTACCGTCAGATAACCATGAAGAGCGAGGCTGCCGAGGTGATACCTGCCGGAAGGGCAAGTCTGAGGGCGGCCGACACCTACTCGTTCAACCGCCGCAGCGGCGAGATAACCGACGTGAAGCTCTACTCGTCGCAGGGCAAAGATGCCAAGGTGAGAGGTGCCGTATATACTGTGCACACGGGCAGCTGGGGCGGCACTATCACCCGTCTGCTCACGTTCCTTTCAGCCCTGACAGGTTGTACACTGCCTCTTACGGGCTATTATCTGTGGATAAGAAGGCTGGTGAGGAAGAAGTAGGAGTGCGGGTGTCCCACCCGCACCTTGACGCCGAGGTAATTTTGACGTGAGTGCGACGAATTGTTTTAAACCGTCAAACCGCCCCTACAGCCGGCAGTTATGATGATGGTTGGATTTCGTCGAACCTGTTAAAACGCAGAAATCCCACAGCTCTGTCGAGAACTGTGGGATTCTGTTGTTTGTTTGGAATAAAGTTTTTCTTGTTTAAATATTGTTAGGCCTCTGCGTTTGGAATGACAGAAACGATGCTCTTGTTGAAGCGACCCTTTTTGAAATTCACAGTACCGTCAACCAATGCATAGAGAGTATCGTCCTTGCCGATGCCAACATTGTTGCCGGGATTGTGCTTTGTGCCACGCTGACGAACGATGATGTTGCCTGCGATGCACTGCTGACCACCCCAAATCTTAACGCCTAATCTTTGTGAAGCTGATTCACGGCCGTTCTTAGAACTACCTACACCTTTTTTATGTGCCATTTCTTTGTTCCTCCTCGGTTTAAGCGATTACTTGTTTAACTTCTATCTGTGTGAACTGAGAGCGGTGACCATTTTTCTTGCGATAGTCCTTGCGACGCTTCATCTTGAAGACGATAACCTTATCGCCCTTTACAAGCGGCTTGATAACCTCACACACAACTTTTGCGCCTTCTACG